>CAJQKT010000037.1 GCA_905478995.1 uncultured Pseudomonadales bacterium | reverse complement strand
CCCCTTAGCAATTGTCTGGAATGGTGCCGAAGAAGAATCACCAGCATTCGCGTTCGACCCCGTAGCCTGAACATACCAATCGGCAGCAAAAGCCTGAACGCTCAGGCTAAGCGTGAACGCGATAACAGCGACCGTCCGAAAAACGGATAAAATAAATAGCAACAAAAGATTTCCTCGAAAGTTCGAATCCATTATATTCATATTAAAATCATTAAGTCGTCAGGCCAAAGCTCTTCTGGCACGCACCGGCACACCTAGTACGGCACCGTTGAGATGAGCCGTTTTTAAAAGTACATATAAAAAGTAGCATTAAATTCAACAGGGTAGGAGCGCAGATGGTAACTGAACATACCAAACGCGCATCCTGTTACAAACTGTTACAAAGCGGCAGCTTTTGCGATACCACCGGTATAGTTGAATCTACGATGGCGACTGAAGCCTTGCTCACCTACTTCCGCGCTTTTAGATAAGCACTGAGCTGAGCGCTCAAGCCAGCCAATACCTCTCGATATTCAGGCAGGTTCGCAAGGTTGCGCGTTTCGTCAGGGTCATTTTTGTTATCGTAGAGCATCTGCGCCCTAACCCGACCATTGGCCCCGAACCACTGGGTCAGTGTGTACTGGTCGGTGTGAATGGCCTCGGCACTATGGTAACGAGGAAACACTGCCGCCCTAGCTGGCAAGCTAGAATCGCTCAGCTGCGGCGCTAGGCTTATGCCGACCGCTTGGGCTGGTGAATCAAAACCGGCTAACTCTGTTAGCGTTGGAAAAATATCAATAAATTCGACCAATCCTTCAACCGTTTGATTCGCCGGCATATTTGGCGCTCGAATAATTAACGGCGTTTTAGTGGCCACATCGAAGGTAGAGTGCTTGCACCACAGGCCGTGCTCACCAAGGGCATAACCATGATCGCCCATCAAAATAACAATGGTATTTTCAGTTAAGCCCAAGGCATCAAGTTGCTTTAAAACCTTACCTACTTGAGCATCGGTGTAACTTACCGCAGCGTGATAACCATGTATTAAGCGCCGAGCTTGATCCTCGCCTACAGGCCGAGGCGCCTTAGGGGTGTCACTGTAAGAACGCAACTCACCAAATTGATGATAAGCCTGCTTAGGCGCACCCTCAGGCAAGGAATTTTCTGCTAATTCAAATTGCTGGGCGTCATATAAGTCCCAGTATTTTTTAGGTGCATTGAAAGGTAGATGCGGCTTCGTAAAACCCAGCGCTAAAAAAAACGGCTGCTCAGAAGCTGCCAAATCAGACATCACCGTTATGGCCTTGCTCGCCAATTTACCGCCAAAATAGACATCATCAGGTCCGTCAAAGCTCTCTGTTGAGGGGCCACTTTTAGTTTTCTTGTATTCGGCAATATTTTCTGGCAATTGATAATCACGATTTTGCGTATGCCGACGCCAATTCCACGCTTTTTTTGCCGTCCAACTTTTGCCGGCAGTGTCCTGCACTTGATGAAAGATTTTACCGTATGCTGCGGTGTGATAACCATTATCCTTAAACTGCTCAAAAATAGTTGTTGCCTCGGGGGCATCTTTTTCTACCGAAGTATAATAATTCTTGAAGCGGTCAGGGGTGGCGCGCATACCGGTAAATAGACTAGCTCGAGACGCACCACAAACTGGCACGCTCACGTAGGCATTAGCAAAGCGTGTGCCTTGCGCAGCAAGCATATCAATATTGGGCGACAGCACGTGCTCGCCACCATACGCACCCAACTCGACTCTCAAATCGTCGATCATAATAAATAAAACATTCGGCTGCTTATCCTGACCAGCAACCCCTCCTGCAGCCTTAACACCGATTGAAAACAATCCGATAAAAAAATATATTGCGATCTTATAATACATAGTTCTCTCTCCTGCCATTATCGGCAAGTGCATACGACTCGCGCTCTTGGCGATCTCGCTCAATTTAAAGTTGACTTTTTTGACGGACTGCCTTGCCTGGAACTAACGTTCATTGGCTTCGCTGCGGCGCCATTTTATTTACGCGCTTTCATATGGCTAGCTAATTGGCTCTTCAGGTCATTTAACACATTTTTATACTCTGGCATCTTAGCTAGATTACGCGTCTCATCTGGGTCGTTTTTGTTGTCGTAGAGCATTTCAGCGAAGGCTCTGCCATTGCCACCAAACCACTGCGTTAACGTATATTGGTTAGTGTGAATCGCCTCGGCCGCATGGTAGCGCGGAAACACTGCCGACCTCGCAGGAAGGCTCGCATCTTTTAACAACGGAACTAAACTCATACCCGCCGCTTGCGCGGGTGTTTCGATACCAGCCAATTGAGTTAGTGTTGGAAAAACATCAATAAACTCTACTAAGCCCTCAACAGTCTGATTCGCGGGCATACCAGGCGCTCGGATAATCAACGGTGTTTTCGTTGCCACATCGAAAGTTGAGTGCTTACACCATAAACCGTGCTCACCCAAACTATAACCGTGGTCGCCCATCAAAATGACAATAGTATTGTCGCTCAAGCCTAATGCATCGAGCTGGCCTAACACCTTGCCCACCTGCGCATCAGCGTAACTAACCGCAGCATGATAGCCGTGCACTAGACGCCG
>CAJQKT010000036.1 GCA_905478995.1 uncultured Pseudomonadales bacterium | reverse complement strand
ATGAGCATCATGACTATTGATGTTCTTATGTTATCCCAATATTCAGATGATGCTGTTGCCGCGGTGGGCTTAACAGGCAACTTTATTTTGTTTGTTATCTTCATGCATATGATTGTGTCGACGGGCGCAGCTATTTTAATTGGTCAGCATCTGGGCGCGCAACAAGCGGAGCAAGGGCAAGCGTACGCTGAAGCTGGATTAGCATTATCTTTCTTAATGTCAATTGCTGTGGGCGCGCTGTTCTTTTTTGGCAGTACACATCTCGTTGCGCTTTATAATTTAGAGCCAATGGTTGAGCAATTTGCTTTCGAATATACCTTTATTACCGGAACATTCTCTATTGGTATGGGTATTAGTATTCTACTCTCTACAGTGCTGCGTGCTTACGGTTATAGTAAATCACCGATGGTGATTCAAGTGATGAGTGGGTTATTGAATGTAGTAGGCAATTATATTGCTTTATTTGGCCCCTTTGGTCTGCCAGTGACAGGTGTTGCAGGTGTTGCAGTGGCGACTGTTCTGAGTCAGGTGTTTGCGGCGCTGGCGTGTGTTTTTGTGTTAAAGAAATATCGTCTGCCATTTTCTGTGCGGAGTGCGTTTCGCTACAACAGGAGACACCTAGCTGATATTTTAAGGTTGGGGCTGCCTAATGCGGGTGAAGGGCTTTCCTATAACTTTGCTCAAATCACAATTATGTTTTTTGTCGCCCAGCTGGGTACGGCTGCTTTAGTTGCTACCGCTATTGCGCAAACCATCGCACGATTCATCTTTGTCTTTTCGCTGTCGTTAGGCATTGGATCGCAAATTATCAGTAGCTATCTTGTCGGGCAAAATCGCATACAAGAGCTAAAAGCGAGTATTCACCGCCACTGGATCATAGGGGTGATGGTGTCTGTGGCTGTGTCGTTATTGTTTATCGTTGCACGTGAGCCGCTCGCCTCAATATTTAGCCAAGATCCAGAGGCGCAAAAGCTTATTGGCTTGCTACTTATTATGTGGCTTTTCTTGGAGCCCGGTCGCGCCGTGAATCTTATTGTGATTTCGTCTCTTAAAGGCACTGGTGATGTGATGTTTCCTGTGAAAGTCGGAATCATTTGTATGTGGGGGATAGGCGTTTTGTTTGCCTATATCATCGGCATCCACTGGTCCTTTGGCGTGCTGGGTATTTGGTTCGCCGTCGGGCTTGATGAGTGGGTCCGGGGCACTATTATGATACTGCGCTGGCAAAGTGAAAAGTGGGTAGGTAAGTCACGACTTAGCTAAGCCTTTGCAGGCCCGATAAATAATATTTTACTTAGGCGGGCATATTATTTTTTTGCAAATAGAGCCTCAAGCTCCTCTAGCGAGCGACCCTTAGTTTCGGGAAGAAGCCATATAACGAGTAGTAAACCAATCACTGCAAATATACCGTATGAGCTAAACGTGAGCGCAGCACCTAGGGTGCCTAGTTCCCATGGAAATACTAGCTGCACGGTAAAACTTATCATGCTGTTGAGTAAGCCAACAAATGAGATGGCCACGCCGCGCAATTGATTGGGAAATATCTCCGAAAACAACACCCACATTACAGGGCCAAGAGATATTGCAAATGAAGCAACGAATCCGAGGATACCAATGAGAATGAGCGTTGCATTAATTTGAATACTACTTTTAATTAATTCGCTTTCATAGTCGCGTGCTGCACTGGCACCGATAAGTTCTTTGAGCGCCTCTTTAAATTCAATATCACTTGCATAGGTTTTTCCTACCATACCGCTCAAAGATCGAGCATCAAAGCCACGGTCTGCTGAATCTAACTGTTGTAATTGTGTGATGCCGCTAGGGGTTAGCTCATAGGTCGCTTGGGCAAAACCGTAGGTGCAAAGTGCCATACTGATGGCAATGCCCGATAAGCCAACAATTAATAAAGGCTTGCGCCCCCACTTATCAATCAATGCCATGGCAAATAAAGTAAACACCACATTGATTACGCCGACCAAAACGGCTTGCGCAAAGGCGGCATTAGTGCCGATGCCGCTCTGTTCAAAAATGGTGGGTGCGTAAAAAAATATGGCATTGATGCCCGTGATTTGTTGGGTGATGCCTACAACAACACCAACAATTAAAGCGAGGCGCATTTTTGGGCCAAAAATAGCGCCAATGCGGGTCCACAACGATCCCGCATCGACCGCCGAACTCTGCACAATAATATTGATTTCTGCTTCTACTTGTTCAGCGGGTAACAAAGTTGCAACTACTTTGCGCGCCTCGTCGCTTCTGCCTTTAAGCATGAGCCAGCGAGGACTGTCGGATATTGAAAAAAGCGCAAGAAAAAACACCAATGCCGGTACGATCTCTAATCCCAGCATCCAGCGCCACGTATGCATGTCAATACCAAGAGTGCTTACCCAGCTAGCGCCTGAGGAGCTGACATGTAAAATGAAATAGTTAGTGAAGTAAGCTACTGATAAACCAACCACAATATTCAGTTGATTGAGAGACACTCTTTTGCCACGAGATTGTGCCGGTGATATCTCACCTATATATAGTGGCGCTATGACCAGAGAGGCAAATGCGAAACCGCCAAGAGCTCGCGCTGCCACGAGCATAAAGTACGATGTGGCAAAGGCTGATGCTAAAGCCGAGAGTACATATAAAAAAGCGATAATAATGAGCACCTTTTTTCGGCCTAGGGCGTCACTTAAAGGGCCGATAATTGTGGTGCCTACCAATGCTGAGAGCGTTGGAGCGGCCACTACAAATCCAGATTCGATCGGAGTTAAATTAAATTCGGTAGACACTGCGCCAATGACGCCTGAAATGACTGAGGCATCAAAGCCAAAAACAAAGCCGCCGAGAGAAACAATAATGGCGCAGTAAAGAGAGTAGTAAGGCCGATAGTCCATAAAAAATCCTTTCGTTATTATTGGCTTAGTAATAAAGCGTTTTATTGTTCACCTCTAGGGCAGTCTATCCGATAATTTGTAGAATCGAAAGGTGGGCCTGCCATGGTTTATTAATGGCGGGAAGATTCAGCGACGTTTCTCATCATTGCGTGCACTCGCAGTAATGTATTCTTGTCGTGCGCGTCACAATGTTTGTCAGGTTGTGCGCCCGCTGGGAGGCGCGAGCCCAAGTTGTTAAACGCGCGTCGAGTAGGTGGCGAGTCGGCTACCTGTGCGTCAAACGATGTGTGCGTAGCTTTAATAAAATAACCGCTTGAGATTCGGGTTGGGAGGCAATTGGGGCAGAGTTTTTCGCTTATGCCAATGCTGTTAAGCAGCCTTGAGATTCTTAACGGCGCGTTTCATCGGGCTTAAGCTACCCGTGCCTTATTATTTTTAAAGCTACTATGGTAACCATTACAACTGAACACGTACGGTTTGTATTGCATTGGCGGCGATCGTAATACTTGCATGTTGAGCACCTATTTGTAGCTGATAAGTGATAGGTGTTTTTGTAGTATTGAGCAATTGCACACTGAGTAATTTCTCTGAGTTGATGGTGGCGCTAGCATGCAAGGCGTCTTCATCCAGATCTAAAAGTTGCTTTTGAGTTTGTACAGCTTTATCGCCGGGGCGAATTGTTTTACTAAATTGGGCTAGTACATAATAAATAGGCGTGTAATAAACCTCCGTCGTCTCGGTATTGATCATAATGGGCGCACCACAAAAGTTGCCTGCATGATTGGGGCCGCCATTGTGGTCGAGTACGATATTCCAATCGATCCAGCCATCTACCCAGTGATCAAGGCTAACGATAATGTTTCGTGCATAGCGATGAACCGGTGTGTAGATAGGATGGTCTACTGCGTTGGCTGCCCAAGTAGCAGTGTAGGCCCAATCAGTAGCGTTGGAGTTCCACCAGAAGCCGTCATTCTTAAACCAATTTGATTCTTTAAATAAAACTGGGTCTAACACGCCGCCTGGTGCATCTTTACCTAAGTCGTCAATAGTGCCTTCGGTATGAATAATTGAAAAGTCAGGAAATTTTTCATGTACGCTGTCAAATACATCTTCAAAAACTTTGTGGGTACTGGCATACCAGTGCACCGCGGCGCCGTCGATATATGCCGCTGTATCTTCATCGGCATACATAACATCCGTCCAGTGTTCTAAGTCGTCGCGGTTTTGATCATAGATGAAAAGTTTGGCGTTGGCATAGCCGGCGGCATCTAATTTTGGCCCTAGGTGATCTTTGATGAAAACGTTTTGCGTCTCAGGTGTAAAGTGCATGCTTTCCCAATTACCACTATTTCCATGGGGCTCATTAACTGGTGTTAAACCCCAAATTGCGATGCCTTCTTTTTTGTAAGCATCGAGGTACTTAATAATATAGTCGGCATAAGTAGAAACATACTCAGGCTTCAACTCGCCGCCTGTGCCTTGGTGATTGTTTTCATCGGTGGGTTTTATAAACCAGTCTTCGATTGTTTTCATCCAGGGGGGTGCTGTCCAGGCTGACGCGATAATGCGTAAATCCCGGTCTTCTTGATTGGCTTTAATGGCTAAAGCTTCTTTGATCATGGGCAGTACATCGTAAGAACTATTTTTAATATGTTTATATTTCTCCTTACTAAAGCCCTCGCTATCTGGCGCTATGCTGAAACTTTTTAGTGAGCGATCGCCAATTTTTTCAGCATATGAATATTTCCCTTCTACAGAGAAATCAGTTGAACCTATCGGCGTGCGAGCCAACGAAAAGTTCGCGCCATTTGCACCGTAAATGTTTGCCATAACTTCGCGACGCTTGTCGTTTTCTAGGTGTGCAAGCACGTAAGCTGACGATTCGGTAAAGGATGTGCCAATGCCGACTATCGTTTGTTTGATTGCACTTGGGTCGATTGTAATAGTAGTGCCGGACGCTAAGCCGGTTTTAAACTTATAATTTGCTTGCGGAGCAATCTTTTCACCCGATTCACTGGTGAGTAAAATTTCGCTAGTGGTCGATAGCCCGTAATGCGTTGTCGTTGTAGTGGTGCTGCAGGCGCCTAGTAGCGTGGCAAGCGGTATCATTAACCATAATGGGCTTGGTTTTTTCATGAGAAGTCCTTTGTATCGTTCGTCTTGCTGGGTTGGTTTTGATTAACTTGGCATTCGAGCGTTAATCGGCATAGTTAGCGGACTTCATTTGCTCGCTTTATTTGCTAGTTTAGTCCGGCATAATGATCTATTGGGCAGTAGGCCGATATTTTACGCTGACTGCGGTTATGTGTAGGGTGGTTTTCTTTCTGATTCGCTAAAATGGCGCCGCTTAGCGTTGAATTGGGCGTGTCGGGCAACATTTTTTCATAGAACAAAAAGCAGAGTTTTAATTATGGTCGATATCCAAAATAGATGGGCCCTGGTAACCGGCGCGAGTCGCGGTGTTGGCAGGCGTGTAGCAAAGGCATTAGCTGCGCAAGGCTGCAAGCTCGTTGTACATTCGCGTGAGCTTGCAGGTACACAGTCATTAGTTGCGCAGTTAAAAAAAACGGGCGTAGACGTTATTGCAGTGGCTGCGAGGCTAGACTCTGCAACGGAAATAGATCATATGATCACGCAAGTGACAGACCTTACCGATGATCGACTCGATATACTTTATAACAATGCTGCCATTATGACGGCATACCGGCCCATGTTTGAACCGACTATGAATGAATATCGTGAAAGTTTTATGGTCAATTGTGTTGCTCCGGCCAAGCTATGCGATGCCTTTTTACCTGCGATGCTCGATCGCGACTGGGGGCGTATAGTGAATGTAACATCGGGAATTTGTAATGAGCCTGAGCTCATGCCCTATAGTTGCTCGAAGGCTGCATTAGAGAGATATGTGCGCGATATGATGCCAACACTTAAAGATACTAATGTATTAATGAACTTGCTGGACCCAGGCTGGTTGAGAACCGATCTTGGTGGTCCGACCGCGCCAAACGATCCTGATACCGTTTTACCCGGCGCACTGACGCCGGTGCTCCTTGATAAAGAAAGTGGCAGCGGTGCTTTGTATGAAGCTCAAAATTATGTGGTGTCTTGAGCACTGGCACGCAGTGTTTGCGGGCAGTCTTTATTGCATTTAACCACTTTCTTGTTTTGTGCTGACGCTGGCTATTCTGTAAACTCCAGCTCTCTCCCAGTTGTCACCTAATAACTCCTTTTGTCGATTGGTGTATCTAGCGCGTGTATCACTTGCTCTGTAAGCAGGTGCGCTCAGCCCATTGTCTAAAGAGTATCGCTGTATGTTTGAATTTCATCCTAGTAAAGCCGCCACCATTAAAAATGACTTACTTTCTGGCCTCACAGTAGCGTTAGCACTAGTGCCTGAGGCAATAGCGTTTGCGCTGGTAGCTGGAGTTGAACCTTTAGTCGGGTTGTATGCTGCTTTTATGGTTGGGCTTATCACTGCCTGTATTGGTGGTCGCCCCGGTATGATTTCTGGTGCAACCGGTGCCTTAGCGGTGGTGATGGTGGCATTAGTGGCCGATCACGGCGTTGAGTATTTGTTTGCCACCGTCGTGTTGATGGGCGGGATACAAATTTTGGCGGGCGTACTCAAGCTGGGTAAGTTCATTCGCATGGTGCCTCATCCCGTTATGCTGGGCTTTGTGAATGGTTTGGCTATCGTAATCTTTTTGGCTCAGCTCAGTCAGTTTGGTGTGTCGGGGGAGCCAGGTTGGTTGCATGGTACGTTTATGCAAGGCTCGATTATTGATGTGGCCTGGCTGGCTGGCGATCAGCTTTATATGTTGTTGGGGCTAGTTGCGGTCACCATGCTAATTATTCATCTTCTACCTCGTTTCACCACGGCACTGCCATCATCGCTGGTCGCCATTGTGTTCGTGACTTTGGTGGTGTTCGGTTTTAATGTCGATACACGTGTTGTTGGTGATGTAGCTTCAATTAAGGGCGGGTTGCCGAGCTTTCATTTACCCAGCGTGCCGTTGAATTTCGAAACGCTGTTCATTATTTTTCCTTATGCACTGGTCCTCGCAGCTATCGGTTTAATCGAGTCTTTACTTACCTTGCGGTTGGTCGATGAAATTACTGAATCGCGCGGACGTGGCAATAAAGAGTGCATCGGCCAGGGTGTGGCTAACACAGTGACTGGTTTGTTTGGTGGTATGGGCGGGTGCGCCATGATTGGCCAGAGTATGATTAATGTAAACTCGGGCGGCCGTGGCAGGCTGTCGGGTATCACTGCGGCGTTGTCGCTGTTGTTATTTATTTTGGTTGCTTCGCCACTTATTGAGAAAATTCCATTGGCGGCATTGATTGGCGTTATGTTTATTGTGGTGATCGGTACCTTTGAGTGGAGTAGCTTTCGCATCATGGGTAAAGTGCCGCGCAGCGATGCGATGATTTTGGTTTTAGTGTCGGGCGTGACTGTGGCGACTGATTTGGCGATTGCTGTGGTGGTTGGTGTGATTGTGTCGGCACTTGTTTTTGCCTGGGAACATGCAAAGTTTATTCGTATAGAGGCGCGCGAAGATCACGACGGCTCTACCGTTTATGCAGTTACCGGCCCATTATTTTTTGGTTCGGTAGAATCGTTTTTAGAGCGATTTGACCCGCAGCAAGATAACGACGAGATTATTATTGATTTTGCTCGCTCACGAGTGGCCGATCACTCAGGCCTAGAGGCCATCGATACGCTGGCCGAACGCTACCTCAATGCGGGCAAGCAGTTACATTTAGTTCACCTGAGTGCCGAGTGCCGCAAGTTACTGACTAAGGCGGGTAACCTGGTTGAAGTGAATGTGATTGAAGATCCACAATACTTTGTGGCCGATGATAGCCTAGCCTAACTGCAGCATTGCAGTGACGTGCTTGTTGCTAGGATGTGCCATTGAAACGATCACTTATTAGTGAGAAGCCGCAATGAACGAATTACCTCCCTGCACTGAGTGCAAGTCGGCGTATACCTACCTCGATGGCTCCCTCTGTGTGTGCCCTGAGTGCGCGCATGAGTGGAGCGTTGATGCTGTGGATGAAACGGAAGTGAGTGCGCTAATTAAAGATGCCAATGGTAATATGCTGCATGATGGCGACAGTGTTGTTGTGATTAAAGATCTAAAAGTTAAAGGTTCGTCGGCCGTAGTGAAGGTGGGCTCTAAGGTCAAAAATATTCGGCTTGTAGAGGGTGATCATAATATTGATTGTAAAATCGCTGGCATTGGCGCGATGAAATTAAAATCAATATTCGTTAAAAAGGCTTGAACCCTCGGTATATGATCCCGCTATTTTCAACCGGCACAAGGTTACTCCACAAACGCCCGTTCTATAACGTAATGTCCTGGTTGCCCGTTGCGCACTTCCCCAAAGCCGCGCTCATTTAAAATGGCGCAGGTGTCTTTTAACATGCTGGGGCTGCCACAAATCATAAAGCGGTCGTCTTCGACATTGGGCTTAGGTAGGCCGATATCGACAAATAATTTGCCACTGGTCATAAGGTCAGTCAGTCGGCCGTTATTCTTATAGTCCTCGCGCGTTACGGTAGGGTAGTAAATCAGCTTTTCGCGCACCAGCTCGCCAAAGTATTCATTGTTGGGCAATTCATTCTGGATGTAATCCACGTAGGCCAACTCAGAGGTGTAGCGCACGCCATGGGTGAGGATAATTTTGTCGAATTGATCATAGATTTCATGGTCTTTGATGATACTCATAAACGGCGCAAGCCCAGTGCCTGTGCTAATTAAGTACAGGTGCTTACCCGGCAGCATTTGATCGGTTACTAGGGTGCCGGTCGGTTTTTTGCTGACAAGAACTTCATCGCCCACCTGCAGATGCTGCAATCGTGAGGTCAGTGGTCCGTTGGGCACTTTGATACTGAAGAATTCAAGCTCATCTTCGTAGTTAGCGCTCGCTATGCTATAGGCCCTTAGTAGGGGTTTCCCTTCATCAGGGAGGCCCACCATTACAAAATGGCCGTTTTTAAATCGAAAGCCCGTATCGCGGGTCGTTTTAAAGCTAAACAGCGACTCATTCCAATGGTGCACATGTGTAACGGTTTCGGTCATTAAGCGTGACATTAAAGATCCTTATTGGCGGTTAATGGTGTGTTAGCTTCAAAGCACTTACTTTAGCGGTCTATTTTTAATAGGTAAAATGGTTTATTTAGATATAATATATCGGATATAGCGATATGAAGTGCTTAGAAAACAGGCTCAAACACAGCACTCAGACACGGCGGTTCAGTGATGTAGGCGCCAAAAAAAGCCGGCTCAGCGCCGGCATAACTCTTACGAGGGGAGAACAGTCAAAAATGTAGAGTATGAAGTGGAGTTGGCCATCATTTATAACTCTATTACGTAGACTGATAGCAGATGGATTAGTTGCATGGCAGCTTGAACATTTTTTATTAACTACTCTAATGAAGGCAGCGCGATGAGATTTACGTTAAGACAAATTGATGTTTTTTTGGCTACAGCTAGGCTGCAGAATATTAGCCGTGCGGCCGAGAATTTGGCTATGTCGCAATCGGCCGCTAGTGGCGCGTTGCAGGACCTTGAGCAGAGGTATAACACCCGCCTGTTTGACCGTGTGGGTAAGCGCCTGCAACTCAATGCACAAGGTTATCAATTGCTGCCCTTTGCCGAGGCGTTGTATAGCCAAGCCCGAGAGGTCGATAACGTGTTGTTGCAAGATGAGCTATCTGGCGCACTCAACATCGGCGCTACGCTGACCATTGGCAACTATGTGGTCATTCCAATCATTACCCGCTTTAAGTCTGATTATCCGCTTATCAATTCCCAGTTGCATGTAGCCAATACGGTTAACATTGCTCAGCAAGTACTGAATTTTGAACTCGATATTGGCCTCATAGAAGGGGAGTATGCCCACGCTGATTTGTCGGTCACTGCGTGGCGGGCCGACGAGCTCGTGGTGTTTTGCTCGCCCGAGCATAGCTATGCTTCGCAGTTGCAGCTGTCTGATCAGCAATTGATAGAAGCATCATGGATCCTCAGAGAGCGCGGTTCAGGCACACGGCAAACGTTTGATCGTGCCATGCAAGGGCTGCAAAATTCGTTGAGCGTTTTTTTGGAGTTGGAGCATACCGAAGCGATTAAGCGCGCTGTTGCAGCGGGTGTTGGTTTGGGATGTTTGTCGCGCATCGCGCTACAAGACGATTTTGCCGCCGGGCGCTTGATACCGCTGTCGGTGCCGCAGCGAGATATGCAGCGGCACTTTTATATGATTGTGCATGCTAAAAAATATCAGTCACAAACGCTGCGGCGCTGGATCGATTATTGTAACCAATAGCGCCTATTTGCAATGGTCGCGACAGGTGTCTGAGCGTTAGGCGATAAAGCCCAAGCTATGGGCAAAAATTATGATCACGCCTATGGGCGCTATGAAACGCAGCGTGATAAACATAATGTTAAAAAGCAGCGCCGGTATATCGCTAATTTCTTTGCGCACGCGGGTATAACCCATCTTCCAGCCTACAAAAATGGCGATAAGCAGCCCGCCTAGAGGTAACATAACGTTGGCCGTGGCGTAATCGAGCGTGTCGAAAACAGCGCTAGAGTAAATACTCGCTACGCCGCCGAGCCAGCAGATGAGTCCTAATCCGCAAGTGGCAAATAAGCGGCTAATGCCCGTTTTTTCAAGCCATGCGATGCCTGGCTCAATCAACGATATCGACGAGCTAAGTGCTGCAATGGACACTAAAATAAAGAACACGGTGCCAAATATTGAGCCGTTCCACATGCCTGAAAAAGCAATGGGAAGGGTTTCAAATAATAGGCCTGGCCCCGAGCCCGGCTCTAGGCCGCTAGCGAAGACGAGCGGGAAAATAATGAGCCCGGCAATTAACGCGATAATAGTGTCGAGAAAAGCTACGGCAAGCACCGCTCGCGGGATGGAGCTGTTTTTTGGCATGTACGAGCCGTAGACCATAACGGTGCCCATGCCTAAACTTAAAGTGAAAAAGGCGTGGCCCATGGCAATGAGTATGGCATCGCCGGTGAGCTTGCTGAAATCGGCGTTAAACAGAAAATTGAAGCCGAGTTCGAAGTTACCGTTGCGGATTGAATAGCCCAGCAGAACCAAAAGTAAGACAAACAATAACGGCATTAAATTATCAACCGCCGTGCCAATACCCCGAGTAACCCCAAGTCCGACGATAATTGCGGTGAGTAATAAAAATAAGCTATGCCAAAGCAGTTGGCGCTCGGGGTTGCTGGCCAGCACACCAAAGCCTGCTGCGACTTCAGTGGCTGACTTGTCCATATAACTGCCTTGCATGCTTTGCCATACGTACTCTAACGACCAGCCGGCCACCACGCTGTAATACATTAAAATCATCATTCCGCAGGCAACGCCCATCGCACCAATGAATGCCCAGGCCTTCGAGGCGCCAGCATCACGGCTATTTTTAAGCATGGCATGAATCGGGTTTTCTCTAGCTCTGCGCCCGAGCATTACCTCGGCGATCATGATTGGAATGCCCAGTAAAACGATACATAACAGATACATCAGCACGAATGCCCCGCCGCCATTTTCGCCGGCAATATAGGGGAATTTCCATATATTACCCAGCCCAACTGCCGCGCCGGTGGTGGCCATGATAAAGGTCCAGCGTTTGGTCCAAATTGGCGTTGTGTGTTGATTCATGCGCTGTGGGTTCTCGGCAATGGGGGTGAGATTAGGGCTGTAATGGTAGGCATCTGCCCAAAAGGCCAAAGTTTAGCGATTTGTGTGCCATTAAACTACCGTATTACTTTTGTTGAATGTTAATTTTGCGCGTTGGAAACCTGCTAAACAGCGGTATTTAGCTTGCTGGGGTTATGTATAATCGCGCGCACTTTAGACGGCCTATTAAGGGCAGGTTAATGCGCCTGCTTCTCATTGAGGCTGTATCTGCGCCTCTTGGTATTGTAAGGCGCGAATCGTTCAGTCACTCCGGAGTATCCTCGTTGGACATCACCAAAACTGCGAATTTACGCAACATAGCTATCATCGCCCATGTTGACCATGGCAAGACCACCTTAGTCGACAAGTTGCTAGAGCAATCCGGCACACTCGATCGTCGTGATCAGGGCACTGAGCGCATTATGGACTCCAATGATCAGGAGAAAGAGCGCGGCATTACAATTTTAGCCAAAAATACGGCAATTAACTGGAATGATCACCATATCAATATCGTTGATACGCCAGGACACGCCGATTTTGGTGGTGAGGTTGAGCGAGTGTTGTCGATGGTCGATTCGGTGCTGTTGTTGGTTGATGCCGTTGATGGTCCGATGCCTCAGACTCGATTTGTCACTCAAAAAGCTTTTGCAGTGGGGCTTAACCCGATTGTGGTTATCAATAAAATTGATCGCCCGGGTGCGCGCGCCGATTGGGTGATGGATCAGGTATTCGATCTGTTTGATCGTTTGGGCGCCACCGACGAGCAACTCGACTTTCCCGTGGTCTATGCCTCTGCCTTGAATGGTATAGCAGGGCTTGAACAAGATGCCATGGCGGATGATATGACGCCGTTGTTGCAGTTGATACTCGATACGGTTCGTGCGCCGCAAGTCGATATTGATGGCCCATTTCAAATGCAAATTAGTTCGCTCGATTATTCCAGCTATGTGGGCGTTATTGGGGTTGGTCGTATTAAGCGCGGCAGTATTAAACGCAATACGCCAGTCGTTGTTACAGACAATGAAGGCAATACTCGCAATGGTCGCATACTCGATATTCTTGGTAATTTAGGCGTAGAACGTGTGCCTGTAGAGCAAGCGGGGGCGGGAGATATTGTTTGTGTTACTGGTTTGGAAGGCTTGCAAATATCGGAGACGCTATGTGCACCGGAGTGCATTGAGGCTTTACCCGCACTGACTGTCGATGAACCGACTGTGTCGATGACCTTTCAAGTAAATGATTCGCCGTTTGCCGGACAAGACGGAAAATTTGTTACTAGCCGCAACATAAAAGAACGGTTAGAGCGTGAGTTGCTGCATAACGTAGCATTGCGTGTTGAGCAAGGCGATACGCCTGATAAGTTCAAAGTGTCGGGTCGCGGTGAGTTGCATTTGTCCGTATTAATCGAAACCATGCGTCGTGAAGGTTTTGAAATGAGTGTTGGTCGGCCTGAAGTTGTCCAGCGTGACGTTGATGGTGTTATTGAGGAGCCTTTTGAGGCCGTTGTCGTTGATTGTGAAGAGCAGCATCAAGGTTCAGTGATGGAGGCCATGGGCCTGCGTCGCGGTGATTTGAAAAATATGGTGCCAGATGGCAAGGGCCGCATACGCCTCGATTACATTATGCCAGCGCGTGGATTAATTGGATTTCGTTCCGAATTTTTAACCATGACATCAGGCACAGGTATCCTTACCTCAATTTTTGATCATTATGGCCCAGTTAAAGTTGGCGAAGTTCAGTCACGAACTAATGGTGTTTTAATTAGTAATGTAAAAGGCAAGACGCTGGCTTATGCGTTATTTAATTTGCAAGAGCGTGGTCGTTTAACCATCGAGGCTAATGTAGATGTTTATGAGGGTCAAGTGGTTGGCATTCATAGCCGCGGCAATGATTTGACCGTTAATCCCACGAAAGCCAAGCAGCTGACTAACGTGCGAGCTTCAGGAACTGATGAGGCAACGATCTTGAGTCCACACATTAAAATGACGCTCGAGCAGGCGCTGGAATTCATAGAAGACGACGAGATGGTTGAGGTTACGCCAAACTTTATTCGTGTGCGCAAAAAATTATTGTTAGAAAATGAGCGTAAGCGTGCTTCGCGGTCAAAATAGGCTAAGCGCCAGCTATTGCGCATAGCTGGCGGTAACTGTTACTCACAGACATAAAATGAAAGCATTAATTCAGCGAGTAAGCTCTGCAAAGGTTGATGTCGATAAGCAAACGGTCGGTGCAATTGGGCAAGGCCTGTTGGTGCTGTTGGCGGTTGAGAAGCATGATTCAGAAAGCCATGCGGAGAAGATCGCTCACAAGCTTTTAAATTATCGGGTATTTGCCGATGACGCCGATAAAATGAACTTGAGTGTCCGTGATGTTGATGGCGGTTTGCTAATTATTTCGCAATTCACTCTGGCCGCCAGCACAGACAAAGGCATGCGGCCAAGTTTTTCTGGTGCGGCTGAGCCTACGGTAGCAAAATCTTGTTACGACTATTGCGTTTCAAAACTTAAAGAGCAGCATCGCAGCGTAGAAACGGGCATTTTCGCCGCCGATATGCAAGTACAGTTGGTTAATGATGGCCCGGTGACTTTCCTATTAGAGGTCTGAAAGCTAACTGATCAATGCCTCTTTTTTATCGTAGCTTTTGTCAAAATCAGGCAGTGCAGCTGCGGTCGCGGCCATGCGATACTCCCAATTTCAACCTACCGCCACTAACCCCTGCTGCATTCAAATGTTTTGCTGCCGCATAATATCCGCATATTTCCCCAGCTTTTATCTGCCCAAGAGCGATGTTTTCTGGGACAATTTGCGCTGGTAAGCGCGCGGGCCACCATTGTGCATACCATGCTTCAACAGGCCTTGTTAACGGATTCCTTAGTCCGCCGGATGGTGATGAGGTAGTGGGTGTTGATCGGTGGTTCTAATCTAATTATTGCAAACCAGTAAAACGAGTTGCCATGAGTGCCAATAACGGAAACACCCCCAGCGATTTTGAAACCGAACAGGTTTCAATAAGAGATTACGCCGAGAAAGCCTACCTCGATTATTCGATGTACGTAATACTCGATCGGGCACTGCCACACGTTGGTGACGGTCTTAAGCCCGTGCAGCGCCGTATTGTTTATGCCATGTCCGAGCTTGGGCTGAAGGCAGGCGCTAAATACAAAAAGTCAGCTCGTACTGTCGGTGACGTAATTGGTAAGTTCCACCCGCATGGCGATAGCTCGGTTTATGAAGCCATGGTGATTATGGCGCAGCCCTTCAACTACCGCTATCCACTTATTGATGGGCAGGGCAACTGGGGCTCGGCCGATGATCCAAAATCCTTTGCTGCGATGCGTTATACCGAGTCAAAGCTCACAGCGTTTGCCGATGTACTAATGGCTGAAGTGGGTTTAGGTACGGTTGACTGGCAACCTAATTTTGATGGTACATTAGATGAGCCCACCTTGCTGCCAGCCAGGGTCCCGAGCATCTTGTTAAATGGTACCACCGGTATCGCGGTGGGTATGGCGACGGATATTCCACCGCATAATTTGAATGAGGTGGTTTCGGCCTGCATTCACTTGCTCGAAAAGCCCAAGGCCACCGTCCGCGAAATTAATGAACATGTTATTGCGCCTGACTACCCTACCGAGGCTGAAATCATCACCTCGCCTCAAGCCATTCTCGATATGTATGAAACGGGCAAAGGCAGCCTTAAGATGCGCGCGATTTATACGCAAGAGCAGGGCGATATCGTCGTGACTGCGCTGCCGCATCAGGTTTCAGGTGCCAAGGTGCTTGAGCAAATTGCTGCGCAAATGCAGGCAAAAAAATTACCAACAGTTATTGACTTGCGCGATGAGTCAGACCATGAAAATCCAACTCGACTCATTATAGTGCCGAAGTCTAATCGAATTGATGTTCAAGCGCTGATGTCGCATTTGTTCCATTCCACCGATTTAGAAAAAAATTATCGTATTAATTTAAATATGATTGGCGTGAATGGCCGGCCACAGGTTAAGAACCTCGTGATGATTCTCAAAGAGTGGCTGCAGTATCGCAAAGACACTATCGTGCGCCGGCTTGAATATAGGCTGCAAAAAATTCTTGATCGATTGCATTTGCTTGATGGCTTGCTCATTGCGTTTCTTAATATGGATGAGGTTATTCATATTATTCGCAGCGAAGATAAGCCCAAGCAAAAGCTGATTGCGCGTTTTAATCTCAGTGAGATGCAAGCCGATTATGTGCTCGATACTCGTTTGCGTCAGCTGGCTCGTCTCGAAGAATTAAAAATCAAGGCCGAGCAAGAAGAGTTGGCTGCTGAACGCGATGCTGTTCAAAAAACATTAGGTTCGGATGCTCGCCTAAAAACATTGATTAAAAAAGAGTTACTAGCTGTAGCTGAGGAGTTCGGTGATGCGCGTCGCTCGCCTCTAGTGCAGCGTGACGATGCCGTTGCATATACCGAAGACGATATTACGACTGTTGATCCTATTACCGTTGTGCTTTCCGAGAGGGGCTGGGTCAGAGCCGCTAAGGGTCATGATATAGATCCGGCTAGCTTAAGCTTTAAGTCTGGCGATACATTTAAATTAGCCGCGCGCGGAAAATCGAATGAATCGGCAGTCTTTTTGGATTCCACCGGCAGAAGTTATTCACTCCCGGTGCGGCTGTTGCCATCTGCGCGAGGTCAAGGCGAACCATTAAGTGGCAAGATAAATCCTCCATCTGGCGCAAGCTTTAAGGGTGTCATGATGGGTGGGGGCGAAGACTATTATCTTCTTAGTACTGATGCGGGTTATGGTTTTGTTGCAAAACTAGAAGACATGCATGCCAACAAAAAGGCTGGGAAGGCATTGCTTACAGTGCCCAAAGGTGGCGAGGTCTTGGCTCCTGTAAGTGCTGAAAATTATAGTGAGAGTATGCTGGTTGCTATTAGTAATATTGGGCGGATGCTTGTCTTTCCTCTTACCGATTTGCCGGTTATGGCCCGGGGCAAGGGCAATAAAATTATGAATATTCCATCGGCTAAGCTAGCGACACGTGAAGAATTTATGCTCGCAGTCGTTGTGCTCAGCCCGAAAGATGCGCTAATGATTTATGCAGGTAAACGGCATCTCCGAATGAAATTAACCGACCTTGAGCACTATGTAGGTGAGCGTGCTCGACGGGGTAATAAGTTGCCTCGAGGTTTTCAGAAAGTCGACTCTGTGTCTATAGAAAAAAAATAACAAAAGCTTTGCAGGGCAAAGACGTAAAATTTTTAGCAATTAGGTGAAGATAAATTATAAATAGTATAAATAGTATGAATAGTGTTTTTTTAATTAAGGTTTCAGGCCATGATCAACCTGGAATTACTAATATCATTACAGGCATATTAGCCGATAGCGCTATTAATGTTTTAGATATTGGCCAAGCGGTTATCCACAATAATTTGGCGCTAGGTATTCTTGTGGAAGTGCCAGAGGCGGTTGATGTCGAGCCACTGAGTGTATTGCTAGCAGAGCGGCTTGCTGCATTGTCGATGGTGGTCGATATCAAAGAGGTCTCGGCGGATGATTATGTCGACTGGATAGGCGGGCAGGGCAAGCCGCGCCATATACTTACGTTGTTAGCTAGAAAAATAACGGCTGGCCATGTTCACAAAGTCACTCGCTTGATCGCTGAGCATCAATTAAATATTGACAAAATAACTCGGCTCTCGGGTCGGGCTGCGTTGTCTGATACTGATCTTATCACGGCTAAAAATAAAAATGAGAATGCTTGTGTAGAGTTTTCTCTGCGCGGTGCCTGGCCTGATGAGCAGCGAATGCGCACCGAGTTTTTAGAGCTGGCTAATGATATGGACATTGACATTGCTGTGCAGCAAGATGATATGTTCAGACGCAATCGCCGCCTCGTAGCTTTCGATATGGACTCGACTCTTATCGAGGCTGAAGTCATCGATGAGTTGGCTAAGTTGGCCGGTGTGGGTGAACAAGTTGCTACTATTACTGAGGCAGCTATGCGCGGAGAAATCGACTTTAAAGAAAGTTTTACCCGCCGCGTAGCTTTGCTCAAGGGTTTACATGAGAGCGCGTTAGAGCAAGTTGCTGGCGAATTGAAGCTGGTAGAGGGCGCTGAAACTTTGATTAAAACTCTCAAAAGCCTCGGCTATAAAACAGCAATACTGTCCGGCGGCTTTACATTTTTTGCCAATAGGTTGCGTGACCAGCTAGGGTTTGATTATGTATACGCCAACGAGCTAGATATTTTAGATGGCGTTGTTACCGGGAAAGTGATTGGCGATGTGGTAGATGGGATGCGTAAAGCACATCTATTACAGAATATTGCGAGTAAAGAGAATATCGCTTTAGAGCAGGTTATAGCTATTGGTGACGGTGCTAACGACCTGCCTATGCTTAGTCTGTCTGGGCTGGGAGTGGCCTTCAGAGCCAAACCGTTGGTGAAGCAATCTGCTCGTCAGTCTATTTCTACTTTGGGTCTAGATAGCGTGTTGTATTTGCTGGGTATTAGTGATCGTGAACGCATGAAAATGGATGCGAACTCCTAATAAAATTTTGCCTAATGGGTTCTAGACTCTAGAATAAAAAATGGTTGCTGGTTTTATGCGTGGTCGATAAGTACATAAGCCATTATGCCATATCTGAAAATCCATAACTCATGCTTGATAGCGGTGCCTGCAGGTAGCTACCTTGAATGTAAGGGACGCCTGTTTGCCATAAGTGCGCTAGATCGGATGCCGAATTTACACCCGTTGCGATACAAGTAATATTCATCTCGATGGCTTGTGCTATGGTCTCTTGCAAGGGCTCTTTACTATTATCTTCCGCGTCGTTCAGTTTCTGAGTAAGTTCATTGTGCAGCTGTATAGCGCTTGGTGGAGTGGCGCGCACGACGGCGAAATTCTCAGCGGTTACGTTAGTGATAGTGGTTCCAAAGCCGTTTTCAATCAGCTTTGAAAGCAGCGTATGGCATTGATGTTCATAATGTTGAGCTTGCTCAGCGGTAATGCTAAATTTAAGACAATTGGCCGCTAATTTCTTCGATTGAATTGTATTGATTAACCACTCAGAAAATTGAGTGTCAGTGATTGCGCTGGCGGTCAAAGGTATGCACAGGCTTATTGCCGAATTTTTTTCGGCTAGCGGCTCCAGCGAGTTGAGCGCTTCATTTATCAGCCATTGATCTAATGCGACATTATCTTTTTCTATGCCAAGGCTCTCTAATAGTTGAGTGGCGTCTTGCTCGATGCCAGAATCATTGCAAATAAATACAGACGCTTCGTACCATTGTGTTGATTGGGTGTGTAGGCCAATGATGGGTTGGTACTTTACTTTTAGCCGATCCAGTTCCATGGCTGATTTAAGCGCAGCGCTGCCTTGTGCGTTATCAATTTTAGGTGAAAATACTTTGAAGCCACCGTTATCTAGTTGCTCTGCACAAAGACTAAATGCTTTGTCGATGGCGGCGGTAGATGACATATCGGCTACGCCGTATTTTGCAATACCAATAGAGGCATAGCTCTTTGTGTTTGTGTTAGTTTCATTACCAACCAATTGATTCAGTCCATCACAAAGTTTTTCTCCCAACAATAGGTTGCTTGTCTCTTTTTGCTCTGGCACCGCTGCAATCCAGCTCTCTCCAGTATAATCGACAATCATCGTCGCCTCTGGTGTTAGAGCTGTAATTAGGTTTCGTGTTGACGCTAATAAATCGCTATACAGGCTAATGTTAACTGCTTTACGAATGTTTAAAGTATCGCGCAAAGAGATGAAATAAATCATGCCTTTACCTGATAAATTTTCAAGATCGGCAAGCCCAGTGTTCATTGCGCGAGTATTCGGTAAAACGGTTTTAGTTTTAGTATGGGGGGTTGGCCCGAGTTCAATGCTGACTTCAGGCTCTGATGATTCAACTATAAAAGTATTGGTAGTGGTTGATGCTGGCTGGCTTCGCAAAATGACTTGCGTGCAACGTTCGCCATCGTGTGATGCAGGCGAAAATGCTAGCTCAGCGCCAATCTCTTGTTGATCGGCCCCTATCAACGTTATCTGGGTGTCGGGGAGCTCTGCATTTATGTCGCCCATTTTTTTGATAATTTTTCTAATCGCTTTTTGATCGGCAGCATGGACTAAGTCCACTATGGGCTGCAACTCAACGTCTTCAGCTTCAGTGAAACCCAAAGCGCCTATGAACACATTATTAGCATGAATAATTGTTCCGTCGGCGATGTAAGCGACAGCGTCAGCGGTTGTATCGAGTAGCAACTTACTTTTAGCCTCGGCTTCGGCAAGTACTGAATCGCTTTGCGTAGCTTTGCGTTGATAGTGTAAAGATTGAATCTCGCGCGATATGATGAAGAGGAGCCGGTCCTCCTCTCCTTCTGTCAAGTAATCATGGAAACCGCAGTGGATGATTTGCAGTGCATTTGTGGCGCTGTAGGTTTTCTCTAGATAAATTGCTCGTACCGCTGATTGGCACTGCTTGATTTGTTTGCCCACAACAGCGGGTAAGAAAAGTTTTGAGTCACCATAGGCAATAATTAAATCCCATTGGTTTTGATTTAACGAATGGGTTAGGTCTTCGACGGATGTAACCCTATGACAGTTGGCAGACCATTCGGTTTTTTTTAGTAGCGTCTTAGTTGTGCTGCAGCGCTCATTAACTTCGTGGGCTATCAAAATATTGATACGATTCGTAGCAACTGTCTCGCTGTTAGATTGTGGCGCTAGATCAAAAGCACTACGTCCAAAAGCTTGATCGGTGAGGTGGATATCTAATTTGATATTATCCGTGTCGATTACGTTATTCATAGGCAGTGCCACTTTGGTCGATCAGTTTTTGTGAAGATAGTTTTTAGAAAAATCTTATTAAAGACGATGGGGTTTCAAGTATAAAAATTAAATTGAGCGGCTTGAGCCCATACTTTCAACTACTGGTCATGTATGCCCTCTCTTTAACGGCTAGAGGAGTGCCGGCACAAGCATGGCTCTCCCACTTTTAGTATAGGCATTGAATGATTAACGCGCTGACAATTACTGTGATGTAGCGCAAGTTATGTAGATGTGTAGTGCAGGGTCAGGAGTACGATATATCCCATTGATCTATAAACTAAATCAACGGGTATACGGGAGTTTTTGAGTGAGCCCCCGCTATCTCTTCGACTAATTTAGGCACTAAAAAGCCGGGCAGTTTCTGGCGAATGTCGTCGCTGAGTTGCAGCGCTTTTTGGCGCGACACTTCAAAATGTTGAGCGCCAGTAACTTTATCAAGCATGTGCAAATAGTAGGGCAGCACACCAAACGCAAACAGTTTTTCAGCCAGCTCAATTTGGGTTTCAGCTCGGTCATTGATGCCCTTTAATAACACAGCTTGGTTCAGCAGTGTTACCTTCGCTTTGGCCAGTTTGTTCAGTGCATGCCGGACTTCGTCATTAAGCTCGTTTGGATGATTACAGTGAATGACAATCACCTTTTGCCCTTGCCACCGGCTTAGCCAGTCGATCATAGCGTCATCAATACGGCTAGGTAACACTATCGGTAGTCGAGTATGAATACGTAAACGCTTAATATGAGGAATTGTCGCTATTGATTCGGTCAACTGGCTCAGATACTCATCATTGACCGCGAGTGGGTCGCCGCCACTGAAAATGATTTCGCGAATTGAAGCGTCTTTTCGCAGTTGATCTAAGCTGTTTTGCCAGCCACTTAAACCTGGGCGATTTTCGCTATAAGGAAAGTTTTTTCGGAAGCAATAGCGGCAATGAATGGCGCAGGCTTGGGTGACTATTAACAACGCGCGGCCGTGATATTTTTGGATAAACCCCGGTGCGGCATTAAATTCCTTTTCATTGAGGGGATCTGGCCCATAATTAGGGTCTGCAACTAGCTCGTCATTAATGGGCAAAACTTGACGCAGCAGTGGATCGTTAATGTCACGTGGCTGCATACGTGCAATAAATGATTCCGTGACGCGCAATGGGAAATTTTTAGTTTTTTCAGGTTTGAGCAGCTGTGACTGATAATGCTCAGGCGATATATCAAGCCTTTTAAGGAGTTGCTCGATGGTGATTCGTGATCTTGCTAATTGTTGCTGCCACGACACTATGGCTGCGATTGAGGGGCAGGTTTGAAGAGGTGAATCTGAGTGAATGATGTGACTTTCTGTCTGACACTCAGTGGTTGATCGAGGTATCATAGGTTCACTCGCATATTAAAGAGAACTGCCATAAAATTACGCTTTTGGGTTCGGATAATTCGAGGTGACGTTGGCAGCATGGGCCGCTATAGTCGCTTGAATTAAGAGTTATGACCACCTAAAAGTATGACGCACGGTGCCATCTGCAACTCGCAGCTTGGTACAACATGATTACAATAACTTTGCTTGGCATTTGCGAGCAAAAAACTGCATATATTAAATGGGGCGCTCAATGGGCAACTATTCTACCAATGAATTCAAAAATGGCTTAAAAATAATTATCGAAGGAGACCCGTGTAATATTGTCGATAATGAAGTGGTTAAGCCTGGCAAGGGTCAGGCGTTCAACCGGGTTAGGTTGAAAAACCTTAAAACTGGTCGTGCTTGGGAAAAAACCTTTAAGTCCGGAGAGAGCGTCGAGGCTGCCGATGTGCATGATACGGATATGGAATATCTTTATAACGACGGCGAATTTTGGTATTTCATGGACCCCAATACTTTCGAGCAACTCCCGGCCTCAGCCAGTGCGGTCGAGGATGCGCGTCAATGGCTTAAAGAGCAGGACAAATGCATTGTTACCTTATGGAATGGGGCGCCTCTTACCGTAACGCCGCCAAACTTTGTGGAGCTCGCGGTTACCGAAACTGATCCTGGTTTAAAAGGCGATACAGCGCAGGGCGGTACTAAGCCGGCCACCTTAGTAACGGGTGCGGTGGTTCGAGTGCCTTTGTTTATTGAAGAGAGCGATATTTTAAAAATTGATACGCGCACGGGTGCCTACGTTTCTCGCGCTTAATACTTTTCATGGCGTGCCACATGCTCATGATAAGCAGTTGAGTGTTGGGTCTACGGGTAGACTTCATCAAACCAGTAACGTGGGGCTTTTCGGTGCAGCGCATTAAAGCAGATTACAGCTGCATTCAAAATAGGCGTTAAACACTACAATGATATTGCTTACAGGTGCGGATCCTGCCGGACTCAATCTCAACTCTGCTCGCCTGCAACTAAAAAAGCGTGCGGATCTTCTAGCTAAAATTCGAGAGTACTTTACTAGTGCACAAGTTCTCGAGGTGACGACGCCACTGCTTTGCCGCTATGCAAGCAGCGACCCCCAGATAAATAGCTTTTGTGTAGAAAACCCTGAGTCGTTGTCTGTTGGTTGCGGCCAAGATATGGCTGGCTCGCAGCCGCTGTATTTGCAAACGTCACCTGAGTCGGGAATGAAGCAATTGCTGTCTATGAATAGCGGCAGTATTTTTCAGTTAGGCAAGGCTTTTAGGCGAGATCAGCCAGGCCGTTTACATGCTGCTGAATTTTCAATCCTCGAATGGTACCGAATTGATTTTTCATTGGCTCAGATTATTGATGATACGCTTCGTCTTGTTGGTAGTGTTATTGCCAATCGGCCGGCTGAAATACTTAGTTATCGAGAAGCATTTCTACGTTATGTAGGTGTTGATCCATTTAATATAACGGGGTCAGCGTTGCGCGAAGTTGCTCATCAAAAGATATCGGTGGACTTTGTCGATGACAGTGATGACGTCTGGTTGGATTTATTACTTACGCACTTAATTGAACCTCATTTAGGGTGCGAAAAGTTTACAGTATTGCATAGCTATCCCCCTAGCCAGGCAGCAATGGCCGAGCTGGTCTTCGATCCTTATGGCACAAAAGTGGCCGCACGATTCGAACTTTATATTGACGGCGTCGAGTTGGCGAACGGTTATCAGGAGTTAACTAACCCCGTTATTCAGCAGCAACGCTTTGAGCACGATAATCTGGTTAGGCGTGAGCGGGGGCTACCCTGCATGGACATTGATGTCGACCTACTCGAGGCCCTGAGCAAGCCAGAAATGCCTAGTTGCGCAGGTGTTGCTCTTGGGGTAGATCGTTTAATGTTATTCGCGTAGCAGTCTAAGTTAGACAGGTTGGCTGTTAGGGCCATTATTGAGCGAGCATTGAGCCAATGCGACTTCCCATTTTTACTTCGTGGCCGGCAATAATTTCATCGCTCCACGCGGCACTTTTTTCAGGAAATAATAAAATCACTGTCGAACCCAGTTTGAATCGTCCCATTTCATCGCCGCGATTCAATGTAATGGCTTGCGAATAATCAGTAGTGCAAATTGTTTTACTTTTTGGTGCTACCTGTCCGCTCCAGACGGTTTCAATACCAGCAACAATTAAAGCACCCACTAAGATCACCACAAAGGCTCCGTTAGGACCATCAAAAAAGCATATGAGACGCTCATTGCGTGCAAATAGCTGAGGCACATAATTAGCTGTAGTTTGGTTGACCGAAAAAAGTTCGCCGGGAACGTAAATGCTTTTAAGTAATGTTCCTTGTGCTGGCATATGTACTCGATGGTAGTCCTTCGGCGATAAATAAATTGTGGCGAAAGATCCGTTCTCGAATGGTTTGGCAAGTACAGCGTCGCCCCCGAGTAACATCTGTAAATCATAGTGCTGGCCTTTGGCTTGGAGCAATGTGGTCTTATCGATGAGACCAGCTTCACTAACAACGCCATCGGCTGGAGACACAATACTTGAAACAGCAGGGTCAACTGGGCGCAGCCCACTTTTTAGTGAGCGGGTGAAGAACTCATTAAACGATGTATATTGAGCTGCGTCAGCATATTGAGCTTCGGACATATCTACTTTGTATTGGGCAATAAATGTTTTAATAAGAAAGTTTTTTATCCATTGGGTTTCAATATCAGCGAGAAGGCCAGTCAGCCGAGATAATAATTGCTGGGGCATGCAATGCTGTAGCAATATGAAGAGTCTATCTAAAATACTCATAGGGTGATGCTCACGTATCGTATTGATGATGTTAGGCAGGTGTTGGCTTTAAGTGTTTAATTGCAATACTTATCTTGCGATGGGAGTGTCGTTGCGGTTGCCCCATTCAGACCATGAACCATCGTAAGCGCGAATATTCCAGCCTAGTAGCTTTCCTACCAAATAAGTCAGCCCAGAGCGATGATGCGTTTGGCAATGAGTGACGATGGGCTTTGTGCCACTAATGCCTCGAGCACCAAGTGTGGCGCGTATGCTATCTAATGGTTTTAGTCGCAGTGCGTTACTGCGATCCATAAGTTCTAGCCAATCTAAGTTGACAGCGCCGGGCATATGTCCGCCACGGGCGGCAATAATTTTTTCGCCATTATATTCAGGTGCTGAGCGAGCATCCCAAACATCAATTGATTGATCATGCAGTAAATTGATCAACTGCTCAGCCGTGACTATTTTCTGCGTATTCAAAGCGAAGCTATATTCTGTATGAGTGCGCTCAGTTGCTCGCCCTTGCTCAATGGGCAGTTGGGCGGCTAACCACGAATGAATGCCACCATCAAGATAATGGTAATGAGCATGGCCAATAATATCGAGCGTCCAAATCAATCGACCGGCCCAGCCGCCACCTTCATCATCATAAGCGATAATTGTGGTATCGGGAGTCAGCCCCATTTGACGGAACAGGTGAGTTAAGTCGTCAACATCAGGTATTTTTCCATGAGCTGGCGCAATGCCGCACACGAGTGCAGCCGGTTCTATTTGTATTGAGCCGGGCAAATGCGCCTGTTGGAATGCGGCCTCACTACCCACAAATACAGGGAGGATTTTCGCATTGGCATTGTCTTCGAGTAAGGTTGCAACTTGTTGAGGCTGAAGCATTAGATCATCTGGATATGTAGAGGTCATATTAGCGTTCTTCATTCGTTGTCATTGTGGTTGGTTTGATACATTGGCGAGGCAGAGCTTTGGTGTTCACTTTTTTTGCGATTCAAGTATATGTTTGTAGCTAGCAACTCGGTAGGGATGAATGTCACCATTGTCGAAGGCTTGCTGCAAAGCACAGCCAGCACTGACGCCATGTTCACAGTCGCGAAAACGGCAGCGACCAGCATGTTCACGAAATTCGCCTAGCCCGTCAATAATATCGTCGTGACTCAAATGCCACAATGCAAATTCGCGTATACCGGGCGAATCAATGATCGCGCTTATTTGATCAGATTCGTCGGTATCTAAAAAATAGAGTTGTGCGTTAGTGGTGGTATGGCGTCCTTTTTCGTTGGCCTGCGAAATCTGCCCAATATTCGCCACCATGTGACCGCTAAGCTTGTTAATGATGGACGACTTGCCAACGCCTGATTGGCCCACCAAAATTGAGGTTTTTCCGCCTAGCACTTCATTGAGTTCGAAGGTTTTTGCTGAGGGTAGGTGGGCGGTGTCTGGCGCGCCGTTATCATTCGATTGGTACTGATAGACCGGATAGCCGAGGCTGAGATATAAATCAACTAAACCATTTAATTCGGCCAGGGCTTCCGCACTGCTCGGTTCACTGAGCAAATCTGTTTTATTGATCAGTAGCGCGGCGTCAATGCCGGAGTTCTCTGCGGCAATAAGATAGCGATCAATTAAGTTAATAATGGGCTCTGGTTGTGGGGCTATCACTAAAAGAATGAGATCGATATTGGCGGCAACCGGTTTTGGGTCGTGGTAGGGGCGGGGTCGGCTGATGACGGATGTGCGCTTTTCTAGCGCCTCAATAACGCCGCTTTCGGCATGTTTTTCAGCAGGACGCCACAACACATGATCGCCACATACGATGGCAGGTAGATTGGCTCGAACATGGCAGCGAAACAAGGTATCGATGTTGATTGGCTTGCCGTCACTCGCCGCTACGACTTCAACTTCATTACCGTAGTGCACGGCTATAACCCCAGGCAAGCAATCACTGGTATCAGCTAGTGCAGCGTCATGATTCTCAGCTATTCGAGTGCGTTGTTGTTTGTTGAGCTTACGTTTTGCCATGGGACTCATTTTTTGACGAAAAATATATGGATGTTTCGGGCGAACTTTTGCAAGCCACTAGGCACGCGCAAGTATTTATGTCATGGCGAGCATGATAAACACCCAGTAGTTCGCCCATCATTATGTTTATTACCCGCATTGTTTTACATTCGCTATTGCATGCTAATACAAAGCCTACCAATAGTTATATTATGCACTTAAATGCCGTTCTCAAGCATGGCTATAATTGACGTTGTTAAGTAGGAGCAGCAGAGTATGCAAGAACTAAATCGTTTAATCTGGATCGATCTCGAAATGACGGGCCTTTCGCCCGAGCAAGATGTCATCATCGAGATTGCCACAATTGTCACTGACGCCGATCTTAGAACAATTGCCGAAGGTCCCATGTTGGCTATTCACCAGTCTGATGAAAGGCTCGCTGGCATGGACGAATGGAACACCCGCCAGCATGGTGGGTCAGGCCTTACGCAGCGCGTGCGTGAGAGTCAAATTAGCATGGCAGATGCTGAGCAGCAAACGTTGAAGTTTTTACAAAAGCATCTGGAAGCGGGCCATTCGCCTATGTGTGGGAATAGTATTTGCCAAGATAGACGATTCATGGCTCGTTATATGCCCAAGCTAGAAGCTTTTTTTCATTATAGAAATTTAGACGTCAGTACGCTTAAGGAGCTTGCTCGCCGCTGGAAGCCAGAAGTGCTCAACGGCATGAAGAAGAAATCGAGTCATCTTGCGCTTGACGATATCAAAGACTCAATCGAAGAATTACGATACTACCGGGGTAAATTTTTTAATTTGTAGGCAGTATTGATGCCTAGGTTATTTTCCCGGTTTTTTGTCGTTTCATCGATTTGAAAAATTCATCGTTTGTTTTGGTGTCTTTGAGCTTGTCAATTAGAAATTCAATCGCGGCAGTGTCTTCCATTGAATGCAGTAGCTTGCGTAAAATCCACATATGCTGCAGCTCTTCGTCCGAAGTCAACAACTCTTCTCGGCGCGTACCTGAGCGGCGGATATTGATTGCAGGATAGACTCTTTTCTCGGCAATTTTCCGATCAAGGTGCAATTCCATGTTGCCTGTGCCCTTAAACTCTTCGTAAATCACCTCGTCCATTTTTGAGCCGGTATCGATTAAAGCAGTGGCAATGATAGTCAGGCTGCCACCTTCTTCAATATTTCGTGCGGCACCAAAAAAACGTTTGGGTCGCTCTAGGGCGTGAGCATCAACACCACCGGTGAGCACTTTGCCAGATGAGGGAATGATTGTGTTATAGGCTCGCGCAAGTCGAGTAATAGAGTCGAGTAAGATGACTACATTTTTTTTGTGCTCAGTTAGCCGCTTGGCTTTTTCGATAACCATTTCGGCTACTTGGACATGTCGTGCTGGCGGCTCATCAAAGGTACTGGCAATAACTTCGGCGGCCCGCACAGAGCGAACCATTTCTGTAACCTCTTCTGGGCGCTCATCGATTAATAATACGATGACATAACACTCGGGATCATTGCGGATAATTGCCTGTGCCATATGCTGTAAAATAAGCGTTTTACCGGCTTTTGGCGGCGAAACAATAAGCCCGCGCTGACCTTTACCTATCGGTGCACTCAAATCAATAATGCGGCCAGAAAGATCCTCTGTGCTGCCATTTCCGGCCTCTAAAGTAAGCCGCTCATCAGGAAATAAAGGTGTTAAGTTTTCAAACAGTATTTTTTGTTTTGAGTTGTCAGGCTTGTCGAAATTGATTTCGTTAACTTTTAGTAGCGCAAAATAGCGCTCGCCATCTTTGGGTGGGCGAATCTTTCCGGCTACCGTGTCGCCCGTGCGCAAATTGAATCGTCGGATTTGACTAGGTGAGACATAAATATCGTCGGGCCCGGCTAAGTATGAGCTATCGCCTGAGCGTAAAAAGCCAAAGCCATCTTGTAAAATTTCTAACACGCCATCGCCAGAAATATCTTCGCCACTTTTTGCGTGCTTTTTCAAAATTGAAAAAATAATATCTTGCTTGCGTGAGCGGGCAACATTATCTAATCCCATTTCTTCGGCTATTTTGACGAGGTCTGATATGGGCTTATTTTTAAGATCGGTTAGGTTCATGGTTTGTATGCTTTCATCTGTGGTTGTTTAATTTAGATGTTTAAAAATAGGTGATTAATTTTTCGGGTACTTAAAGATCGGTGCTTGGACAGTTGTTAGTGCCTGCAGGTTTACAATAAAAGGTCAATTAAAATGCCGCATCATGCATGGCTTTGACATTTAGTTGGCTGCGCGCGTACGGCGAAGCAAGGCTTAATAAAAACGCTATTGGTGGCTGACGCTTGGTTCATTTACAGTTTGGTATTGCCATCATGGGTTGAGCGGTTAATTTTGCCGCGTGCGCTGCTCTCATGCCCGCGCGATTGGTTTAATTTGATCGGCAAGCTGTCGGGTCTTTCAATCTATACAAACGAAGCGAAGTCAGAAATTGAGTGCCACAACGCCAAGCAAAAAGCTGAAATACGGCAGTGCAGAGTTGGCTGAAACGCTAGGTTCAAAATAAAATTAATCGCTTGGCCTAGCATCGAAAATGAACAAAAGGAGACGGTTCAAAAAGTGCTAAAAGAGCGAGTTGGGGGCCGAGCGAACTAACGGAAAGAACTATAAGAATGTAGTTATGATTGAACTTTAGCACCGTTTTTACTGGTCGTCCAGCGCAAAAGCGTAAATAATCACGGCGAGTATTTGCCTCAACGGGTTTGTTGAGGTTAATTAGGTAGCGTACTCAATGGTAGGTTGTTTTATTGCCTAGATGACTGCCCAACCCAAAGTACAGCGGGCTGGGCAGTGCCGAAAAGCATTAAATAGCGCCGGTTACAAACTCTTCAAGTTGCGTTTTAGATAATGCACCGACCTTTGTGGCCTGGGCATCTCCGCCTTTAAACACCATCAATGTGGGAATGCCCCTAACATTGTATTTTGCTGCCGCCTCTTTATTGGAGTCGACGTCTATTTTACAAACCTTCAGTTTGCCTTCAAAGTTTGCGGCGACTTCTTCAAGCACGGGCGCAATCATTTTGCATGGCCCACACCACTCAGCCCAGTAATCAACCAGTACAGGTAGCTCGGAATTTATTACCTCTTGCTCAAAAGAGTCGTCGGTAACGTGTACAATGGTGTTGCTCATTTCGGATCTCCGTAGGTGCTGACCGGTATTAGTCAGGCAATGTTCTGGCTGCTTAGCCCGTGGCGCTATCGTATCATTGGATAACCTACTTGCAAAAGCCTTTACCTCGCTCACATGCATCCCATTTATAGAACCCAAGCTGCCGATCTCGTGCAAAATTGTTGTAAGAGGCTGCTTTTGTCTAAAGGAAGCATTGTTTGCCGGTCTTTAGGGCTTGCCCTGCCTAAGAGCTGATGGTTCTTGGGCCCTGAAATTCGATAGATCATATACCTAGAATCGCTAACCAAAAATCGCGCTAGCACCTCATTAATGTGGATTATTAATCTATGAACAAGGCTCGAGCTCTTTTAATTATATTTATCGCGGCTGCTATTTCGGCTTACTTAATTTTTGATTTAGGAACGCTTTTTTCGCTCGATAATTTTGTGGAGCAAAAACAGCTAATTACTGGCTATGTGGATGAAAACTTTGTGCTCGCGGCAATGCTTTATGCTCTTTTATATGTGCTGGTGTTTGCTTTTGCATTGCCTGTCGGGGCCGTTCTGACGCTCGTTGGCGGAGCCGTCTTCGGATTGGCTTGGGGCACAGTCTTGGTTTCATTTGCTAGCACCATCGGTTCAACCATGGCTTTTTTGGCAGCCCGTTACTTGTTGCGTGATTGGGTGGGGCAGCGATTTGCTCGGCGTATGCAGCCTATTGATCAAGGCATTGAAAAAGATGGCGCATTTTATTTATTTACGCTGCGCTTGGTTCCAGTATTTCCACCTGCGCTTATTAATTTAGCGATGGGTGTAACCTCTTTAAAGACCTGGACGTTTTACTGGGTAAGTCAATTAGGTATGCTGGCGGGCACGGCAGTCTATGTTAATGCCGGTACTGCTCTAGGTAATTTGCAGCCGGGCGAGCCAATTCTCACCTCGAATCTAGTTATAGCTTTTGTCTTACTTGGCCTGTTCCCTCTGCTTGCGAAACGCAGTTTGGATTTTTTTAAGGGTCGCCGTATTTATGCCGGCTATATCAAGCCTAAACACTTTGATACCAATATGGTTGTTATTGGCGCGGGCTCCGGCGGCTTAGTTAGTGCTTATATAGCGGCTCAAGTAAAGGCCAGCGTTACGTTAATTGAAAGAGATAAGATGGGCGGTGACTGCCTCAATACTGGCTGTGTGCCCAGTAAGGCTTTGTTGCGCTCAGCCAAAATCGCGCACTATGTTAGCCGAGCTAAAGAATTTGGCCTCAATACTGGACCAGTTGAAACCGACTTTACTGCAGTAATGGATCGTGTGCATCGAGCTATCGCTACTATCGAGCCTCACGATTCGGTTGAGCGCTATAGCGAGCTGGGTGTTGATTGCATTCAGGGAGAGGCAGTCATTGTTTCGCCATGGGAAGTGCAGGTTGGCGATAAAGTCATTACAACTCAAAATATTGTTATTGCCTCAGGCGGCAGGCCACGCATGCTTGCCATACCGGGAGTTGAGCACATTGCAGCATACAATTCGGATACGATCTGGGGCTTGCGTGAACAGCCGCAGCACTTACTCGTTATTGGTGCCGGGCCCATTGGCTGTGAATTGGCGCAGGCTTTTGCGCGCTTAGGTAGTCGCGTAACGATACTCACAAACGATTCAAATATTATGCCGCGCGAAGATGCCGATGTTAGTGATGTCGTCATGCAGCAATTTTTAGAGGAAGGTATTGAATTTGCATTTGAGCATACCATGCAGCGCTTTGAATCATCGGCGCACGGGCATGTGTTAGTTGCTGAGTACCATGGTCAGCAAAGAAGTATTGATTTTAGTCATGCTTTGTTTGCTGTGGGTCGCGATGCTAATACCCAAAATATGGGTCTGGAGGCGCTTGGTATCGATTTAACTGAGCATGGAACTATCGATGTGGACGAATATTTACGCACGGCTTATCCTAATATTTATGCAGTAGGCGATGTGGCTGGTCCCTATCAGTTTACCCACATGGCTTCGCATCAGGCCTGGTATGCGGCGGTTAATGCGTTGTTTGGTCGATTTAAAATGTTTAAGGTCGATTACTCAATTGTGCCGTGGGCAACCTTCACCGATCCTGAGGTTGCTCGAGTTGGTTTAAGTGAAACTGAAGCCAAAGCCCAAGCAATTAATTTTGAAGTTACGCAGTACTCACTCGATGATCTTGATCGTGCCATAGCTGATGGCGAGGCGCGTGGTTTTGTTAAAGTGATTACGGCTAAAGGCAATGATAAGATTTTGGGCGCTACCATCGTTGGGTATCACGCCGGTGAGTTGCTTAATGAGTTTATTGCGACTATGAAAAGAGGCGGGCGGCTCAACGATATTTTAAGCACAATTCATATTTATCCAACACTGGGCGAGGCTAATAAGTTTGTTGCTGGTGAGTGGCGCAAAGCTAACAAGCCAGAAAAGCTGCTGGCTTTTGTTGCTCGATTTCATCGCTGGACTCGATCTTAATGGGCGGGCATGTATTTTAAGTTAGTAGTGTGGTGGCTTCTCATCGATTGGCGCAGCGTCGTTCGTTGATATGTTCAGCCGGTCTTTTAAGTTATTAAAAGCGCCATTTAATAAGTCGATGGTTTTTTGCTGGGCATAGACAACATCCGATAGCTCATTAATATGCTGTTCTAAAAAAGCAATTTTTGTTTCCAATTCAACTTGTCGGTCGCGCATCATTTTTATCTCTTATCGACTAGTTATGTAAGTCGGTGCTGCGGCTAATGCATATTGCGCATCAGTCCTGATTAGCAACAGCCGCTTGTCGGCTTTTTTTGCACATCGAATGGAAGTGTGGCCGTGCTGTTGGTGGCAAATAAACCTACGTGCGCGCAATCGCCAGCATTGAACTCAAAATGATCTTTGAAGCGTGACTCGCTAAGCATTTTAAAAGTATTGCTGCATATAGCAGTAGGCTGGTTTTTTTCAAAAGAAAATTGCTTGTCGAAAATAATTCGTTCTGGGTTATTTTCAACACCGCCTTTGTAGCATGCTGTGTGCGCGTAATTTTCTTGGCTATTTTCCAGCGAATCTATTTTGAATAGGCGATAGGTGGCTGAATAAAAATTGATTGGCCCAACGAGCTTTTTGATCGCTTCGTTGTCAATGCTTAGTGGTCGGTCTTCCACTAACCGTGGATCAGCAAAGCCGTTGCGTTTTGCTGTATTGATAAAATCGTTCCAATACAGCGCACCGCTGAGACATTCGCCATAAAGCAATTCGTTGTCCACTAGTGCTTGCGGGACTCTACGGTCGGAGTAAACGTCAGAAAAATACATTTCGCCGCCTGGTTTTAACAAACGATGCGTTTGTTGAAGTACGGCATCTTTATCAGACGATAAATTGATCACACAGTTGGATACAATTAAATCAAAGCTGTTGTCTTCAAAGCCAAGTTCGTCAAGCTTTTCAATATAGCCTTTGTGAAATTCTACATTGCTTGCGGCATAACCAAAGGCCTTGGCATGGAAGTCGCGATATTCCCGAGCCACGGCTAATTGTTCGTCTGTCATGTCAACACCTACAACACTCCCGCGTTCGCCCACTAGGGCAGACAGCGCATAGACATCGCGCCCAGATCCACTACCAAGGTCCAATATGCGCAAGCCTTGCAGCGCATCCGGTGCGACTAATCCACAACCGTAATAACGGTTGACGACCTCTTCATGAAGTTGGGCAAATACTGTCTGCAAATGTTGCGGCGGTGCGTCTAGGGTGCAGCATGCATCAGTTTGTAGGTCGGCTGAGCTTTGCAGGGTTTTCCCGTAGTAATCTTTAACATGGTCAAGCATCAGAGTTGTATCCTTAGGGCCGCTGGTGAAAGCTTTGTGCTCGCGACCTATGCTGAGGCCCGTGAGCATTATGATCATCCAGCGCGGGCTGTTAGTTACTTGCAAATCGCATTGTACTGGCTGTGCGCTCGGTGCAACACCCCTGTGGTTTTAATGGTGCGGTTTTGTCGAGAGCCTTGCATTGTTGCCAGTCAATGGTGGTCGTATGGTCTAGGTACGCCAACATTTAAATGGGGGGAAATGAAACCGGTGCCGGCATTGTATGCTCGACAAATACAAGCGGAGTCGCTACGATTACTAATCGATTGGTATGTCCAAACTCACTTTAACAATTACTTAGGGTTTACTCTATGAAAGCGCCACGCTTAGCTATTTCTGTTGTCATTATGTCTAGTCTTTTAGCTGCCTGTAATCAATCTCAAGAGGGCTTGCCTCGCGCCTCTGAAATTCCAGAAACTGACGAACAAAAGCAAAGTTATTCTTTGGGTCAGAGCATGGGCGCCAGCTTGGCATCAGCAAATATTGAATATGATCCAGCTTACTTTAATGCCGGTTTTTATGATGCCGCCGAGGGCGTTCAGCGCATGACGCAGGAGGAGATGCAGGCAGTACTCCAGATTATGCAGCAGCAGGCGCAAGAAAAACAAATGGCGGCTCGCGAGATTGAGATGGCGACCAATAAAGAAGATGCTGATAAGTTCCTGGCAGCCAATGCGTTAGTCGAAGGCGTGGTAACGACCGAAAGTGGCTTGCAATATAAGGTGGTTACTGCAGGGGAAGGCGATAAGCCCTCAGCTGAAGATACTGTGACGGTGCACTACGAAGGCCGTCTTATTAATGGCGAAGTGTTCGATAGTTCAATTGAGCGTGGTGAGCCGGCAACTTTCCCTGTGGGCGGCGTGATAGCAGGGTGGACTGAGGCGCTGCAAATGATGCCGGCAGGTTCAACGTGGCAGTTAGTTATTCCCCCAGAATTGGCTTATGGCGAGCGTGGTGCGGGTGGCCGAATTCTGCCTAATTCAGCCCTAGTGTTTGATGTTGAGCTTATTAGTATTGCTGATACTGAATAACTAATGAGTTGATGGCGCGCTTGTGTTGTTTAGCGCAGTTGATGAGTAAAGCCGTCCGAGGTGATCGCGTAGTAGCTTTCATTTGTGCCAAATGCCAGCGCCAATATTGAGGCGCTGGTTGGCGAGGCGCTATTGCGTCGAGGTGTCGTCCACTTTTTGATTTCTCGCATGCTTTCAACATCCCACAATTGAATAAGCCGGTTGCCATTGCCGGTGAGCAAATAGCTTGAATCATTAGAAAATACTGCTGCGGTAAAAAGTTGGCCGCGTCGCATAGCAGAGGCTTTTAGCGGTAGTTGATTAATCAAGCTACCGTCATCTGTGTTCCAGATTGCTGCCCGGTGGTATTTGGCCATTGTAAATGCTTTGGTGCCGTCGTCAGAAAATGCGACTAGTTGCACTTCATGTGTGTTCGTCCAGCGATGTAATTCCTCTCCTGTAGCCACATTCCAGAGTCTCGCTGAGTAGTCATCGGAGCCGGTTAAAATAGTGTTGCTGTCGGCATGATACGCAACTGAATTGACCGGCCCGTCATGATAAAAGGTTTGTCTGACTCCGCCATTTTTGATGTCGAATAGAGCGGCGCTATGGTCAGTCATGCCCAATAGCGCAAAGTCACCGTTGCTCAGTAACGCTATATCGAGAATCTGGCTTGGAGCCTTCCAGTATGTTAATCCCTGGCCTGAATTAATGTCCCACAACACCATAGTTTGAGGCTTGGCGGTGACTGCATATTGGAGTTCAGGAGAAAAAGCAGAAGCTATGACCTTTGAAAAGTCACCTTTTTTGTGGTTCCAGTTATATCGGCGCTCATTAGTGAGAACGTCCCATAAGCTGCCGCCATGATTGATGGAGCCTACGATGGCGTGCTCGCCATTAGCGCTGAGTTCGGCGCTGTAAAGACCCTGCACGGCATATTCATAGCTTTTGCTGGGGGGGGATCCGCCCGAGCAGGCGCTAATTAAGAATACGATGGTCGCCAGCACCATTGGCAAGCGACCATTGAACTTGCTGGTATTGCGCAGACTTATCGTGTGATAGGGGAAGCGAAACGGTTGTTTCATGAATACGATTGACCGCAATGGTCGAAATTTGGGGTAATAAAGCGCGGTATATTTTTTTAACATGAACCGATTGCCGAGCAAGATTAAACAAGAAAGGGCCTTGGAAAGACGGTAACGTGATTCGACGGTTGGGCGCAAGTCGGATCTGTTGTTAGATTGGCTTCGATCAGAGAGCGTTTGGTCGCATGTTGTTTATCTAGAGCTAAGAGATTCTTAATGGATGGTACTGCCATGGTGCCTTTGCAGCGATGTACTACATAAGCCTACACCCTATTGATGCAGGCTTATGTCACAGTACAAGCAGTCTATTCAGAGCTTACCGATGGAGAGTATCTATAAGCTTTCTAGTGTTGGGCCCAAATTTTAAGCGTTTGCCACTAGGTCTTTGTGTGAGTCATGCATCCGCTCAACCATTTGATCTTCAAGCTCGAATCTCGTGACTAATGTCTCGCCAATTTTCGAGAGTTCATGCGCCAATGAAGGGCTATTGGGTTCATGATTAATCATCCCTTCGAGTGCATCATTAAAGCTTAATGCGTGCTCGGTGGTCTGGCTAATTTGTGGATAGATCTTTTTAGCGAGTTCAAGGGCCATGTTGTCGCCAAACTCTTCAGCTTCTTGAATCAAGTGGTCGTAAACTTCAAAATGACCTGCTGATATATAGTCGACCATTAATTCGCAAAAATGATGCATGCCCTGGTCGTGATCTTGATTTGAATCCGCAGCCAGCTCATGTACACCGCTTACAGTGCAAAACTCTACAATCAGCTCTTGCCGTTGTTGTAGCCAGCCATCAATGATTCTTGAAACGCCGCCCCATCTTTCAAACGTATTCTTACAATGCTCTAACATGATTCCCACCCTACTGTGTCTTTTGTTGTAATGATGTTTTGTTTTTTTGTCTATGGTTCGAATTTTTAAACCCGATGGCTTAAGCCTAGCTCAAAAGATTTTTCTTGCTCGCTCCGTATTGTGATGTACGTACCACTTACAGCAAGTTTGTGAGCTTTGTTGTGCCTAAGGACATCTGGCTGACCTCTTAAAGAGTCTAGGAACTCACTTCGATCTGCACAAGTTCGATAAACGTCACAATTTAACCTTTTTATAGGTAGTCGCGGCATCTATATGTTTTTATTGATATTTTTGGCTATGGTTCGTTTTTTTGGTGAGGAGTAAGCACCTGTGTTATTGCTAGTTTCACACAGCTAATTAGTGGGCATCAACCAAAGTATGTAAGCGATCACTGACCCCAAATAACCTGCTGCTAAGGCTCTATGGATGATTAGAATTTGTCTCTAAGCTTGGTGAGAGTTGGCTGGCACTAAAGCTTGTAATATCCAGCCGATTGCAAAGCCTACAAATACCACTAAAGTCCATCCTGGGATACTCAGTCCCATGAATGTCCAAGCGACCTCAGCACAATTACCGTCTCCACGGAGCAAAATACTTATCGCCTCACTCAACGGAAAGGTCTCTAGGATGAACTCAAGGCTGGGTCCGCACGCAGGGACTTGATCGGCGGGCAAGCTTTGCAAGTAGAGCTGCCTACCGGAAAAAAAACCGCCTGCGATTGCAGTAAGGGTACCAACACCGGCATAGATCCATGTCCCAGTCTGGGCGGGTTTGTGGATGGCGGCCAACAGCCCTAGTAAACCCGAAACGAGTAAAAAGAAGCGTTGTGTAATACACAGAGGGCAGGGCTCAAGCCCTTTAATAAATTCGAGATAATAGCCAAACCCAAGGAGCCCTGCCACGCTAAAGAAAATGGCTAATCGAATGAACGGCGGCGAAAAGATAAATTGCACCATGTGTGTTGCTGCCTTTAATCTACAGTTGCTATTGGTTTAAACTAAGTATACCAGCGAATTGCTCCGCTGTTTAAGTGGCAGGTAAGCAGTCCAGTACTAAGCGGCTATCATTTGCATGTGTTACTTTAGCTCTGCACCCTTCCATTAGTCGAACCTAAACGAATGTTGAGAATCTGCGCCATGATCTATGCTGAGTACAAACAGCGACAACCATTTCTTGTACGCTCATTCTTTTTAAGCTTACTGGTCACGCTATTTATCTTGCCAGTGTGGGCGTTTGCCGCAGATAGTGCCGAGGTTGAAGAAGATGAAGATAAAGATGCGCCGCAATCGAGATATGTGGAAATTGCCCCTCCGTTTGTCACTAACTACGGCAATCCTGATCGGCTGAGTTATATGAAGGTAGAGGTTACGCTGCGAGTTTTAGGCGCAGCCGGCGAATCACAAGCACTGCATCATATGCCTTATATACAAGACACTTTACTGCAACTGTTTGCAATACAAAGCAGGACTAGCATAGGAAGCGCCGAAGGTAAGGATGTATTGCGTCTTGAAGCACTGGCACAGGTGAGTAAAATCCTTGAAGAAGAGGATGTTACCAGCTACCTAGAAGATATTTTGTTTACTGGCTTTGTGGCACACCGTTGAGATAGAACTGGGTTCGTCTGCCAGTAGTTTCTCGCGGCGATCATTAGCTATGATTTGCATTTCAGCATAGATTTCAAAAAAATACGGTATACATTGCTTTTCATGGGCCCAAAGCTCTTCTATTGATTGCATCATTAATTTTTTTTGTCCAAGTCTTTGCCCAAGCCGTTCGGCAATTGCATAGATCAAGCTCCTTTCACCGTATCTTTCGAGCAATTGGTGCTCAATCAATCGGCGACTAAAATCACTCGATTTGGTGCAAAAATAGCCCTGATTATCGCTCAGTGTTTGGGTAATGGTCTGCGCAAAATCTTGTAGTGGCTGGTTACAGTAACGCTCCCAATGATGGCTCAGCACATAGTCAAAGAAAAGATCCAGAATGATGCCGTGCAGTCTCTGAGATTCTTTGGGCATTAGGGCGGAAAGTTTTTTCAGTGCCGCCCGGCGGTCAAACGCTGCATCTACTGCGCGATGTAAGCACACCCCTTTTACTGTATTCATGGGTAATGAGTTAAATGCGATGTTTTTGTGAAACGAGCGCGAATTAATTGGTCCTTTCGTGAAATCTCCGAGCAATGCGCCAATAATAAAGCCTGGATCAGTACCGGCTAGATGAAAGTGAGCCAAAAAATTCATTATTAGCGATTAACAGTGATTAAGAATGTTAGCGTTAGATGTTCTTGGTGGGGAATGCTACGAGGCAAAGTAGTTCGCCAAAAATTCATCAAAAATCAAGCTGTCGCTGTCTTCAATAACGGCCTGCTTTGCCAGCGAGGCGTCGGCTACTGCAATTAATGGATCAGTTGTTTTTTTATTGAGTGCTTGATTATGGTGTTGCTCCATAAATATTTTCGATTGAGCTAATGTGAATTCAACAAATGAAGAGCCACTATCTCTCATGCTCGTAAGTAGTTGAGCGGATGGAGTGTTGGCAATATCTAATATCTTATTATTTTGCTTAGCGACACTTTCAGAATACGCAGAGGTATTGTTGGCTTGATCTAAGATCGTTGCTACCTCGGTAATGCTTTTCATCAATGTGGCCGCTCTCTCGCGCAGCGGCACTTCGCACCCATCTGCCACAATAGTTAGACTGGGATCTCTGCCGCGATTGACAACGCGCGCTTGGTTTTCCGAGATTGTCTTAAACTCTTTTTCAGTGCATTGCGGGCTTGATTTGAGTAGGCAGCTTATTAAAAAAGCATCAATAAAATGGCTAGTTGTTGAATCAATACCTAAGGGCGTAAAGGGATTAATGTCTAGGCAGCGCACTTCTATGTATTGAATGCCTCGATCTTGCAGCGCATGCAGTGGTTTTTCACCCGAGTCAGTCGCGCGCTTGGGTCTTATGGGAGAATAAAATTCATTTTCAATTTGTAATAAACTTGACGAAAGCTGCTGATATTCATTGTTGACTGAAACCCCATATTTTTTGTATTCAGCATATGGAGTTTGCATGGCGTTGTGTAGCGTCGCGACGTAACTGTCTAAATCGTTATAGCAAATGAATAATGATTGCTGAGCGATGCTTTGATATCCCAAATCACCCATGCGTAGTGATGTGGCGTAGGGCAGATAAAGATCATTTGGCGATAGTGTTTCTAAGTTGTGGCTGCGCCCTTGGACAAATGAACGGTCTACGCAAGGCGCTGCCCCAAACAGATAAATGAGCAACCAATAATCGCGCCGAAAATTTCTAATTAAATCGAGATAGCGCTGATTTATATAGTGGGTTGTCGATAGGTTATTATTATCGTGTTCAAATCCTGCAGCCTCTTTTTCATGGAGCCAATACTCATCCGGCATTGAAAAGTTGTAATGAATGCCCGCCACCGTTTGCATGGCTCGACCATAACGATGCCCCAGACCGCGCCGATAGGCTGTTTTCATTTTGCCAATATTAGAGTTGCCGTATTGCGCCAATGGAATCTTTTCGTCGGTTGGTAAAACGCATGGCATGCTGGCCGCCCACATGATCTCACTCGGCATGCGCTGGGCTACAAGGGCATGTGCCTGGCTAAGAAAGTCTAGCGTCTCGCCACTCGTTTTGTGCACCGGCGTAATGAACTCAAGTAGCGACTCGCTGAAGTCGGTCGTAATCCAACTATTGGTTAGTGCTGAGCCTAGTGCTTCAGGGTGAGGTGATAGCGCCAGAAATCCCTCTGGAGTAACCCTCAAACCTTCTTTTTCAACGCCGCGCTGCAAATTTCTTAGGCTTGAGGCGCTCGCTTCGTTCGACAGAAAGTCAATGCTTTTGTCGTTAATGCGGCCTTGTGAAAGGGTGGTTTTTGCTGATGTGGGCACCATAAAACGTCTCAGTGATGTTAGCGTTTAGGCTCGCGCTTGCCCAAAGAGCACGGATTATCCCGAAAAAGGTTAGCTCCTGCTAGCACTATTCGTAAAGCATCTAGCGTTATAATTGCAACTGTTAGTGAGCCAATTGAGCGCAAGAGTCTTTAGCTCGACGCAAATTAAATATATGTAACCTATTTACCGAGAGCAGAGCGATGATTTTAGATATTTTGCAAAAACACACACAACCCCTAAGCCAATGGCTGTGGAGCCGTGATGCGATGACCGGCAATCGCTTACAGAGCTTCTTTGTAAGGGCCTTACGGATTGCCATAGCAGTACTTCGCGACTTAAGTGATGGCCATTTAAGTTTGCGAGCTATGAGCTTGGTGTATACCACTGTGATCGCTATTGTGCCCGTTATTGCTTTGAGCTTTTCGGTTTTAAAGGGCTTTGGGATGCACCATCGAGTAGAGCCGGCCATGCTCGATACCTTGGTGGATTTAGGTGATCAGCGGTTTGAAATTGTCGAGAAAATAATGCAATTTATTGGCAACGTTAATGTAGGTGTACTTGGCTCTATAGGTTTCGCCATTTTAATTTATAGTGTTATTTCGATGATGCAAAAAATTGAAACGGCATTTAATTATACGTGGCAAATAAAACGAGCTCGAGATATGTCGCAACGATTTCGCGATTATTTAAGCGTAATATTTGTTGGGCCTCTATTGATTTTTCTTTCAGCGGCTATTACTACGTCCGTTAATACCACTGTAGCCGAACAATATTTTGTGGTACTGCCTTACGGTGATCAGATTATGGCTTTGTCGGGCTATTTGCTGCCGTATTTGATGATGTCGGCGGGCTTTGCTTTTATTTACGCCTACCTGCCAAATACTAAGGTAAACATTGCTTCAGCTTTTATTGGCGGCTTAGTCACGGCAATTATTTGGAAAATCATGGGTTGGGGAATTGCGAACTTTGTAGCCAATTCTGCAACTAGTATGGCAATTTATTCTGCCTTTGCATCGATTATTATTTTAATGGTCTGGATATATTTGGGATGGTTGGTGTTACTTATTGGCGCTAGCGTATCGTTTTATCATCAAAATCCGCAAAACTTACGCGTCAGGCGAGAGCAGATTTCGCTCAGTGCAAAAAATAATGAAAAGCTTGCGGTAAATATTTTATATCTAGTTGGAGATAGCTACCGTAAAGATTCTTGCCCATGGGATGCGCGGCGTTTATCGGAGCATATGTCGGTTGGCTTGTATTTGGTAGAAGGCATGATCGATATGTTAGAAAATTCAGGTTACCTAATCAGAGCTGCAGGAGATTCTGGAGAGTTATTTCCGCGCAAGCCGTTGGAATCTTTTTCACTGTCAGATTTAATACGCACTATTCGATCAGGAAATTCAATCGGTGTTGCACTTAGCCCAGCTGATTTTGATCAGCAAGTGGATGATTTTTTTCAGGAATTAGATGGCGCCACTGCTAAAGCGCTTGAGAATAAAACCATTAAAGATTTATTGAGTTAGCATACCCAGTATGAAAACAATTAGTGGTTTTTCGCCAACGTCGACCGTTGGCGCAAACGTTTTAATTTTGGGCAGTATGCCTGGCATCGCATCGCTAGAGCGAAGACAATATTATGCGCATCCGCGTAATGTATTTTGGCGAATTATGGCCCAACTCTTCGATTTTGACGTGAACATTAGCTATGAGAGCAGGCTGGAAAAAATCGCTGCCGAAGGCATTGTTTTATGGGATGTCTTAAAGAATTGCCAGAGGCCCTCGAGTCTTGATGCGGATATATTGGCAAGCTCTGTGGTGCCTAATGACTTTTCTGAATTTTTTGCGAAGTGTAGTTCGATGCGAAAAATTTATTTTAATGGCGCCAAAGCTGAGGCGTTGTTTACACAGCACGTGTCTCGTCAGTTTGCTAGCCAGTTAACCGATGTTCAGTTGAGTCGCCTGCCTTCTACTAGCCCTGCTCATGCCTCTATGGGCTATGAGAAAAAGTTGTCGTGTTGGCGAGATATTGTTGCATGATGTATCTATTTATTCTCTGTGAAGTGCGCTAGTTCGCTCCTACTAATACCTAGCCCAGTCAGTCATAAAGGTATCGGCTTCATGTGGCTATAAAGCTCGTGCACCGATATCTGTGCGGTATTGCATTCCTGGCCAGTTGATTTGCTTAACTCCTGCATAGGCCTTTGCCTTGGCAGCGCCGATATCGTCGCCTAAAGCTGTGACGCAGAGGACTCGACCACCATTTGTATGCACTTCGGTGTCAGCAGTACTAGTGCCAGCATGGAACACTTTGCAGTCATCATTCTCTGCCGCCTGCAACCCGGTGATTGTGTCGCCTTTATCATAATCGTCAGGGTAGCCGCCAGCCGCCAAAACGACGCCGAGGGCCGCTTGCTCTGACCAGCTGATAGTAGCCTTGTTAAGGGCCGTTTTTAAAGTGGCCATGCAGAGCTCTGCTAAATCGGATTGTAGGCGCATCATGATCGGTTGTGTTTCAGGATCACCAAAGCGGCAGTTATATTCAATAACTTTTGGCTCGCCTGCCGGAGTGATCATTAGCCCTGCATAAAGAAAACCTTTGTAGGTGTTACCCTCAGCGGCCATGCCTTCGACAGTAGGCATGATTATTTCACGCATGACTCTGGCATGCAGCGCTTCGGTAACTACAGGAGCTGGAGAGTAAGCTCCCATACCCCCGGTGTTAGGGCCGGTGTCGCCATCACTAATGCGTTTATGATCTTGGCTCGTGGCCATAGGTAATACGTTCACGCCATCGCTAATTACAATAAAGCTTGCTTCCTCTCCTTCGAGAAATTCTTCTACAACTACACGATGACCGGCTTCACCAAATGCATTGCCTTCAAGCATGTCTTGAATGGCTGCCTCTGCTTCAGCCAAATTCATGGCAACGATTACGCCCTTGCCTGCAGCTAATCCGTCTGCTTTGATAACAATAGGCGCGCCCTGCTGGCGCACATAGGCGATGGCAGGGGCAGGGTCGGTAAATGTTTGGTAGGCGGCGCTAGGGATATTGTGTCGCGCAAGAAAATCTTTTGTAAAAGACTTTGAGCCTTCGAGCTGGGCGGCTTTTGCCGATGGGCCAAAACACAAAAGATCGTGCTCCTCGAAAAAGTCAACAATACCTTCTACCAATGGTGCCTCTGGTCCAATAACGGTGAGGCCAACATCATTACTTTTGGCAAAAGCCACCAATGCTTCAAAATCGTTATTGTCTATGGCAATATTTTTTAGGCCGGGTTCGCGTGCCGTGCCAGCATTTCCGGGCGCTACAAAAACAGTTTCAACCTGGTCACTTTGGGCGAGCTTCCACGATAACGCATGCTCGCGGCCGCCGCCTCCGATCATTAATACATTCATTTTTACTTCCTGAAAAATTTATAGTTCGATATAGCGCTATAGGATCGATTTAGTGTTTGAAGTGGCGCATGGCGGTAAAGGCCATCGTCATGCCAGCCTCATTGGCTGCTGCAATTGTCTCTTCATCACGAATAGATCCGCCAGGCTGGATTACACAGCTTATGCCAACGCCAGCGGCATTATCGATGCCATCTCTAAATGGGAAGAATGCGTCTGAAGCCATGCATGAACCAGCCACGTCGAGCCCTGCATGCTCCGCTTTAATAGCGGCAATGCGAGCGCTATTTACCCGGCTCATCTGTCCGGCACCCACGCCAATAGTCTGCTGGCCTTTCCCATAAACAATAGCGTTAGATTTAACCATCTTGGCTACTTTCCAGCTGAATAGCATATCGGCCAGCTCAGTCGTATCTGGTTTGCGCTCGGTAACAATGGTCAAATCATCAATGCCTACCATGCCTAGGTCACGATCTTGGACGAGCAGGCCGCCATTGACGCGCTTGTAATCTAAAGCGGCATGAGTAGCGCTAAATTCACCACAAACCAGCAAGCGAACATTCTTTTTAGTGGCCACGGTTTGAATGGCTTCTTCACTGGCTGAGGGGGCAATAATCACTTCAACAAATTGTTGCGCGCAAATTGCGGCAGCTGTTTCTTGATCGAGCTGTCGATTAAAAGCAATGATGCCGCCAAAAGCTGACTCAGGATCAGTAGTAAATGCTTTTTGATAGGCGCTGGCAATGGTCGTGTCGCTGGCCACACCGCAAGGGTTGGCATGCTTGACTATAACGCAGGTAGGAGCAGTAAATAGCTTGACGGTCTCTAAAGCGGCATCTGTATCGGCAATATTATTAAACGACAGTTCTTTGCCTTGCAGTTGGCGAGCACTTGCAATGCCGGTTTCGCTAGCGGTGGTTTCGCGGTAGAAGGCTGCTTGCTGATGAGGGTTTTCGCCGTAGCGAAGGTCTTGGGCTTTGATGAATTGCGTATTAAAAGTCCGCGGAAACTGTGAGCTGCCTCCAGGCACCTGTGTGCCAAAATGGTTGGCGATAGCGCCGTCATAGGCAGCAGTATGTTCGAATGCCTTTATTGCTAAGTTAAATCGTGTAGCCTGACTGGTGGCACCTTGGTTGTTTTGCATCTCGCTAAGTACGCCGGCGTAGTCATCAGCGTTTACTATGATCGTAACCGACTGATGATTTTTAGCCGCGGATCTGACCATGGTAGGGCCGCCAATGTCGATATTTTCGATTGCATCTTCTAAGGTGCAATCTGGTTTTGCTATCGTAGCGGCAAACGGATAGAGGTTAACCACCACAAGGTCAATCGGCACGATAGCATTCTGTTGCATCACCTCTTCGTCAATACCGCGGCGAGCGAGTATGCCACCATGAATTTTTGGGTGTAATGTTTTGACACGCCCCGACATCATTTCAGGAAAGCCGGTGTGTGCAGACACTTCTACAACGGGGATGTCATGTTGCTGTAATAGGTTGAAGGTTCCACCTGTTGACAGTATTTCAACACCCATCGAATGGAGTGCTGCGGCAAATTCAGCAATTCCGCTTTTATCTGAAACGCTTATCAGTGCGCGCCGAATTTTAACAGAGTCTTGTTCTGACATAATCGTAGGTTGCCTTTGTCGTTGTGGATACATATTGTTTTGAGAGTGGCCATCTAAGCCATGCCATCAGTAAGTGACCACTCACTCGCAGCAAATTATAGGGCAGTTCGGTGGCGGGAGCAGAGGCACTCAGCCGAAGCAGCGCACCCTAATGTCGGTTGCCGCAAAATTAGCAATGTTGTTTGATGGCTGCTGCAGGGCGTCATGCGTGGCGCTGCGACAAGCGAGCGCGTACTTTAAAGATGTGGCGCGGAATGCGCAATGCAAAAATCCACATAGCGGCGCTAAGATGGAATTCATTTCATTGGAGGCCCATGGCGCTGAGCGATTTATTGCAAGCTCAGCGCCATGAAAAAGGGGAAATGATTTTTATTGAGCGGCGCTTACAGCAGGCCGTATTGCTTTAGTTTTTTGCGCAGCGTGCCGCGATTTAAGCCCAGCAAATGTGCTGCCTTCGTTTGGTTGTTGCGCACATACTTCATTACTTGCTCAAGCATAGGTGCTTCTACTTCTGAGAGAACCATTTGGTAAACGTCAGATACCGGTTGGCCGTCCAGATGTTTGAAGTAATTCGCCATCGCCGCTTCAACATTTTCACGTAAGCTTGCTGCTGAGCCTATTGTTGTTGGTTCTGCTTGCTCAGTAATAGGTTGGTTTATAGCTGCAGGTGGAGTGGTGTCATGTAAAAAAGAATTAGTTGTGCTCATGTTGTTTTGTCCCCTATGGTATGTAATTCCCCGAAAAATTGCAGTAGAAAGTCCAATTGCGCTGATTGACTCTCCAGTTTATTAAACCGCGATCTAGCGGTTTCCAGTACGACGCTCGTCGCTCGAATGGCATCCTTGTTTTCTATATTGCTCAAGATTTGCTCATTCGACCTTAACAGATGGTCTGGATCCTTGGTAAAGCTTGTTTGGCCTTTATTTGTAAGCCCTGCCGAAAGCTTCAGCTGTTCAAAATACCAGCAAATATGCTTTCGCGCTACTTTAATGCTCAAGTCGGACAAAAAATTGCCAGAATTTTTTGCTTTTGAGTCGACGTTTAACAAGTCGTAGCTGCTGTAAAACGTATGAATATGCAACAGGTGATTGATTATAAGTCGTTCTACCCGTTTTGCCTCTAACAATTTCAATGATTTACCTGTGAAAAGTCCACAAGATTCTGCAGGATTATCAATTAAGGCATTGATTTCTTTAAAAATCCAAGGATTTCCCTGTGCAGCTCTGCCAATCATCACTCCAGAAGCCCCAGTGTGTGCTAGCACGTCGACCGCTTTTTGAGCAGTAGTTATATCACCATTGGCAAATACAGGAATACAAACCGCTTGGACGACGTCGCTGATCGTGTCGTATTCGGCCTCGCCCTTAAATCGACAGGCTCGCGTACGACCATGCACGGCAAGCGACTGAATACCAGATGCCTCGGCTATTTTGGCGATCTCCACGGCGTTGCGCGAAGTTTGATCCCAGCCGGTTCGTATTTTAAGTGTCACCGGAACGTCGACTGCCCCCACAACAGCATGCAAAATCTTTTTAACTAGCGCCTGGTCTTTCATTAGCGCTGAGCCGGCCAGTTTTTTACAGACTTTTTTAGCCGGGCAGCCCATATTGATGTCGACGATTTGGGCGCCTGCAGCAACTTGATAGGCGGCGGCCTCAGCCATTTGGCCGGGTTCCGTACCTACAATTTGTACGATGCGGGGTCCAACTTCATCGGCTTGTGCTAAACGCAGTTGAGATTTTAAAGTGTTACGCAAGAGGGGGTTGCTGGCGGCCATTTCAGCGGTAACGAGTGCAGCGCCCATCTCGCGACAGACTTGCCGAAAGGGCAGGTCTGTCACCCCGGCCATAGGCGCTAAAACTGCTTTGCCAGAAATCAAATAAGGCCCGATACGAGTCATTGGGCGCTTCTGAGCTTTTTGTGTGGTTGATTCATTTTATGCTGTTGATTCATTCGGTAGGTCGGATTGCCTGTGCATGGTGTTATTGTGCGCGGGCGGCGCATAAAAGCCACCTTAACTAGCGTCCACAATATCAAGGACGTAATTTACCGCATGTGAACCTGGGTCGGCAATTTCTAATTTGATATGTGTCGGCTGGGAGGGCGCCAAACTTTTTTGATGTGAGCGTTGCTCAATCGTATAGTCACTGGGCGCAAAGCTGCGTTGGCTGACGGGTGTGCCTTGCGCATCGGTAAACTGGATTTTTAATGTTGGCCACGGTAGCGCAAGATGACCGGCATTAACGATCACAGCCTCTGCTACGAGTTTATTGTTTTGCATTGGATGGCTGTAAACCGTTAGCTTGAGTAATACTACATCGCTTACTTTTGCTTGTAAGTTGCAGCGCAGTAAGCCGCAAGCCATATGGTAGGCATGTTGCACCAAGGATTTTTCAGGTAGTGTATCGACGCTGTGCTCCAGCCATTTTAAATAAAGTATGCCTGCTAAAATCATGGCGGCGCCAAAGCTTATGACCCAACCCATGCTTTGGATCAATGAACGCTTACGAGTAGGTAGTTTGCCTGATATTTCAAGCGGGTCGGATTGAAATTGTGCGGCTAACGTCTCTATGTTAATAGGCTGGTCGTCACTCAACACAACCGGCTCTACTCGGCCATCGTCGAGGTAGCGATTATCAACGGTATTTTTTGAATCTTTTTTGACGGTACTCGGTGTGTTGGTTCTGCTTGCCGTTGATGGCTGAGCTAAAGTGCCTCCTTGGTTGTTATCAGGTTCTTTTCGATTGTCGAAAGCCTTGAATATTTTCATGCAGGCGCCGCAGCGCACATGACCTTGCGACGACTCAAAGATGTATTCCATGATCAAAAAACGTTTTTTGCAGCTTGGGCATTCAGTAATCATTATTAGGCGATTTTTTCACCCCAGTTAAACATAGCCAGTTGTTTTCACTTAAAGCTGGAAAAAAGCTGATCCTTTCATGATAGGCAGCCTCAACAGCCATCTTCTGCTCGGAACGAATGCCCGATAAAACTAACGCCGCATCGCTGCTCATTGCGCCGCAAAGCTGCTCGGCTAGATCAATTAGGGGTTGCGCAAGTATATTGGCGATGACTAGCTTAAACCGTTCGGCTGGCGCGCTATTTTTTTTATGAACGAAGGCATCGGCATGCACTACTTCATAGCTTTTGGCATGACAGTTATTTTTATCTAAATTGGCTAATGTTGCTGCAAGTGCTTGCGGATCATTATCGACAAAAGTTACATGCTTGGCGCCAAGCAATAGTGCGGCAATGCCCAAAATTCCAGAGCCGCAGCCAAAATCCAGTACATCGTTTTGATTGACCTGTGCTTGATCGAGCCATTGCAAGCAAAGCTTTGTGGTTTCATGTGTGCCTGTTCCAAAGGCAAGGCCAGGATCGAGGACCACATTAATCGCATTAGGATCTGGTGGTTCGTGCCAGCCCGGACAAATCCACAGCCTCTTGCCGCATTGAATAGGCTTGAAGTGATCTAGCCACTCACGCTCCCAGTCACGATCGTGTAGGATCTCTATTTCGCAATCAAGATCTGGTGCGCCTAATTCACCGCATAGTTTTTTTGTTATAGCGTCAGGGTCGGCGTCAGGGTTGAATAGGGCGGTTGCTTTAATACTGGGCCAGAGAGGCGTTTCTCCCACGCCAGGCTCGTAAATCGGCTCATCAGCGCGATCTTGAAACGTGATGCTTATAGCGCTGCACAGCTCTAGCGCATCCTCGAGTTGTTGTACTTGCTGAGGCTTAATATAGATGTGCAGCTGCAGCCAGCTCATTTTATTGCCCTGCAATTTTGAGTGATTCTAGGTGCTTGCGAGGAATCACTCTGAGGCAAGTTTATTTTCAAGATAGTGTATGTTCATTCCGCCAATGCGCACTTCGCTATCATTGATTAATTTTTTATGTAATTCGATATTAGATTTAATGCCGTTGATAATCAATTCGTCGAGCGCGCCATTCATTCGCTTGAGCGCAGTATCTCTGTCAGGACCGAAACAAATAATTTTTGCAATTAGCGAGTCGTAGTGAGGGGGTACGGTGTAGCCACTGTATACGTGCGAGTCAACGCGAACGCCATTGCCACCCGGTGCATGAAAGTAGCTGATTTTTCCCGGCGAGGGCATAAATGTATCAGGGTCTTCAGCATTAATCCTGCATTCAATGGCGTGCCCGTTGAAATGAATGTCATGTTGCTTGAGCGTTAAGCCTCGGCCCCCGGCAATGAGCAGTTGCTCTTTGACGATGTCAACGCCAGTAATCATTTCTGATACGGGATGTTCCACCTGTACGCGGGTATTCATTTCAATAAAATAAAAAGCGCCATCTTCATACAAGAATTCAAAGGTACCAGCGCCGCGGTAATTGATGCGTTTGCAGGCATTGACGCAGGCTTCTGCAACATCGCTGCGAAGATCGTTGGGAATGAGTGGCGCGGGTGCCTCTTCGATAACTTTTTGGTGGCGTCTTTGTAATGAGCAGTCACGATCACCCAAGTGGATGGCGTTGCCTTGGCCGTCAGCGAGTACTTGAATTTCTACATGGCGGGGATTGCCCAAAAATTTTTCAAGATAAACTGTACCATCTTTAAATGCGGCGAGTGCCTCAGACTGCGTTAATGCAATTGAATTAACTAGCGTCGATTCTTCATGAACCACTCGCATGCCGCGGCCGCCGCCGCCAGCCGCCGCCTTGATAATAACGGGGTAGCCAATATTATGAGCAATTTTTATTGAGCGGGCAGGATCGTCGTCGAGTGGGCCGTTAGATCCGGGTACCGTAGGCACTCCGGCTTCTTGCATAGCAGCAATAGCGGCCACTTTGTCACCCATGATACGGATGACGTCAGCGGTGGGTCCTACAAATACAAAACCACTCTTTTCGACTTGCTCGGCAAAATCCGCATTCTCGGCAAGAAATCCATAGCCTGGATGAATGCCATCGGCGTTAGTCACTTCTGCGGCACTAATGATGGCATGACTGCTTAGATAACTTTCAGTGGAAGAGGCAGGGCCAATGCATACTGCTTCATCGGCTAGGCGAACATGCAATTGCTCGCTATCGGCGGTGCTGTGCACGGCAACGGTTTTGATGCCGAGCTCTCGACAGGCGCGTAAGATGCGCAGAGCAATTTCACCACGGTTGGCAATGACAATTTTGTTAAGCATTTGAGGGGCTCTTATATAAAGGCGGCTGAGATTCGTTAGCGGCTAAGAAGTTGTTCGGCTTTGCAATTAGCTGATAACAATTAAATCTTGATCAAATTCGACTGGCTGGCCATCTTCTACCAAAATGGCTTGCACAACTCCGGATATATCTGCCTCGATTTGATTCATCATTTTCATTGCCTCGACAATGCAAACGACGTCGCCTTTGTTAATGGTTTGTCCTACTTCAATAAATGATTCGGCATCGGGCGAGGGCGAGCGATAAAACGTGCCCACCATTGGCGACTTCACCGATTTATCATAACTAGATGGCGCAGCTGGAGCCGGGGCCTCTACCGCCGGTGCCACCACCGGTGCTGCTGCAACTGCTTGCGGTGCGGGTGCTTGCATGACGACCGCGCCATTGCCGCGGCTAATGCGCACAGACTCTTCACCCTCATGGATTTCAATTTCCTGTATGTTCGACTCATCGAGCAGCTCAATCAGTTTTTTGACTTTTCTTATGTCCATTGCAGTAACTCCCGGAATAGTTGCCTTATATGAAGGCCGATGTTTGCGTAAAAATTATAAATTGTGGCTTGCTGCGCATGACGATGTGCTCAGCATGACGTTGCGCGTCAGAATCAGTCTTCGGTAGTTTGATTGAGTGACTCGATGGCCGCGCGCAATGCTAGCTCATAGCCGCTGGCACCTAACCCGGTAATTACACCGCGGGCAATATCTGAAAAATAAGACTGCTGGCGAAAGTCTTCACGGCTGTGGACGTTAGATAGATGCACTTCAATGAATGGTATGTTCACGGCAAGTAGCGCATCACGCAGCGCAATACTTGTGTGCGTGAGTGCTGCTGGATTGATAATAATAAAGTCTGTGTTGCCGTAAGCTTTTTGTACGCGCCCGACTAATTCTGCCTCGGCGTTACTTTGAAAGTGGCTTATCGTGCAAGCAGACTCCGCGGCGAGTGCATCCAATTGCTGCTCAATTTGGGCGAGGGTATGGGAGCCATACTTGGCGGGCTCTCTAACACCAAGCATGTTCAAGTTGGGTCCGTGTAGGACAAGAATCGACGCCATCTCGCTCTAAAATTCCTTAAAAGGTTGGATAGTTGTAGCGGCATGGGCCGCGTTGAAGTACATGCTATGGTAGGGCGAGGGGGATTGCAATCGATTTTCGATTATTGTCAGATTTTAGCGACAATTTGCCGTTTTTTAGCGGCGTATTAGGCGGGAATGTGCATTTTTTATGGTTCGTTGCAGTAGCCTGTCTATTTCATGTTGGTGCTTGTAAGTTGCAGCTATCTGATTCGATTGTGTTCGTATATTCCTGTATTTGTTGTTATTTAATCATTTAGTGGCAGCATTCGCGTTTGAATTGGATAGCAGAGCCCGGCATCGGCGCAGCCTTGATATTGCACGCTTAAAGAGGCCGGCTTGATGGCTTGGCCGGCGGCATCCTTGGTTAGCAGCTGGCCTTGCGTAATACTCGCCAGCGCCTGATGGTAAAACACCTCCACGCGTCCAAAATAGTCATCCGTTTTACGCAGCCCCTGTGCAAACATCGCGACATCAGTCAGTGCCTTGAGAGGGGATTGTTTATCGTTCTGGCTATGGATGGTGAACTTATGTTTGTAGAGGTAGTACTGTGGAGCAATGGTCCAGACCAGCTCGATGCCCTTTTCGCCGTGGATTAAATCGAGCACAAAAGCTTCGTCAACTGGCAGAAACTCTGAATCGGAACCCATCAAAGGGGAGTTTTTTTTGTTCTCGAACGAAACGCTGCTGGGCGTGTAACTTGGCGGGGCATCATCTTGCTTGGCGGGCTGAGCCATCAGTTGGTTTGACGCCGCGTCGCCGTGGATTGCATCGGTGCTGTTGGAATGATCGGAGCCCGTTTCGGCTGAAGGTTCGCAGCTCGCCAGTGCGAAAAGCCAGGGCAGTATGATTAGCCGGTAATGACAGAGCTTGGCGCGCAAGTATTTAGCTGGGGTCGCGGCTAGGCCATGTTGGGGCCCTATTGATGATGGGTTATGTGCAGAGATAATATTAAGCATGGGTTGATCGCCGTTTATTAAAAGATGCGCCAGGCAGCGCGAGCTTGACACAAGTTTAGCGTGTTCAAAGCGTCAATGAGGTACCGAATGTTTTCGACCTTGCGATATGGCAATAATTCCATCTGGGCTTGGGGCCTTTCATGCCTTAGCAGAGGCAATGGTATATTGTTTATTATTTCTAAGCCAAGCTGTCACCCGGTGCATAATGGCGCAGTGAGTCATTAATTTTTTTCTCCAGCGAGCTTTTCTCATGTTAATAATATTAGCCCCATTCACAAAATGTTTGTGCGCTCTATTCAAGGCGGGTGTAATGACCCTGCTTTTTTCCAGTTTAGTCGCCTGTATAGGCGAATCGACCGATGGTGCAGCGAGCCTCACAAGCACGGATGATGCGGCATTAACGAACCCGGCATCTGCGCCTATTGTGGCCGAAAGTGCCTATTTTCGCCTTCCGATCCCGGGGCGCGATGTATCTAGCGCCTACCTGACGCTGCGCAATAATTCCCCGCAGGCGGTCGGCTTGACTGCATTTACTAGTGAGCAAGTGCGTGCAATTGAATTACATGAGCATGTGCATAAAAATGGCGTTATGCAGATGCGTCGCGTTGAGCAATTTGTGTTGCCCGCGGGCGAAACATTAGTCATGCAGCCAGGCGGCCATCACCTGATGTTGTTTGGTTTACCTGAATCATTTGCCGAAGGCGCTAAAATCACTATTGAGCTGATGCTGACAACCGGTGACAATGTCAGTATTACAGTGAGCGGCCGCGCCGTCCGTTAGATGCTGCCCAATTGAGCGCGTAAAAGTCGTCATTGCTCAATGTTCGGCGTTCCTATCTTACTGTTAACCTTCGCTTAAGAGCTTCCGATATGGATTCGAAAGATCGTGTAGAAATGTTAAAAGCCGATGCTTCCTATTGGTGGACTAACAGCATGGTGCTTAAAATTTTTGCTGCCGCGCTGCTGCTTTACCTCTTGCTGGCAACGGTGCTAGCGTTTTTATGGTCTGGTGAGCCGCCGACCTTTAATGTGCTGCAGAATGCGGTTGAGCGCAGCGAAGCCGAAAATAGAATTGTAGTGCCGGGTTCGGTGACTACGGCCACGCTGGTTGCATTGGCTGAAACGCTGCTCGATAAGCCCGGTGGCTTTCTTAGCAATGACATTACTTTACCCGGTGCTGGCCTCGATAATATGCCTAATTGGGAGTTTGGAGTATTGGTGCAGGTGCGAGATCTGGCTCGCTCGATGCGCCAAGGCTTTAGCCGTTCACAGTCGCAGTCTACCGAGGATGTGGATTTGGCTTTGGCTGAGCCACGTTTCAATTTTGATAATGATAGTTGGATTTTCCCACGCTCTGAAGATGAGTATCGCGAGGGTGTGAATTACACCTTGGAGTATTTGTGGCGCCTGTCTGACCCAAGTCAAGCGGGATCGCAATTTTTTACGCGCGCAGACAACTTGGTTAACTGGCTCGCTACCGTTGAGTCACGCCTGGGCAGCTTGTCGCAGCGGCTGAGTGCAAGCGTGGGGCAAAGGCGTCTCAATACTGATTTAGCCGGAGATGCCGAAGCTAGCCAATCAACGCTAAGTGAGGAGGATCAAATGGTTAAAACTCCTTGGAATGAAATTGATGATGTTTTGTATGAGGCGCGCGGCACAAGCTGGGCTTTGGTGCACTGCTTGCAGGCTATAGAAATTGACTTTGCCGACGTCTTACAAAAGAAAAACGCCCTAGTCAGCATGCGTCAAATCGTGCGCGAGCTTGAGGCAACACAGCAAACGATATGGAGCCCTATAGTACTTAATGGTAGTGGTTTTGGTTTGTTTGCTAACCACTCTTTAGTGATGGCTTCTTATATATCGCGTGCAAATGCCGGTATCATTGATTTACGAGAGCTGTTAACTAAAGGCTGACGTGTTTTTAGCGTTGATTGACCTGCGGCTAAGTTTGCTGCTGCGCTGGATAATCGCACGTTTTCGGTTACTATCTTAATAGGGCGAGTGTTTTGTAACTGCCCCCTGATTTTAGCGCCATAGTTTTACACGGTTATTAATTTTGAGCGCTATGGTAGCAGCGCATAAACCAACATGATGAGAGTTTTGTAGTGAGTCATTCCACAGACGACGTAAGAATTGATCAAATAAAAGAACTGTTGCCACCGGTAGCATTGATGGAGCGCTTCCCGGTGAGTGAGGTAGCCGCTGCCACGGTATTATCCTCGCGCCAGGCTACTCACAATATTCTTGCAGGCGAAGACGATCGCTTGCTGGTTATTTCTGGGCCTTGTTCAATTCATGACGTTAATGCCGCCAAAGAATATGCCTCGCGCTTAAAGGTACTGCGTGAAACCTATGCAGACACGCTTGAGATTGTGATGCGTGTGTATTTTGAAAAGCCACGCACCACGGTAGGTTGGAAGGGTTTGATTAACGACCCTTATATGGATGACAGTTTCAAAATTAACGATGGCTTGCGGATAGCGCGGCAATTGCTATGCGAAATAAATGATATGGGGCTGCCCACAGCGGGGGAGTTTCTCGACGTTATTTCTCCACAATATGTGGGCGATTTAATGAGTTGGGGTGCTATTGGTGCGCGCACGACGGAATCGCAAATCCATCGCGAGCTGGCCTCTGGTTTATCATGCCCAGTAGGATTTAAGAATGGTACAAAAGGTAGTATTCAAATCGCTATAGATGGCATTGGTGCCGGCAATAATCCCCATCACTTTTTGTCGGTCACGAAATTTGGCCATTCAGCCATCATTACTACAAAAGGTAATGAAGATTGCCATATCATTTTGCGTGGTGGCAGCGAGCCAAACTACAGCGCCGAGCATGTTAATGCGACGGCCAAGCAATTGGCAGCTGCTGGGGTTAATGAAAAAGTCATGGTTGATTTTAGTCATGCTAACAGCGCCAAGCAGTTTAAGCGGCAGTTGGATGTTAGCACTGATATTTCGCAGCAGATTTCGGCGGGCTCGCAAAGCTTGTTTGGTGTGATGATTGAAAGCCACTTAGTGGAAGGCAATCAAAAAGTTGTTGAAGGTCACGAGCTGACTTATGGTCAGAGCATCACTGATGCCTGCATTGGCTGGCAAGATACTGAGGCTGTCATGGAGCAATTGTCGCAGGCTGTGCTCGCGCGACGCAGCTAAAATTACTGCACATTGCATGGTCTAATCGGCCATGTAATGCGCGACTTACTTGCAGCACTTTTTCCGGGTTTGGGTCTTCCGCTTTTTTCAGGCTTGCTGGAACTGTTCTAACAGTTTCGCGTGCTGAGCAGGTTGTAAGCGAGGGCCAAATTGTGAAACCACACGGGACGCTGCCAAGCTTGCAAACTTGCCCGCTTGGGCGTGGGTCATGCCATGCGAAATGCCATATAAAAAAGCGCCTGCGAACATGTCGCCGGCCCCATTGGTATCAATGGCTTCAACCTTAACTCCATCAATAGCATGCATGGTTTCGCCATCGTAAATTAGCGCTCCTTCGGCGCCTAAAGTAATAACGAATTCATCGCAATGGTCATGCAGTACCTTAATGGCTTGGTCTAGGTCCTCAGTTTTTGCGAAGCTCAATGCTTCATCGCGATTGCAAAATGCCAGCGCGATCCTACCGCCCATAATTTCTAGAACTCCGGCATGAAAATATTCGATGATGCCAGGGTCAGAGAAGCTCAATGCAATCTTGGTATTGTTGCTGCGTGCCAGCTTGGCAGCCTCAATGGCAGCTTGCTTGCCGCTTGGCGAGGTAACTAAATAACTTTCAATATATAGGTAGGCCGAAGCCGCGATTGCGTCGCTATCAAGTTCGCGTGCCGAAAACTGTTCGCTGGCACCTAAAAAGGTATTCATCGAGCGCTCGGCATCAGGCGTGATGAGAATCAAGCATTTACCAGTAATGCCTCCTTCAGGGTTCTGCGCAGGTGTTGCTACGCCCGCGTTTGCCATATCACGCATGTAAAATTCGCCGTTATCATCGTTTGCAACTTTGCCACTGAAAAAAGTTGAGGCCCCAAAGTAACTGGCAGCTATGATAGTGTTACCGGCAGAGCCACCACTGGCACGTTGCGCATGAACTAAATGACCTTCAAGATGATCGAGCAATTGCTGACGTCGAGCTGGATCGACTAGCGTCATCATGCCTTTTTCTACGTTAAGTGTTGCTAAATCTTGGTCGGTTACTTCAATTTCAGTATCGACCAGCGCTGCACCAATGGCATAAATATGATAATTGTTCATTGTGTTGTTTCATCTCCAGCAGTATGGATTGATTGTTTGCAGCGATGGACTTGTCGATGGCACTTGTCGCTGCGCTTACTTTGTAAAAAGGTAGAGTGGCACTCAAGAGCTAGGAACCCTAGGCTCGCACGAAAACTGTAGAGCACGATAATGAGCTTAACGAGTAAACGCAAGTAATGGTAAAAAAAGCCCAAGAAAAACCATCTCGCAAGCGCACAGCGCAACCGGGTGCCAAAAAAAAATCCTCTAAAAGCGGTAAGAAAGCGAGTCAAAAAAATATTTATGAGCAGGGTGGGCGCTCGCCGCTGAAAGCTCTAGTTGGGCTACTCAAGTGGCTAATACACCCGCTGGCCTTAAAAGTTTATTTGTCGCTTCTAGTCATTTTTGTCAGTTATGTCATTTACTTAGACGCAACTATACGCAGTAGTTTTGATGGTAAGAAGTGGCAGCTACCAGCGCGCGTTTACGCGCGTCCACTGGAGTTATTTAATGGGTTGGGTTTAAGTGCGGATGAGCTCGAGTCGGAGTTGATCGATTTGGGTTATCGCCCAAGCAGTGCAACACAGCCAGGTAGTTACTACCGCAGTGGAAAAACCATCACTCTTTATTCGCGTGGATATCAGTTTTGGGATGGCGACGAGCGTGCGCAGCAGGCGCAAATAACGTTTAAGAACGGTCGCATTGCTCAGCTGCAAACATTAGCACAGCGACCTTTGCCGTTGCTGAGGCTTGAGCCGATGGAGATTGGCGCAATTTATCCACGTCATCGTGAAGATCGAATTTTAGTAAAAATAGAAGATGTGCCGCCTTTGTTGACTGCCGCACTATTAGCCGTTGAGGATCATCGGTTTTATCAACACCACGGTGTGTCTCCCGCGGCTATAGCTCGAGCGGCACTGGCCAACGCTCGCAGCGGCTCGGTGGTACAGGGTGGTTCTACGATCACGCAGCAATTGGTAAAGAACTTTTATTTAGATCAGCGACGAACGTTGCGGCGTAAATTCACGGAAGCGTTAATGTCTCTCTTACTGGAGATTCACTACGAAAAAGAACCTATTCTTGAGGCCTATTTAAACGAAGTGTACCTCGGCCAAGCCGGCGCACGCGGCGTTCATGGATTTGGTTTGGCCAGCCAGCATTACTTCAATCGCTCGCTGCATGAATTGAGTATTGAGAAACTGGCTTTATTAGTTGCTGTTGTGCGCGGGCCTACTTATTACGACCCGTGGCGGCATGCTTCACGCGCCATAGATCGGCGTAACAGGGTGCTTGATGCGCTGGTGTTGCATGGTTTATTGGCCGAGGAGGATTCGCGCTGGGCGCGCGAGCAGCCGCTTAATCTTGGAAAGAAATCTCAGTCGCACTTTGTTTTTCCGGCTTATATGGACATGGTCAAGCGTCAGTTGGCTGAGGTTTATCAGCAACAAGACTTGGTTTCTAACGGTCTCAAAATTTATACAAGTTTTGATCCGCGCGTGCAGCGCAGTGCAGAGCGGGCTGTTCAAGATCGATTAGCTAAAATGGAGTCCGGTGCCACGGCATTGAGCGACAAACAGTTACAGGCTGCGGTGTTGGTGACGCATCCAGCAACTGGAGAAGTTATGGCTATAGTTGGCGGACGCAATCCTCGCTATGCCGGCTTTAATCGAGCGTTAGATGCCCGGCGATCCATCGGCTCAGTGATTAAGCCGTTTGTCTATCTTACTGCGCTTGAGCAGCCTGAGCGATACACCTTAGCAACACTGCTCGATGACGCACCGATACCGATAAAAGATCGGAATGGAGGCGTGTGGTCACCGCGTAATTTTGATCGTAAAGATCACGGTGAGGTGCCGTTAGTAACAGCAATGGCCAAATCATATAATCAAGCAACAGCTCGCTTAGGCGATTCAGTAGGTCTTGATTCGGTTATTGAGACACTCAAAGAAATGGGCCAGCAGCGTGAATTACTCGCAGTGCCGTCGTTGTTTATTGGTACAACTCAGCTTGCACCGGTTGAGGTGGCTAGCCTTTATCAAACCATTGCCACTAATGGCTTCCGCACGCCCTTAAAAGCTATTCGCTCGGTGCTTGATAAAGACGGCCAGCCGTTAGAGCGATTCCCTTATCAGACTCAGCAAGCCGGCTCGGTACAAAGTAATTATCTTATTCAGCAGGCATTAGTACATGTTGGGAAATACGGTAGTGCTGTTGCTGCATCAGGCCGATTAGGCGACGGAACATTTGCTGGTAAAACAGGAACCTCGGGCGGTCAGCGAGATAGTTGGTTTGCAGGTTATACCGGTGACTTGCTTGCGGTGGTGTGGGTGGGCTACGACGATAATACGCAAACGCCCTATACCGGCAGCAGCGGCGCATTACCCATTTGGAGTGATTTGATTGCTCGCTCCAGTAGGCAGTCGTTGCAGTTGTTGGCGCCGGCGAATATCGTAGACGTATGGGTTAATGTGAGGACCGGACAGCGCACGCGATCAGCTTGCAGTAACGCTTATCGTTTACCGTTTATTGAGGGCAGTGAGCCTAAAGGCCCAATTGTCTGTGATGGTCTTAAAGAGAGCCTGCGTTAACTGAATGCCGTATAGTTGAGCCACAAGGTTTTTTAACGGTGGTTTTAAAGCCATCGAAAAAATCATTGCGGCGCATAGCCATTTGGCACCTAAAGGCACCACTGATTGCGGACTCGAATATAGAATGAAGCGTTTACATTTACTACAGTTAGTTGGTTGGAGTTGTTTATTGTTGCTAAGCGCTTGTTCATCAATAGCTCCGCCTGAGGAAGCTGTGCCGGATATTGAAATTATTGAGGCTGATCGATCCGAGACAGAGGCGGTGCGTATTACGATGCCAAGCCGGCAGTTAGAGGGCGCTAGTAATAGCGCTGTCGATCAATTGCTGGCAGAGGCGAGTGCGGCTATTGCAGCACAGCATTATGAGCGCGCCAATGCGCTCATTGAGCGGGCGGTGCGAGTGGCGCCTCATGATGCTCGCGCGTATTTTGGTTTGTCGCAAGTGAACTACCATCAGAAGCGTTTGGCACTTAGCCAATCATTTTTGCAAAAAGCGCGTTCGCTGGCGGTGAATGATAAACAGCTATTGATGTCTATTGATAAATTTGCAGAGCGCCTCGGCGCAGACTACTAATGACTCGGCCACAATGGCTAGATTTTTTTGACTAGGCATATAACGGAATTATCATGCAGTTAAGTAACGACTCCCTATCGCAAATACTGGCAGCTGCTAAGCCGCAAAAGCTTGCTGAGCGTTATCAAAAACGGCGTTCTGCCGTGGCCATGGTGATGGATCAAGATGACTTGGCTAACGCATCGCTATTGCTTATTCAGCGTGCTAAACATGAAAGCGATCCTTGGTCCGGCCATATGGCGTTTCCCGGTGGCCGGCATGAAGATTATGATCGCAATGGCTTAGCGACAGCTAAACGAGAGATGCACGAAGAGGTTGGGTTTGATATTGATCAACTTGAGGGGGCGCATACGCCCGGGCAGGTGATTGGTCGTCTCTCCGATTTCAGTACTCGTCAGCGCGCCATTCCTATTGATATGGTCGTGTCGCCCTATGTTTTCTTAGTTGAAAAGCGCCCTCACTTAACCATCAATTATGAAGTGGCTGACACAGTTTGGATTCCGCTCAGTTATTTTGCCGATTTACGTAATCGCTCGAGTTTGCAGTACTCAATAGCGGGTAAAACGGTTTCGTTGCCATGTTTTCGCTACAGCGAAGAAAAAGTTGTCTGGGGTATGACTTTGAAAATGATTGATGAGTTATTGCTGATTGCTGGAGTTGATATACCCGCCGACAGAGTTAGCTTGTAAATACTTTTTTGGCCGACGTTGTTTTGCCAATGTTGTCTCATTGGCTTTCTTGTTCACTCCGAACCAGCTTCATTTTGCGCGGTATAGTTTTTTCCGTAAGTCGCCGGCCCCATGGCGCTAATCTGCTTCTCGACCATCCATGCTTGTGTGCTCAGTAAACCTTGATACTTGTTGACGTTTTTCTCAAGCCTTTCCAGAACTAGCGCAATAGACTCAACAGTTGATAAATAATTTACGCTGGGTGCTTTGCGAATCCGATAGCGACTGAGCTGAGTCTGATTGGGCGTGAAAGTTAACTTTGGCAATTGTTGTAATAACGGCGATTCATAAAGCATTCGTCGGGTTTTTCGCCAAGTACCATCTAAAAATAATAATTGATAGTAGGGTGAAGGTGTCGTTGTAGGTTGTAAGTGATTTAATGGCGCGATGGGCTGTTTGGCTAGCAATTCGCTGAGCTCTATCGCATCCGCGCTGGGATAGACGACTAAAGTGTCGTTTACGGTTAATTGCGCGAGCAATGTCGGAGAGTTTTCAGGTGCTGTAGCGGTGAACAGCTGGCAATTGGTCAAGCTCAATGCAGCAATGCGAGCGGTGCCCAGGGCGTGCTTAGCTTCGTTAGGATGCTGTAAAATTAGTACTGGCCAATCATTAGTAACTGACTGCAGTGTATGACAGTAGCAGGTGGTTGTGGGGTGTGAGCATCGCGTGCAAAGTAAACGTTTCATGTCATGCTCATCAATCGCTTTGAAGTTCTTGTAAGCTTGTGTTGAAGTCATCGTACGCACCATTTTATTCATGGTCTTGAGGCAACATCCAAGATATTAAAGGCGAGCAGACAGCGTGACGGCAGGCTCCCTCGGGCTAATTTTTGGTTGTTGTTAGTAAGCGATAAATGTTTTCGCATACTTGCAAGGCATCTTTATTGTCACAGTTAACCGTTTTCTGGGCGGCATAGCGGTAGAGTGCTTGGCGCTCCGTATATAGTTCATGTAGCGACTGATCGAGAGGTTTAGCCAGGCCTCGATTTTGTCCGGCATGACCTTGTAGTCGTTTGAGCATGGTGCCTTCGGAAATTTCTAAGTAAATAACTGGCCCCATCATGTGCAAGTGTTGCATGCCCTGTTGGCTGTAAATGGCACTTCCGCCGGTGGCAATAACTTGCTGCTGGCCACCTAGTGTACTCAATATATGTTCCTCAATACTACGTAGGTATGTGTATCCATCAGTATCGACGAGCTTTTGCAGGCTGCTTTTTTCACTTTCTTCAATCAACCGATCCGTATCTAAAAATGCCCAGTTCATTTCTTTAGCCAGCAGTTTCCCAACGGTACTTTTACCGGCTCCGGGCATGCCAACTAAAATTATATTGGTCTGTGTGAGCTGGCTTGAAGGGCTATTGTTGTTTGCAGGCGGTGACATGGCTTAACGGTCGCTCCACGCAATGATTAGATGTTTGCCCGACTTTGTTCCTGCATTGTCGGATTCTATCTGCAGTATATCGATCTTGCCATCTCTTGATCGACTGCGCCCCTATTAGGCCGACTTTTGAATGCGTAGTTAGTTAGAGCCGTTGTATAGAATCATAGCAATACTAGATCGATGATTTGCTCTACCGCAAAGACCAGCGCAACAAACAGCAATGAGGCATCGATTATTGCGATCGCAAGAGTAATAACCGCGCTGAGTAAACCAAACTCTGCTATGTCCAACCGTAAGTCAATAATATCGCGCCCCAAATCGAATACATTATATTCATCTTTAGAAAAGCCTAGGATTGAAAAATAAAAAACCACCTCGAGCCATAAAAAAGCCAAGAAAAATAAATCGATAATCGGCAAAAAAAGGCTATAAAAAGCATTCTCATGCCTGAAGTCTGTAAAATTAAGTGCGAGCATGCCCGCAACATAAATAATTATTTTAGCCATAAAGATTCGCTATTGAAGTATTGTAAAATGCGAACATGTTATTGTTACTCAACTAGTTTAAGCTACTGAGCCAAGCTTTGCTTTGCTCGGTTATTGGGTGAAGTTGGCTCACCCCCACAATAGCCTGCCACATTGGGTTCGCAAGACGCTATCTATTAGTTTAAACCTCGAAAGGAGAGTTAACCATGTCTACCGCAACGATTGTCGTGTTAGTGCTGAGCGCAGCACTGTTTTTTTATATTGTATCGATTTATAACAAGCTGGTTTCGTATAAAAATCGATATAAAAATGCATTCGCGCAAATTGAAGTGCAGTTGAAGCGTCGTTACGACCTCATTCCCAATCTGATTGAAGTGGCAAAAAAATATATGGCGCATGAACGCGAAACGCTTGAGGCTGTGGTTAATGCTCGCAATGCAGCGCAAGATGGCTTGGCAGCAGCGGCGGCTAATCCTGGCGGCGCGGCCGCTATGAAAGATTTGATTGGTGCCGAAGGTGCTTTGGCTGGGGCCATGGCAAAATTTAATGTGGTTGTGGAAGCTTATCCCGAGCTAAAAGCCAATGAAAATATGATGGGCCTATCAGAGGAGCTAACCTCTACTGAAAACCGCGTTGCTTTTTCTCGGCAGGCTTTTAATGATGGGGTGACACTGTATAACGAATTTAGACAGAGCTTTCCCCCAGTAATATTTGCAGCGACTTTTGGTCATGCGCAAGATGCTGAGTTGCTTGAGTTTGCAGATAGCGCAGCTATACAAGCTGCGCCCGAAGTAAGTTTTTAAGTATTTTTTATGAATTTTTTTGAACAACAAGATCGCGCACGCAAACGAACCGGTTTGTTGGTGCTGCTTTTTTCACTGGCTGTTTTATGTTTGGTGTTTGCCAGCTGCGTATTGGTTGCCCTCTTTTTCGCTTTAACCCAGTCTTCTAGTATCGGTTCGCAAGGTGCTACTGGCCTGCCGAGCTACGATAGTCAGTCACTTCTGTATAGCTTGCAAATGCTTCCATTTGAAACTGTTGGAGGCATTTTTTTGGTGGTTTTGTCGGTGGTGCTGCTAGGTAGCACTTACAAGTTAAGCCAGTTGTCGGCCGGCGGCTCAGTTGTAGCAGATGCAATGGGAGGTCGGTTAATTAATATGAATAGCCGCAATGCGTCCGAGAAAACACTGCTTAACATTGTTGAGGAAATGGCCATTGCCTCAGGCACGCCCGTGCCGCCGGTTTACGTGCTTGATGAGGCTGCGATTAACGCTTTTGCAGCGGGTACTACACCGCAAAATGCTGCAATTGGTGTTACTCAAGGAGCCATTGAGCAGCTCGATCGCAGCGAGTTGCAGGGTGTGATTGCGCATGAATTTAGTCATATTTTCAACGGTGATATGCGTTTGAATATGCGTTTGATTGGTATCCTTTACGGTATTTTAGTCATCGGTGGCGTTGGTTATTACATGTTGAGGGTGGCATCGCGGGGCGCAATGATGCGCGGTCGGTCGGGTAGCAAAAATAGCGCCGTGCCATTTATGGCGCTTGGCGGCGGATTGATGGTCATCGGTTATGCAGGCACTTTTTTCGGTAACTTGATCAAAAGCGCAGTGAGTCGGCAGCGTGAATTTCTTGCTGATGCATCGGCTGTTCAGTTTACTCGTGATCCTGGAGGTATTGGCAATGCCTTGAAAAAAATTGGGGGCTTCAGCGAGGGTTCTAAAATCATCCATCCCGAAGCACATGAAGCTAGCCATATGTTTTTTGGCCAGGCGGTGTCTTTTTTTTGGAATGGTTTGTTTGCAACTCATCCGCCATTAGCTGAGCGGATTGCGCGTATTGATCGTGGCTGGGTCGCGCCTGTGACCGCTGAGATGGAAGGTAACCGCCCAGTAGGAGACCAAAATATTGATGGCCGCATTGCAGGATTTGCCGGCTCGCATGCCTTGTATAGCCAGCCCATTGAGGGCGCGCTGCTCACTGAGAGTATCGCGAATGTGGGTGGCGAAATCACGTTGGCACAGCAGGCGTTTGCCCGAGAGTTGCTCGCTACGCTGCCAACCCCCGTTGTTGACGCTGCACATGAAAGTTACGGTGCGAGAGCACTCGTTTATTGTTTGCTGCTGGATAGCTGTGAAATTATCCGTACTAAGCAGCTGTCTATCATCTCAAGTCACTGCGATGCCCTAACTGCTGATATGGTGCGGGCACTGCAGCATGAACTCACCGATAAAGGCGTGTTCTTGGATGTTTTAGATTTAGCATTGCCGGTCCTTAAACAATTAAGTCCTCGACAGCTTAGAGCCTTTGATGAAGTTATTATCGAGCTTATTCATGCAGATAATAAAATTGAGCTGCTGGAATGGTCGCTTTATAACATCGTTCGCATTAATTTATGGCCGGTAAAATCAACTGCTCGAGCTTTTAATCAGGTTAGTAATATCAAAATGCTCGGTCGATCTTTGGGCACGATCCTCTCAGTTGTTAGTTACGCTGGGGTCTATGAAAATATATTTGAAAATACCACTATAAAAAACCAAAACAGTGAATTGGCTGTAAGTGCATGCTTTGATGCCGCTGCCAAAAAATTGGGCTTGATGCATTTACGCCTTGTGAATCGTCAGGCCATTACGCTCGATACTTTTACGCAGGCACTGGCTTTGTTAAATACATTGCGCCCGTTGCAAAAGCCGCGCGTGTTAAAAGCATTGGCGACGGCAGTCACCCACGATAATGTCGTGCAGCCTTTAGAGCTGCAATTACTTCGTGCTATTGCCTTAAGTTTGGATTGTCCAATGCCTCGCCTTATGCATGGTGCCTAAAGACATAGCGCTTTGTGTGGCATGGTAGGGGGCGTTTTGCTGGCGTATAAAGCTCAATGAGAGGTGTCGGCTAGCCTTACACTTTGCGGAGCTGGTCTTTTTTTAACCAGCCAGAATTTATTTAAGCCCATGTTTTTTATTGATATTTTTAGTTTGGTATCTATTTTGCTCCTTGCAAGACAAAGTTGACGAAACCACAGTGAAGCGCTTTGTTTAGATATTTTCGCTTCCTTCAAAGATGCTTCTGCTGGTTGAATCATTGCGCTAACCAACGACAAAAAGTGAAAATACGATGTCTGTGAGCTGTCCTGAATGTAAAACTGAAGAAGTGTCTGCTGCTATCGCTACACAGGCCAGCGGTATTGTTATGCAATGTACTTTATGTCTTGCCCAGCTGGAGCCCGTAGTGCCTGTCGAAAGCAAAATTTTCTCAAACTCTGAGAATCATTTAGTTGATGCATTGCGAAAAAAGGTAGCAGAGAAAAAAAATGCCTATAAGCTGCAGCAAGAGGTGGAGCAGCCAAAAAGTGCTCGCGAGCCTAGTGCGGCGCCATGGACGCTTCGCACCGACCAACCTACAGTCAGCCCGGATGTTTCAGCCGATATGCATGCATATAAGAATAAGCTGAGTAAAGCGCAGCGGGAGCTTTCGAGAAAGAAAATATTGTTAGACTACAAAAAGCTGCAGCTTGAAACTCAGAAGATGCAACTGGTAAAAAAAGAGTTAGAGTTGGCAGAGTTGAAATCAACCGTGAAGACCACACAGAGCTCCTTTGGTTTGCAGTCAGTGGATAATACTAAAAATGCCCGCCCTGTTTTGGTCGATACTGCAGGTGCAGATTTTGAAGCTGTCGAAGAGTTTTTATATGGATCTGCACTTGAGAATAGCTACAAAAAGCCCATGACTAGTGCCACCCCAGGCCCGGTTGAGCTTTCGCTGGTGCCATCTGAGCCAAAACAACTTCATCGCAGAAACTTTTCACGAAAGCCAAAAGACTTGGTCTAATCATTTTCGTGATATAAAAAATAATTAAAATTATATTTTTTTAGTAAAGACCTTAGAGTTGCGTTGGTAGTTGTAAAGCAATTGCTTTTGCTTTGGTAAGTCGTCCAGAGATCCTTCCTCAAAACCTTGCTCTATAAACCAGTGCGTTGTTTGCGTTGTCAGCACAAACAATTTTTTTATACCGATCTCTTTAGCGCTTACTTCTATTGTTTGCAGTAGTTTCTTACCGCGCGCATCATTACGATAGTCGGGGTGCGTCGCAATGCAGGCGATTTCGCCGATGCTTGCGCTATTTTCTTCAGATGAAGAATAAGGGTAGAGGGCGGCTAGTGCCACCAGTAAGCCTTCGCGTTCAATGAGTGTGAAGTGACGAATTTCAGCGGTTAGTTTTTCGCGATTTCTTTTGACTAGCACACCGCTCCTTTCTAGGGGTTCAATGATGTCGAGAATAGCAGGTATATCAGCCTCGGTTGCTAGTCGGACCGACTCGAAATTGCGTTGTGAAATTAAAGTACCTGCACCATCAACGGTGAAAAGTTCTTCGAGTAGTGCTCCGTCGTTATTAAAGTTGAGAAGATGTGCGCGAGGCACGTGATGTTTCACGGCATGTATAGCTGCTTTTAAGTGGCTTGGAGCCGATTTGGCTTGGTCGAGCAATTGCTCAGCTTGTACTAGAGACAGCTCTCGCAATAAAACGTTTTCTTGATAGAGCAATCCGCCGGGCTCACAAAAAATAATTAATTTTTCAGCGCCAAGGGCAACAGCCAACTCGCTCGCAACATCATCGTAGGCTAGGCTGAACGCCTCTCCTGCCGGCGAATAGCCTAGTGGCGATAATAAAACAATATTGCCCAGCTCTAGTAGCGTGTTAATTGAATCGGTATCAAATTTTCTAACTAAGCCGGCATGCTGTAAATCGACGCCATCAATGACACCTGCCGGTTTGGCGGTGATGACATTGCCTGATGCTACGCGAACTTTGGCACCATGCATGGGAGAGTTAGGTAAGCCCATTGAAAGCCACGTTTCCAGCTGGGCGCGAACAAGGCTGCATGCTTGAATAGCTGCATCTAGTGCCGCTTTATCGGTTACCCGCCAGCTACGTACAAACTGACTTTTTATACCGCTCTTAATTAGCTGTTCGTCTAGTTGTTTGCGCACACCATGAATAATGACAATGCGAACGCCCAGGCTGTTAAGCAACACGATATCGTGAATGATATTACGCAAGCCGTCGGATTCAACGGCATCGCCGCCCATCATTAAAACAAACGTTTTGCCACGATGTTCGTTAATGTACGGTGTTGCATGACGAAACCAGTGCACCAGCTTATGTTCTGGTGCGGGTTGATCAGCCGGTTCGTTTAAGTTGGACATAGCACAAGGCTCAGCGATAAATGTTAGTTAATGCAGTAGGTGCCAATAAGGTTTTTGAGTAACGCAATGGCCGGTTTTATTTGATCATGGGCTAAGTATTCGTTTGCCTGGTGAGCGCAATCAATAGAGCCTGGGCCTAGCACAACGGTTTGCATACCCAGCGATTGCAAAAACGGTGCCTCGGTTGCGAAGTTGGCGCTTCCTGAACTATAGCCGGTTAGCCGCTCAACGGTTTGGATGAGTTCGTGCTCGGCTGGCTCTATGAATGCTTCTACCCCAGCAAAGAGCGATTCGCAGTTGGCCGTGATACCAGACCCTATGAGGCTGCTGTCGATCGCTTGCCTCACTGAATGTCGAACCTCATCATTTTGCATGCCCGGCAATAGCCGCACGTCAAACCGTAGTTCACAGTGTTGGCAAATCCGGTTGGGTGCATCACCGCCATGAATGCTTGCCAAATTGAGGGTGGGCACGGCTACATCAAAGGCCGGATTTTGATAGCGCTTGCCCCACTGTTGACGCAATTGCATGAGTTCTGCGATGACCAAGTGCATTGCGTCGAGTGCGCTGCGCCCTAGCGCAGGATTCGAAGAGTGCCCGGATTGCCCTTGCAGTCGCACTGACTCCATCATGACGCCTTTATGCATGCGAACCGGTTTGAGGTTCGTAGGCTCACCCACAATGGCATATCGCGCCTGCAACGTTTTAGCTTGTGTGAGCGCTCGCGCACCGGCCATGCTCGACTCTTCATCAGCAGTCGCTAAAATAATTAGCGGTTGGCGGAGCGTTTGCAGGTCGAGATCTTTAATTGCCTCGATAGCGACAGCAAAAAAGCCTTTCATATCGGTAGTGCCCAAACCATAAAACCGTTGATCACGATCGGTGAGGGCAAAGGGGTCGGATGCCCAGAGTGGGGCGTCACAGGGCACGGTATCGGTATGCCCTGCCAATACAAGGCCATGAGGGCCGCTGCCCAGTGTGGCGATGAGATTGGCTTTGTTGCCAGGTAGCTCCTGAATCTCAATGCTAAAGCCTAATTCCTGCAGGCAATTGGCTAATAGATCGATGACTGGGCGATTCGAAACATCTAAGGCCGGATTGGCGCTAGATATTGACGGTTGCGCGATTAATTGGCCGAGCAAGTCGGTAAATAAGAGCGGTTTCATTGGTGCCTTCTTTAATTAAAGCGGTATTGGAGGGCGAAGATCGAATACCGCAATTAGTCGCCCTGCAGCGTACCAAGAACCATCAATTTGCGAAAGTAGAGGCAGAGTAGTTATGGCGATAAATCAATCAAGGAAATAGCAACTGGTTGCAAGAGGTTAAATATTATTGCTGAGCATGCCGCTCGTCTTTCGTCGAATTTATGCACAGTTTACCCGTAAAATTCGGTTTTTGTCGGGCTTTACTCCGCAGACAGTCATGCTCTAACGAGCTACACTTTAAACACATGGGGCGCATGCTTCCGCTTATTTTTGGCATGATAGTGGTCAATCGCGCTGAAAAAAATAGCCCCTACATTAACGACTCAATTCAATCACTCAAACGGAGCCCTGATTTTGAGCGAGCACCTTTTAACTTTGCGCATGTTGCTCGACGATTTAGTGGCTGCAGGTATGCTGGCAAGTACCGACATGCAGCGACTGACCTCGCAGCGTCGCAACAAGATTGAAACTGAGCAACACCCACTTAACTATATTGCCGAGCAGCAGTTCGAGAATAGGCAGCGGGCTGGACACAAGTTGAGTATAGCGGCATTACTTAGTTGGTTGGCTGAGTGCGCGGCTCAGCCGGTGAGACACATTGACCCGATGAAGGTTGATGTCCGCGAAGTGACCGCGGTGATGTCGTTTGCCTTTGCTAAGCGGCATCAGATCTTGGCGCTTGAAGTTGATGATGAGCAGGTGGTAATTGCTAGTGCACAGCCATTTATTACCGGTTGGGAAGAAGATCTTGCTCATGCCTTAAAAAAACCTATCGTGCGCGTTGTGGCCGATCCAGCCGATATTGCGCGCTATAGCGTAGAATTTTATTCACTAGTAAGCTCGGTGTCCGGGGCTGTAGGTGGCGCGAGCAGTAGCGTCATTTCTAATTTTGAACAAATGCTGGAATTGGGCAAGCTCAAAGACCCCGACGCTAACGACCAACATATTGTTAATATTGTTGATTGGTTATTGCAGTATGCGTTTGATCAGCGCGCCAGTGATATTCATATCGAACCGCGGCGAGAGCAAGGCAATATACGTTTTCGCATAGATGGCGTTTTGTGCCAGATCTATGAGTTACCGCCTGCGGTAATCAATGCGGTTACTAGTCGTTTAAAGATTTTGGCGCGTATGGACTTGGCCGAAAAGCGCAGGCCGCAAGATGGCCGCATCAAAACTATGAGTCCCGATGGTGTAGAAGTTGAGCTGCGTCTTGCGACTATGCCTACAGCATTTGGCGAAAAATTGGTGATGCGAATTTTTGATCCTGACGTGTTGTTGCGCAGCTTTGAAAATTTAGGTTTGGTAGATGATGACTATGAGCGTTGGCAGTCTATGACCCAGCGCCCCAATGGCATCTTGTTAGTCACTGGGCCTACAGGATCGGGTAAAACCACCACGCTCTATTCCACGCTAAAGCAGCTGGCTACCCAGCAGGTAAACGTTTGTACTATTGAAGATCCGATTGAAATGGTTGAGCCTGCCTTTAATCAAATGCAGGTTCAGAAAAAAATCGATTTAGATTTCGCAAGTGGTGTTAGGGCTTTAATGCGCCAAGACCCCGATATTATTATGGTTGGTGAAATCCGTGATGCTGAAACCGCTGAGATGGCCGTGCAGGCTGCGCTTACCGGCCACTTGGTTATTTCAACCGTGCACACTAACGATGCGCCTAGTGCCGTATCACGCATGTTGGAACTGGGGGTGCCTGCCTATCTCATTCGCGCCACGGTCATTGGAATTATGGCACAGCGTCTGGTAAGGACACTTTGCGAGCATTGTAAAACGGCCACAACCATTGATTCTGATGTGTGGAACGAATTGACGCAGCCATGGAATGTGGCGAAACCTAACAAGGTTTTCAAGGCTGACGGTTGCCTCGAGTGCCGTAATACCGGTTACTACGGCCGGCAGGGCCTCTATGAAATATTGCCCTTGTCGCGTGACTTAAGCCAGTTGGTGGTAGACGATTTGAATTTGGATGAACTGCGCCAGTGTGGTATGCGTGAGGGTATGCGTACTCTGCGCCTAGCGGGCGCTAAAAAAATTGCCGCCGGCTACACAACCCCCGAAGAAGTACTGCGGGTAACTCCGGCCATGCAAAAATAGAAATTCACATGCCTAAATCGATGTCAGCCAACCATGGTTATCTTCAACTTTACCCCATTGGATGTCGTTGAGCGCTTGGCGCAGCTTGCGCGTGGCCGGTCCTTCTAGGCCGTTGCCCACGGTATACTCTTGACCATCACGAATTAATGTACCCACTGGTGTGAGTACTGCAGCGGTACCCGATAGTGCTGCTTCACATGCTGGGTTTGCTACGCGCTGTAGTAGCTCATCAACCGATAAAGACCGCTCGGTCACTACCATGCCCATATCACTTGCCAACGTGAGCAGTGAGTCGCGCGTTACACCATGTAAAAAAGTACTGTCGAGATCTTTAGTGATGACTTCATTACCATCGATCAATAAAAAGTTGGCGGCACCGGTTTCTTGTACATCGCCATTAGGACAAAACAATATTTGATCGGCATTGTAGGTTTGCTTGGCTTGGAGAATGGGGCCAAGCGCACTGGCATAGTTGCCACCACTTTTAATCATGCCCATGTGCGGGGCGCAGCGCATACCATTTTCTTCAATGAGTAATCGCAGCGTGCCGGCTTCGCCACTAAAGTAATTGCCTACTGGCGAGAGCAAAATAAAGAGGCAGGATGTTTGCGAAGGAGAGGCGGCAGCGCCAATAATCGCATCGGTGCCTATATGCGTGGGCCGAATATACATCGACCCTGGCGGCTCAGGCGTTTGCTCGGCAAATTTTTTCACCACCTCAATAATCATCTGCTCGGTTGCGGCTATATCGATTGGCGGTAGCGACAGTAGGTTACTACTTTTGACTAGACGAGCGAGATTTCTATCCATACGGAAGAGCTTGATTGTGCCGTCGGCATGCTTAAATGCCTTGAGCCCTTCAAAAACTGAACTTGCATAATGTAGACCATGGGCGCCTGGATGGAACTCGAGTTTGTCGCTAGGCACAAACTCGCTAGGGCTCCATTGTTCGCCATCGTATCGTGCAATGGTCATTTCTGGCATAAAAACGCTGCCGAATCCGGCCATACTGCTTGCCTCAAATAATCTTGCGCATAGCGCGCTGTCGTCAAATTGAAATTGTAGTTGGACTGCCGCTTAATTGGAATTGGCAATGCTGGGCAAAGTGAAAAAAAGCCGCAGTCAGTAGGCCTTCAGCAGTGGTCATGTTGACTCGGCCTCGCTGAAACTAAAGAATTTAGGGCTTAATAGACTGAGGGCGAGCCTTCAGGCCGAGTTTTAAAGCGGCGGTGCACCCACATATATTGTGCGGGCTCTTCTCGTATGCCGGCTTCGAGGGTGTTATTGATGATGGTCGCATCTTCCTTGTCATCTCCTGTGGGAAAGCGGCTATCAATGGGTTTAAAAACGATTCGGTATTGGTGAGTCACAGGGTCGCGGTAGTGAAATACAAAACACACATTTGCTCTACCCATGCGTGCTAGTTGCGCGGTCGTTGTTAAGGTAGAGGCGGGTACGCCAAAAAAAGGCACGAATACCGATTGTCTGCGACCAAAGTCTTGATCAGGTGCATACCACAGCACTTGCCCTGCGCGAAGCTCACGGACTATTTGCCGCATATTGGAGCGCTCTAGCACAGCTGAAAACACCCGCTGGCGCCCCTTGGTAATTACGTGCTCTAACACGGCGTTATTATTTTTGCGGTATATAGTGCCAATCGGCGTGATTTGATTGACGATGAAGCCCGCTAAATCGAGATGCACTAAATGTGCTCCAACCAGCACAATACCTTTACCACCTGCCTTTGCCGCCTCTATATGCTCAAGGCCTTCAAAAGTGTAGCGTCCGGCAATATCTTCTGGTTTGAGCCACCAAGCCCATGCGATTTCAAAAAAACCTATACTGTTTTGAATGAAAATATCACGCACTAGTGCTTGTTGTTGTTGACTATTGAGTTCGGGGTAACACAGTCGAATATTCGTTTCAGTAACATGCCGACGTTTTTTTATTAAGCGATAGGCGAGCAAGCCAATGGCTTTGCCGACCAGTAATTTGCCTTTGAAGGGGAGCGCAGCGATAAGCCGAAGAAAAAAAATGGCGAGCCAGCTTGGCCAGTGGCGAGGATGATAGAGCGACTTTTTTGGCATGAGAATAATTCTACCTTACGGGCGTACTTGGACAAGTGGATTCTAAATGCTGATGGGATCAGCCCAGTTGTTCGCTTGGATATCTCTTACTTAGTGTTTTTGTACAGAGCTAAGGCTTTTTAAAAAATGGTTTAATTCTTCAGCTTCCTGCTCAACGGTGTATTGCTCGACCATGTGTTGTCGGCCTGTCATGCCCATTTTGTGTGTGGCATCTAAATCAGACAGCATGGCATTGAGTTTGCTTTTAACAGCCTCCACATCATCGGTAGGTACACAGTACCCATCGATACCATTGCGAATAATATCTTGCCATGCTCCAGCTTCGCTCGTTAAAACAGCGGTGCCCGATGCCATTGCTTCAAGTGGAGTAAGCCCAAAACCTTCCTCGCGACTTAGTGCAGTCACAATTGACATACTTTGAAAAAGTGCGGGTAGCTCCGTAAACGGCCGCTTACCTAAAAATATAAATCTCTCGGAAAGATTGGCTGCTTTTATTTGCTCTTGCAGCTTGTGTAAAAAAGGTTGATCGCGTGCGATACATTCACCGCAAATTATCACTGTAGCGTCAGGGAATTTGGCCAGTAATGGAATGGAGGCCTGCACTAAAATATCGATGCCTTTGGAGTGCCGTACCCGACCGAATGCCCCGATGCCATAGCTGCCTGGCAAGCCGGTTCTCTTCCAGGCGCTCTGCCGTGATACCGCAGGGCTGTATGTGGTGGTGTCCACACCATGAGGAATAATAATGTCGGGCTTGCGCTCAATGAGATAGCTTGCGGCTGCATTACAGGTGCTAATAATTGCATCCATTTGCCGCATCAACCAACGGCTAAAGCCACTGTGGCTGCGCTGGGCGGTAGAGGTAAAAGCAATTTTAATTTTTGCGCCAAATAGCTTTTTAGCAACGAGGGCTTGAATCATTTCGTCATTTCTTCGCGCGTGAAATACGCGATAGCGACCATCAGATAAAGGTTTTTGACAAAGGCGAAGAAAGTCTAAAAAGCTTAGGATTGGAACGTCAGTTGGCATGTGATGACTGCCGAGTACCGCAATGCCAACTTTTTCCTGCTGATAGGGGAGTACTTGCAGCATGGTAGATGTGACGCCTGAAAAGCGCTTGTTGGAATTGCCTAGTATTATTTCAATAGCGTCAGTTTGCATAGCTGTCACGTGGCAATGGGTAATCGAGTACATACACTACGTTGTCAGTGAGGCGCAGCAGACTCGATTTTTCTGTAATGCAGGGTTTTCCAGTGTGTTCAAAAGCATACTGGTGACTGTTTACGGCAATGCTATGTTCGCCACCATTGATCCAGCATGCTTCAACTAAGCCGCAATTATTTTTGATTTTTAAGCGATAAATACCACTTTTATCCTCTGTGAAATTGAGTACGGTGGCGCCATCGAAAAGCTGTAATAGCAGCTTGTAGCTGTAGTAGGCTGGCCGCTTGCGCAGTACTTCACCTCGGTTGTCGATTAGGCCATATCCTGGGGCGACTAGCTGATGCCAATAACATCTTTCAATACGACCGCTCGCAAACATTAATAAAAAATAGCGTACCAAATAAGCCGCCTGCTTTTGCTCACTCACCATGCAGTCACCTACAGCTGGAGCAAAGGGCTCGGTGCCTAACAATGGCCAATTAGTTTCAGTGATCCATAGTTTTTTTGAACATTTATTACTGGAGGCTATGGTTTGGTGATACCAATTTATTTTACTTATCAAATCGCAGCCAAGCTGTTTGTTTTCTGG
>CAJQKT010000035.1 GCA_905478995.1 uncultured Pseudomonadales bacterium | reverse complement strand
GGCCAAAGCTATGGCTTGTTTGAAAATATCACGAGCGGCAGTATTATTGGAGCCAATGCCAGCGGCGAAGAGTTAATTTGGCTAGGGGCGCATCAGTCATGGTCTGCACAGCCCTCAGCGATAACAATCAATCTAACCAACGAAAATGGTGGCAATGCTACGGGCGGTGTTTCGCTGGTATTGTCGTCGGCGAATGTCAACGATTGGGATATCAATGTAGAATCTGGCGTACAGCTTAACAATGTTTTTATTATTGCTTTGGGTTCCGAATCGCAAACGATAGATATTAATGGTGAAAACGGGGCATTCGCAGCCGGCGGCGACGGACTAATTGCCGGGGTAAATATACTGCGTTCAAGTACGACATCATCATGCGGTTATGAATTTCCGTCTAGTGACCCAAGCCAAGGTTGTGATACTGAAGTTACGCTAGGCCTTGAGTTTAACGACGCATTCAGTAAGGTCAATATTCTTGAGACTATGCAATCAGGCCCAGCCGCGCCTCTTGAGCTCACCAGTTTCAACGGTTCTTATTATGCCGATAACTTTGATGTAGGCATTGATTCGGTGATTCCGGTGCCTGCGAGTGGTTTACTGTTTGTAAGTGCCTTTTCACTTCTAGCAGGTGCGCGTAGATACTTGGGCAAGAGCGCCGGCGCTAGGTAGCTAAGGCAATACCATATAGGCATTCACAGTTACATAATTACATAGTTACTCGGAACTGATAGGTAAATGATGGTCAATAAGTTTTCTCACAACAGCGTACTTGCTAAAAGCCCTACCAATGGTACAGGCCGCTTTGACCGTTGCCGCATTGTGGCTTGCGGCTTGGCAATAGTAGGTGTGTGTTTAAGTTGCTCTTGGCAGGTCGCAGCACAACCAGCAATCGACCCGGGTGTTATTGAACCAAGAACACAACAACCGGTGCTACCTCAGCCGTTGGGCGATGTCATTCGCGTGCCTTTGCCCAGTGCTCGTGAGATACCCACTGACAATAGTCCGCGCATTACCGTTGTTGAAATTGTTGCCACCTACGAAGAGCCTGGCGTCATTGATACTGCGCATCAACAAGGCGCCGAGGAATTACTGCAGGAATTTTTAACGAGTAATAATAATCGCTTAACGATAGGCCAGTTGGATGAAGTGGCCATGATAGTGACCGATCAGCTACGTTTAGACGGCTACTTACTGGCTAAAGCCATCGTACCTCCGCAAGAGGTTGAAAATAACATCGTTCGTGTGCGTATTTTTGCGGGCATTGTTGGCGCAGTGACTACCGGCAAAAATGAGTTGTACCGTTCCGACGCCATTACTCAACCCTTCGAATCCATGCAGGGCAATCCGGTATTACTAAAACCGCTTGAATCACGTTTAATAAAACTTAACGAATTACCGGGCCTCTCTGCAATAGCAGTGTTTCAGCCGGGCAAGCAGGTTGGTGAAACACAGCTTGTTTTGCAAACAGTAACCGATCAGCGAGTTAATTATTCGGTCGGCGTTGATAACTACGGTGTTGAATCAACCGGTGATTGGCGTTTGGCCTTGGGCTTGCAGGTTAATAATATAACGGGGCACCGAGACCGCATTACTGTCGATGCGATTAAGACATTTAATCCCGGTGACTTGCGCAACGTGCGAGTGGGTTATGAAATAACATCTCCGGGGCTAGTACACACCTTGGGTATTGCCTACAGTGAAACGCGTTATGACGTTGAAGTCGCAAGTGCTAGGGCACTCGGTATAGAAGGTGATACAGAAATTGCCGATGCCTATTTGTATTCGCGCTGGAAAAACTCTCGAGCATTTAACCTGGCTACCCAAATAGGTTTATCAACTAAAAGAGCAGAGGTTGAGTTTTTTGACGGTGGATTTTCAGATGGTGTTGACCGGTTAACAGTAGCCACAGCGTCGCTGATTGCAGAGGGCGTTGACGAGCGTTTTCGCGGTTTGTATCGCGGGTCAATAACGTTTCACAAGGGTTTGAATGATGTTTTGGGCTCGATGGATGAAACGGGCAACAACAATAGTTTAACGAAAGTCGGCGGCGCGCCAACGCTAGAAGGAGGATTTAGCAAACTCACGTCAACCTATAACCGGTTGCAAACAGTGTCGCGCCATCACTCCTTACTATTGTTGTTCGCCGGTCAGTACTCCGACGACCAGCTCTCATCGCTTGAGAAAATGAGCCTCGGTGGACCTTACACAGTTAGGGCTTATCCTACCGGTGAATTTACCGGCGACAGAGGTCTTTTCACCAGTTTGGGCTGGATTATTAATGGCGGCTTGTTCTCCGATTCTATTGCTTTTGGTGATTATGGTTGGAGTGACATTCTATCTGTGACGGTGTTTGCCGATTATGGTTGGGGTAAAAATCGCGATGGCAGCGGCACTGTCGAGCGCCAGGAACTCAGCGGTGCCGGCATTGGCGCGCGCCTCAGCCTGCCTGCACAGCAAGCGTTTATTGATATTTCATACGCGATGCCTTTTGGTGGTCGCGAATCTAATAATGGTGATGGCGGCCAATTTTGGTTGCGCACCGGTATTGATTTTTAGTGAGTTAAACGGCGCATAGTCAGCGCGATACTTTATTTAAGTTGTTAAAGTGGGTGATAGTATGAAAATTTTAAAAACAAAAAAATTGCATCAATTCAATAGTCTAATTAGCATGAGCTTCTTTACATTGTGTTCTGCCAACCTTTGGGCTTTGCCTAGTACCATGAACCTTGATCCTAGTTCGGCGTCCTACACACTAGCGGGTCAGGAAGGTACCGTGACTTTTCTGCAAAATAATAGTGTGGTCTCTTCGTCAACTCAGATTACATTGGGGGCAAGCGAAACATTAAATGTGTTGCCAGGTGGCACAGGCTCGGCTGAATGGGTCGGTGTGATTCGTGATGATAGCGGTGCGCAGAGCATACTCAATGGCACGCTCGACCTAGGGATGCGTGTATTCTTTTTGAATACCAGCGGTGTTCTTACGGGCAATAATTTTACAGTCGATTTTTCTAGTTTAACTAACACCGCTGGTGGGCTGGTCTTATCTTCTCATGCGCTTAATCAACAAGAATTTGAGCAGGGGAACTACGAATTAAATGCTCAACAAGCTTCAGCTGCCAACATCACTCTCAATGGTTTAAATGTTGTTGGGCAGGGGGCTGAGGTTTTAGTGCTATCAGACTCCCTATCAATTGACGGTCAGGTCACTGTGCCGGGCGGTGATTTTCATGGTGTTGCAGCCGGCTCTGTGGATGTGATGTTTGGTGTGGGTGATATGATCGCAATAAAAAGCGCATTGCCAGTAGGCCAAAGCTCTGCGGGTATTACGGCAACTAATAATGCCAGCGTGACTGCCGGGAATGTCGATTTACAGGCATGGGTTGCTGACCCGACGAGTCTTGCATTGAATAATCAGGGCGTTATAACGGCCACTGGCATCACTGTTAACGAGCAAGGAACAATAACCTTGGTGGGGCGTGGAGGTAATTTACTGAATCTTGGTACTCTTGATGCTGCCGATGGCGCAGTCAGCCTAGAGGGCAATATAGTGGCTTTGGGAGGTTCTGTAGAGACCGGTGATTTACAAATAAATGTTGGTGGGCAAGCAAGTGATGGTGAGCTTCGCGTGCTTGATGGTGGCGTCGCACAGGTTGCTACTGCACAAATTAATGGTCTGGGTGCGGTCAACACTATCAAGGGCTTGGCTAATTATCATGTTGAGGGTACCAACAGTGGCTCAGCAGGTTGGCAGGGAGTTAATAATAGTGATTGGGAAAATAATGCGGCTGTCACGTTTGACAATGTATCGCGCTTGTTTGCAAGGGTGGGTATTGAAAACGACTTTGTCATAGAAAATGACGGGCGCTTAGAGAATGACTTAGGCACTGGGCTGTTGCAGGGCGGTGCACGAAACGACACATTTGGAATTGCTGGTTTCGCTCAGAATATTGAAGGGATAGGTGGTGACGATACATTTACTATGGGTGGCCAGGCTATTGAACCTGTGAGCGGGTTCAGTGTTGTATTGGTCGATGGCGGTGGTGGTATCGATTCAATTGCCAATGTGTACAACCCGGAATTTCTAGAGTCTGTGCCCAATCAGGGTACCAGCGATTTTGTCAATTGGGTTAATGTTCAAAGTTTTGTTGAAGCGGAGTATCCAGAGCCAGGGCCCAATCCGTCAATTAATGTGGCTAATGTCATTGCACCTCAAGTTGCTTTTACTAACGTGAGTAGCATGACGTCGGCGTCACTGGGTTTGATTGGCGAGGGCCAACTGAAATTGCCTTGTGGCTATACAAGTAATTCGCTTTCTACCGCAGATAATGTGGCGTTAGACGATGAGCCTTGTGAGGAGGACTATACGGATCCGCGATGGCAGCAGTTAGCTTCCAGCCTCGTTCATTTTGATAGCGACAGCGCCCAACTTACGCGCGCTTCTGCTGAGCGGTTGAGTAAGGTAGCTCATTTGTTTATTGAATCAGATTTATTTCAGGCAGTTTCAATTGCAGGCCATACAGATGACACCGGATCAGAGGCTTATAATCTTGCGTTGTCAGAGCGACGTACGGCATCTACAGCACGCCACCTTCAATCTCAAGGGGTTCTACCTCAGTACATTGAAGCCTTTCACTTTGGCGAGATGCTACCAGCCAAGCCTAATACCTCGACAGCAAACCGCGCTTACAATCGGCGTGTACATGTTGATTTGAAGCGTTAGGTTTGACGATCATTGTGTTGGAGATGTTGAGCAGATTGCAGCGTTTTAGTTAGATCGACCCAAGGGGTGGCGTGAAGAGCCATCGCAATAATAGCCTGTATGCCTTAAGCCGCATACGGGCTTTTTGCGTTCTGCAAGACTAGAAATTGATGATGCGCTAGACCAAGTGGATCGATCTTGCTCAAAAAATCATTGAAATATCCGATTGTGCCAATAGAAAACAAAACCAAAATGCGAGGATGCCGACCACTTCACAAAACCATTTAAAGGGCTGCCAATTTGCTTGTTTATCGACCGCTTCGGGCTAGTGTTAAGTCAAGAGTGAGTAAAAAAACGGCAATTAGAGGCAGTTCAGTTGTACACAATAGCTAAGCATTTAGAGAGTTTACGTCAAAGTGTCCTATCAGGTCCTAGGGCCATGTTCGTCACGTTGTGGCTCAGTCTTGTGGCTGCGGCGCCAACCATTGCTAGTGATACCTCTTCGTTCGATTATTTGATGAGTAATAAATTCGATGCTACGCGCGTACAGTCTTTACATTTGTTCAGTGCGCCCGATAATTTATTTTTTGATAATGGTTTCGCCCCCCAAACTTCGACTCAGGATTTTCACGAGCAATCGGAGCTATTTGAAGCTCATTACTCAGATGCTGCTCGCATTACCGCTGAGAGAATACTTACAAAAATGTGGGTTAAGACATCGAGTGACCCGGTCACCATGGCGACAGATATACAGGAATTAGCCGCGTATATCGCACAGCAACCGCATGCCTATGAATTGCTAACAAGCCTAGAGAAGCAGCCTCTGCGTATGCGCTACCGTGCGAATGATTTCAGCACACAGGTGCGAGGCGACCATTTTAGTGTTCGTTCTGTCACCATCCATTTCGATCCAAATTCAGCTGCAGTATTAGGTGTTAGCGACCACTGCCGGTTAGATGTTTCACATTGCGTTGCTAGTCCGGCCGATGCTTTTTTACATGAGCTATTACATGCCAAAATCGCTTTGCTAGAAACAAAAAAATTCTTGAAAAGCGGAGCCATGCAAGGGATGGTATATCCCTATGCTCACGAGCGTGATGTTATATCCCGAGAGCGTGCCATGTATGCCGAGATGACAAGCGTTGATGCAAAGCCTCGTCCAATGCGCAACGGCCATGGCGGACGTCTTGTAAAAGCCGCATGCGTAACCTGCTTAGAAGGTTAGTGCTGCTGTGAAATATTGTATGGGGTAGGCCTTTTACGTTTTGCCTACCGTGTTTAATTATCTGGTTTTATGCGACAGTGATCGCCTGACTAAATTTACCTTGCCCCCGTCTTGCCAATTTGATCAATTTCATGTGCCAATGCAAAATCCAGTTGGCTCAACCCGGCACAATCATGAGTGGTTAGCTTGATCGTAACTCGCTTATAAACATTCGACCATTCCGGATGGTGATTGGCTCTTTCGGCCAGCATTGCAACTTGCGACATAAATCCAAAAGCCTCGACAAAGTCATTAAAAATATATTCTCTAACAATACTGTTGGTATCGTATTGCCAGTTAGGCACTAGCTCAAGTTGTGCTTGAATATCTGTCTCATTTAATGCAATAGCTTTCATACGATGACTCCAATTATAAATTGTTAAGATTTAGCATCGACTATTCTGTGCGCTTCAAAATGACACCGCATTCACAATGTTCAGAGTAAGGGAACTGGTCAAATGCAGCAAACTTATCAATGCGGTGAGTCTGTGTTAACGAAGTCAGATTGTTTGCCAGAGTCGTAGGGTTGCAAGATATATAAATGATGGTTTGAAATCGGGCAATAAATTGCAAGGTTTTTTCATCTAAGCCCGCGCGCGGCGGATCGACCAAGACCGTTGTGAAGTTGTAACTGTCGAGATCAATGTGACGTAATCGTCTAAATTCTCGCTCCTTTCTCATGGCGCAGGCGGTTTCTTCTCCGCTTAGACGCACAAAATCAATACTATCAATATCGTTAATTTCACAGTTGCGTTGGGCAGACGCGATGCTTGTTTTAGATATTTCTGTACCAATGCTGCGGCGAAAAAATTTCGCCAAAGGCAGCGTGAAGTTGCCGTTGCCGCAATAAAGTTCTATAAAATCTTCGTTTGTGTTGTTGTCGCGCACTGCAAAATAGGCAGCCACCCACTCTAGCATTGCTTGGTTAATGTGCGCATTGGGTTGAGAGAAGCTATTCTCTTTTTGCTCGTATTGATAGTAGCGGCCATCGACACTTATTTTTTCAATAATGAAGTCGCGTGATAAAACAATTTTTTGTTTGCGAGCGCGTCCAATGATTGAAATATCAAGTTCAATTTCAAGAGCTTTGGCTAGGGTCGCCCATTCCTCATCGAGTTGGCGATGGTAAATAAGCGTGACCACTAATTGCCCTGTCGAGCTGGCTAAAAACTCTACTTGAAAAAGTTTTTTCGCCAGTATGTCAGAGGCGTTAATGGCCGTTAGCAGCGGTTCCATCGTGTTGCAAATAGGTTGGCAAGCAATGGGAAACTGAGTAATTCGGATGGGTGTCTTGGGGGCGCTGCGCTCAAACATTACATAAAAGCACTCGCGAACATCATCATTAATGGTATGCCATATTCTGAACTCGGCGCGCATTCTAAAGTGCAGGCGCGGGGATGCAAAAATAGCCATAGGCGGTGAATCGAATGGTGAGAGTAAGTCAGAGACTTTGGCCGCTTTAATAGCTAGCTGCTCTTCATAGTGTTGTGGTGCAAAATCGAGAGAGGGTATCGCTATAGCCTCGACAATGTCACTTGATTCATGATTCTCCATAAAATATACGTTTCTTGTGGGTGAGTGATGGTGCGCGTTAAACAGCAAGTAACCAGGCGCTGTGAAATGGCAGCATGGCGCGTGGAGTGGGTGTGTCATTTACCCGTCATTCTAAACGGCTGTATTGTACGACTGAAGCTATCATTGTTGTATCAAATGATTTTGCAGGATTGGGCATTAAGTATTAGGCTGTTAATAGAGAATAGAGAGTTATAGGCGCTGTAGAGTGGATAGTAGGGTCCTCATGGACGATTGAGTCAATCAAAGGATAGTTTTTAATATGAAAAAGGTATTGGTAACGGGGGGCGCCGGCTACATTGG
>CAJQKT010000034.1 GCA_905478995.1 uncultured Pseudomonadales bacterium | reverse complement strand
AAGAAGACGTCAACAACCTAGCTGTGGGCTTTGAATACAAAATCAAGTGGTAGCATAACGTCATCTGCCTTGCAGTTTTAAAAAGCGAGCCTCATTCCTACCGTTGCTGTTCTTGCTTTATTAGGACGCGCACCGTACGGCTGACGCCCCACGATATTCTCTTCGCTAGTTGCATTTTCTAAACGACAATATATCCCTAAATCATCATTAACCTGCCGACTAACAATCAAATCAAGTGTTGTACTGCTTTCGGTTTTTTCGTAAGCATCGCATGAGGGCTTAGTGCACACTTCGTCAACATAGCTCATTGACGCGTTCAGCGCCCAGCGATCCATTTCGAGTCCTAATGAAATTGCCAGCTGATTTTCAGGAATATACGGAATGACATCTCCCTTCGTTACGGTGCCAAAAAATGCAGTGTCGCTAAAGGATGAGTCGAATTCAGAGTGGGTGTGGCTATAAACCAATGATAGCGGCATAGAAATGTCGCGACCGATGTCATAAACATTGCTCATAGTAAACTCCACGCCGCGAACCATCGCTTTACCGCCATTGGATGTATCCCCAGGATCACAATTACTGCCTGATGATGCTGTACAAGTCCCTAATATATTTTCATAGTCGTTGTAAAAGCCCACAAGCTCAGCCGATAAAGTGCCATTTTTGTAGCGCGCACCCAATTCATAATTGACCGACGCCTCTTCATCGACGTCTGGCTCATTTGAAGGTGTGCTGAAGCCTTTATGTGCACCGCCCAAAATAGTCAGTTGCTCGCTAACATGATAAAGAGCGCCAAAACCCGGCAGTAAAACGGCTACATGATTTTTACGCGAGTCACGAAAGCTTCTTTGAGCGCCGTCGTTATAACGGGCTCGCTGTAGGTCGATATCTTCATAACGCAAACCTGGAGTAAGCACCCAATCACCAAAAGTGATCGTGTCATGCACATACAGTGAAGTCGCCTTCGCTTGCTGCACGCGATTACCCGCATCGCCCAACGCGTTAGCCGATAAAAAAACCAGCGAACCATTTTGCTGTGCATAGAAAAAATCTTGCTGTAAACGATCTTCCTCATCTTCGTGATGGCGGATACCCATCTCTAATTTATGCTGAACAGAATTCCCGCTTAAGTCCCAGTCGAGCTTCACCTGCACACCCCTTGAATAGTACTCACGATTATTATCACGAAGTTGAATACTAGTATTGTCTGGCGTATCTCCCCCATCAAGAATGGCTTGTAAATCTGCAGAGGAAAGCCCTCCCAGTGTGAGGCCTCGATTAATTCCTTGAACGATATCAAACCAACTGTCGAAGTCTGTTGTTACATCGGTATCAATATCAAACTTCTCAGTTTTAAACCAACTTCGCTTATGGGTATTCTCGTAAGCTGTTGCAGCAATGCGCGCCTCTTCACTTATGGAATATTCATACCGCAAAATAAATTGGTTATGTTCAGTTGCAATGTTATCTAAATCCGACAAACCATAGCGTCGATAGGCATTGTTAGAAAAATCTAAATCAGTTAATCCTAGGTAGCTTTGATTAGAGTTTTGCTGAGCATATTGATATTTAAACTCAACCGCATGGCGTGAATCATCCGGCGCATAAGCTAGTTTCAATGTGTAGTCTTCAACATCCAGTCCCGTATCGTTATTACTTCGATCAATTTTTTGGTATCCATCTGACTTCCATTGATGCGTCTCAAGCATAAAGCCAAAGCCTGACTCATGAGTCGATCCATAAACGACATGGCTGCGTGTTGTAGAGTCACTACCCACTTCCAAGTTAACTTTGCCTTCAGTCGCTTTTGGAATAGGCGTCGACACAAAATTTACCGCCCCCCCAACCGTATTAGGGCCTTGAGTAATTGCGGAGGGGCCTTTAACGACTTCGACGTTGTACATACGACCCATTGTGGGAAAGTAATAGGCAGACGAGGCAGAGTACGGGGCTGGAGCGACTAAAACGTTGTCCTCTAACAAAACCACTCGAGCACTTCGCTCGGTGGGTACACCGCGAATACCGATATTTGGCCGCAAGCCGTAACCATCTTCTACCTGAACCGACACACCGGGTACCGTTCGCAAAATACGTTGAATGTCGGCATATTCAAATATTTCTAGATCATCATCACTCAAAAGATGGGCCGAACCAGTAACCGCCTCCAATCGTTCTTGATTACCCAAGATGGTCACCTCTTCAAAGAACTCGGCTTGCTCAGCATGATCGGCATAACAAAAAGTAGCAAATGTTGGTAAAAAGACGGTAAATGCGGTTAAAAGCGGTCTATTGTTCATAATATCAGTCGTCCGATGTATTCTGAGAGTGGCGTAAAAAAAGCTAATGCGAACCATTTTGCAGGCATCAGAGTGAATTGCATAAGCCATAAATTGATTTTACGCAAATCTTAATCTAAATGCAACTCATTCTCATTTGTATTAGGATGGGTTTATAACAGCCGACTCCTATCACCTGCGCCAGCCACTCACATTGCTGCTGGCTACTCGTACAAAAAACGATCATAATTAACCACTTAAATTAGAAAAAAATCGGTATAGCAGCTAGAATCTCCGTGCTAATTCGATGTATTCAATTGAACACTCCAGCGCTATTTTAGAGCCGACCAGCCTTTCTCTTAATGACGTTCGGATATTGCTTATAGGCCTTTAGCATGCGCGTCGCGTCACCCTGCATTTGCTCAACCATCTTCAACCGTGTCACGCGAAAAGCGAGCATGCAGCTGCGACTTACCCGCTCGATTTTTATGAGCTTGTGCTGTTTGGGCAGCATCGTTGTGTTGGTAGCGCCAGTGAGCTTAACCAGCGCCGCTGAAGCGAGCGTCGATAACGCCACTAGACCCGTTGATTTTGCTGTTCAAAAAAATATTCCTCAAAAACACGACGCACTGCGCCACAGCGAACGTGCTCGCGTTTTGCAAAGCATCAAAAAGAAACACCCCAATTTCAAACAGCAAGAGAGCCTTGCAAGCAACTTTTCGGCTGAAGAGCCTATTCTCTTATTGCTTGAAAAACGCCCCAGCAATAAAAAGCAAAATAGCCCTCGCCTCGCCGATGCCTACTACTACGATTACAAAACCAATGAAACAATTCATTGCATAGTGAATCCAGAAACAGGCGTTATTATTGAAGAGCTCCGCACTGTAGAACTTCAGCTGCCCTTGGTAGAAGAAGAAATTGAACGGGCGTTTACTATTTACTTACAGAGCTCGCATCGCAATGAATTAGCCGATGCCTACCGCGAAGCCACTGGGCAATCGTTAATTGATGTTAGTAGCCTGCATTTTAAAGCCTTCATACTCCATGGCAGCGCCAACATGACGCGACTCAATGCAGCCACAAAGCGCTGCGGTCGCTCGCGCTGCGCAAAACTGTTGATTCACACTGAAGAAAATATTGCGTTGAACATCACACCTATTATTGACTTGTCTAAAGGTCAAGTTATTCAGGGTAATACCGAACGAAGCGCAGACCGCGCAATACCAGCCGTCAATGCAAACTCACCCCAAGAACCGGTGCACAGGCATGAACAAACTAACGGGAGTGAGCAACATGCACTGCCGCATTAAGGGGTTAGTTCATCAAGTAGTACGAGCCGCTTCGGCGCATGCATTCGCATTAATCATAAGCGTTGTATGGTTTTCTTTATCAGTCTCTGGCGCGCATGCTGCATCGTGCAC
>CAJQKT010000033.1 GCA_905478995.1 uncultured Pseudomonadales bacterium | reverse complement strand
ATGCGAATAAAAATATGCTTAAGAGCACTTTGTGCCTGACTATTGCGCTGAGACTCACTGCGGCTTTCAACCGGCATTACTACAGAATACAGATCAACAGACTGTACCTGCCCCGCCGAACACACAGCAGCATCTAAGGTAACAGCCACAGCGGGTAACAAGACTCGCAGCGACTTGAGCATAAATCGTCTCAGTACCCAGTATCGGATGACCAGCACGCAGCAAATGGACCGGCGCCAAACGGCTGCATTAGGTCGCACTGATTGCCTTAATTTTACCCCTATGGTCAAACTCAATCCCCTGATCCGATGAACTAATCAACATCGCTATGAAAAACTTGCAAGGCCTCTCCATACTGTAATGCGCTACGAAAGCCAAGCCCGATGCTAACAAGTTAGACGCTGATTGGCACGGCCTAGCCTCGGCATTTTCACATAAGTGAAGAATTTGCCGTAAATAAATCCGTTAGAATGCCTCGCAAGCTGGCTGCCAATAGGTAAAATGTCGCCTCGAAAATAGACACACAGTGCCCAAGCCAGCTTAGATACTGTGGAGCAATGTGCGAACGGCTAGTGTGCTATGCGGCCAGCGTAGAGGTAAACCTCTACACCTGCAAACTGCAGCGGTAATGGTTACAATGGGCGGCATGTGTTCAGTCGATATCACTTTCATCTTTCTATGGGCGCTAGCCCTCCCAACTAGGTAACTCTCTTTCATGAAAGAACAAGACTCGGTAGCGTCAGGTACCTCCCTCACTTATCGCGATGCTGGTGTAAACATAGATGCCGGTAATGAATTGGTCGAGCGCATTAAAAAAGTGTCGGCCGCGACAAGTCGACCCGGGGTGCTGGGTAATTTGGGCGGCTTTGGTGCGATGTTCAAACTACCAACCAACTATGACAGCCCTGTTCTGGTATCGGGTACCGACGGCGTTGGGACTAAATTGAAACTGGCTATCGATAGTGGCCAGCATGAAGGTATCGGTATTGATCTAGTCGCTATGTGCGTCAATGATCTTCTGGTGATTGGCGCCGAGCCGTTATTTTTCTTGGATTACTACGCCACATCGACGCTGCAGGTGGACGTTGCAGAGGCGGTCATCACAAGTATTGCTGAGGGGTGCAAGCAAGCGGGTGCTGCCTTAGTGGGCGGTGAGACTGCGGAGATGCCAGGTATGTATGCCAGTGGCGACTACGATCTTGCCGGCTTTTGCGTTGGTGTAGTAGAGGAAAAAGAAATCATTGATGGGACGGCAATCACTGCCGGCGACGTACTGTTAGGCGTTGCCTCTACCGGCCCGCATTCCAATGGCTATTCGTTAATTCGTAAAATACTCAGCGTCTCAGGCATTGCGCTGAGCAGTGAATTTGGTGACACCACCTTGGCCAGCGCTCTGCTTGAGCCCACTCGCATCTATGTGAAACCGCTTCTGGACTTGGTCGCTGAGCACAGTGTCCATGGTCTTGCACACATCACCGGCGGTGGACTCACCGAAAACATTCCACGAGTCCTACCCGATGATGTCCAGGCTGTTATCGATTTAGACTCTTGGGAATTACCCCCCATTTTTAGCTGGCTTCGTCAGCATGGCAATGTTGCTAACGTTGAAATGCTCCGCACGTTTAATTGTGGCGCCGGCATGGTTATCGCTGTGCCTGCGGATGAGGCCGATGCCTGTATCGCTGCACTGGCCGATGCGGGTGAGCATGCCTGGCCCATTGGTCAGGTGCGCGCCCGGGCAAGTGACGACGCATCCATTGTTTTTACTGGCGAGTTAGGCTGAGTCGTCGAGTTATTCATGGATCCAGCAGCAGCGAGTCTCGAGCAACACGACCCAAGAATTGTCGTCCTTTTGTCGGGCAGCGGCAGTAACTTACAAGCGCTCATAGACGCTTGTCACAATGGTGATATTCGAGCCAACATCGTTGCGGTAATCAGTAACAAGCCAGGCGCTTTCGGCTTAGAGCGCGCCAAGGCCGCTAATATTCCTGCGTTTGCTCTAGACCACACTCAATTTGACACGCGCGAGCGCTTTGATCGTGCGCTGGCAGAGATGATTGAAGAGCAGCAGCCGTCGCTTATTGTGCTTGCAGGATTCATGCGAATTTTGTCGGAATTTTTCACCCAACAATTTGCCGGTAAATTATTGAACATCCACCCGTCGCTCCTGCCTAAATATACGGGCTTGAATACGCACCAACGGGCTATTGATGCCCAAGATAGCGAAGCTGGCGCTACGGTACACTTTGTTACCGGTGAGCTCGATGGAGGCCCGCCTGTACTTCAGGCGCGAGTGCCTATACACCCGGATGACACCGCGGCCGATTTAACACAAAGGGTGCTGGTGCAAGAACACAAAATTTATCCGCAGGCGGTCGCTTGGTTTGTTGATGGGCGGCTGGCACTCGACGCAGGAGTGGCTTCGCTTGATGGCCGACCACTGCCCGAGCACGGCCAAATCTATGAACATTAAGGAGGCCATGACAGCTATGTACACACTGCAAAAGCCTTTAATTTCTCTATTGGTTATTCTGCTACTGACTACGAGCCAGATAGCTTGTACCTCGACTCCGCTGCCACCTTATGAGGCCACTTACACAACAAAATTGCGCGGCATAAAAATTAAAGGCGTGAGGAAGTTCGAAGAGGTTAGTGAAAAGCGTTATCGAATTAGCTGGCGCGCTAAAGCTCTTTGGATGAGATTACATGAATGGTCTGAGTTTGAGCTTGTTGATGGCCAAGTAAAACCCATCAGCTATCACTATACTCGCAAAGGATTAGGTACCGACCGCCCTATTCATGTCTTCTTTGATTGGAGCACTCTGCGCGCCAGCGGCAGCAAGGGCAAAGCTAACTATGAATTTGATTTAGTGCCAGGTGCGCTGGACAAACTGTCTTACCAAGTGCAAATGCAAATTGACCTTATCGCCAATCCTAAAAGCACAGAGTTTGATTACCGAGTCGCAAATTATAGTCGTTTAAGCACCTACAGTTTCGAGTATGCCGGTACTGAAGAAATCACCACTAACCTTGGGCAGCGCGAAACACTCGTTTTTAAACGCGATAAGAAAAACAAGCAGATAAAACTTTGGATAGCGCCGCGTGAGAATTACCTGCCGATTAAAATAGAGCAGCTTGAAGACGGCGACCGTAACATTGTTGAAATTAGAAACTGGGTATCAGAATCGGTTGCTCCAGCGACTCAGTTGTCGTCACTAAGTAGTGACGAAGAAGAGCCCATTAGCGCCAACCCCGCTTTACAGAAAACAGTGAATAGCGTAGAAGACGACGATTTTTAGAGCTGTATTGCTAAGCAGCGATCTCAAGCGGCCTAGCCATACAGAGAGTTCATGTAGCTAAGTCATGTAGCTAAGCCATGTAGCTAAGTCATGCAAAATCACTAAACGGCTTAAGCTTTAGGCAGTGTTACACCTCGCTGGCCCTGATATTTGCCACCGCGATCTTTATAACTGACGTCGCACACTTCATCAGATTCAAAAAATAACATTTGCGCTACGCCTTCATTGGCATAGATTTTGGCGGGTAAATTGGTGGTGTTAGAAAACTCTAAGGTAACGTGACCTTCCCATTCAGGCTCTAGCGGTGTGACATTAACAATAATGCCGCATCGAGCGTACGTTGACTTACCCAGACAAATAGTCAAAACGCTGCGAGGAATATGAAAATACTCAACCGTACTAGCCAGCGCGAATGAGTTGGGCGGAATCACACAGTAATCAGCTTCAATGTCTACAAAGCTCTTTGTGTCAAAGTTTTTAGGGTCTACGGTAGTTGAGTGTATATTAGTAAACACTTTAAACTGTCGTGAACAACGCACATCATAACCGTAACTTGACGTGCCATAAGAAATAATGCGCTGACCATCATGTTCGCGCACTTGGCCCGGTTCAAACGGCTCAATCATTTTTTCGTTAGTCGCCATGCGACGAATCCAATGGTCAGATTTAATTGACATAATTAAAGTTTCTCTTCTATAAAAGTTTACGTAAGTTACCTATTTATAACGATGGTTCGTACTGCAAAGCACTAACGGGTTAAACCCCGTTGTTTTTCTATCAGTCATCTGTGCGGCCAGCACGGGTACCAAGCGTTAATCCATTCGCGACCACCGAGCTATGCCACAACACGGCGATTTTTAGTCATCACTAATAATAATGTCTGGCACAGCAACCGTTTTATCTTGCGCGGCCTGACATACGCGCAGGGCCAGTTGCTGAGCAATCCTGATGTATTGTTCAGCAATAGGTGAATCAGGCTGGGCTATAACAATCGGCTGACCTTGGTCAAGCAATTCGCGAATAATGGGCGCTAGCGGTAATGAGCCGAGCAACGGTACAGCATACTCTCCGGCAATCGATTCGCCGCCGCCGGAGCCAAAGATAAATTCTTCATGCCCACATTGAGAGCAAATATGGGTCGCCATATTTTCAACAATACCCAGACAATCAATCCCAACCTTTTGAAACATCTCAATGCCTTTGCGGGCATCCAGTAGCGCAATATTTTGCGGTGTAGTGACAATTACACAACCGGTACATGGCACTTGCTGAGCCAGTGTTAGCTGAATATCTCCCGTGCCTGGTGGCATATCAATTAACAGATAATCGAGGTCGTTCCAGCGAGTTTGCCCTATCATTTGCATGAGTGCACCACTGACCATAGGCCCACGCCAGGCCATGGGGGTTTTTTCAGTCACCATGTAGCCCATAGACATCGTTTGCAAGCCATGCGCTATGACCGGTAGGAAGTATTTTTTATCTTCGACCTCCGGCCGTGTGTCACTGGGTACACCCAGCATCGTTGGCTGGCTAGGCCCGTAAATATCAGCATCTAACAAGCCGACATTGGCACCTTGTGCCCGCAGTGCCAGCGCTAAATTAAGTGCCGTTGCCGACTTGCCCACGCCACCCTTGCCCGATGCAATGGCTATGATGTTTTTTACACCCGGTAAAGCTTGCGTCTTGCCATTACCTCTTCCGGAGGGAATATCCGACTTGATATCGATGTGCAGCTCGCAACCGGCTGTCAATGGCTTTAACACCATCACCAATGCGCTGTGCAGCTCATCGTTCAAAGTCCCAATGGGCAAACCTAAGGTTACTGCTAGCGAGATTTTGGAGCCTACGATACTGAACTTGGATTGCGCTTGAAGCTCGCCAAAACTTAGGCCCAGCGCATTAATGTGGCAGCCCTGTGCCGCTCGCTCTAAAGCGCCCAGCTGTGCAGAGTTAATGGGTGCAGATTCATTTGATGACATAGATTTAACAACGCAGAGATTAACAATAATAAAAGGACAGGCTCACTAACAACAACGCGGCAGAGCGACTCATCAGTGAAAACCACCGGTCATGTTGCAACAGAACGCCCTAAGCCTCGCTTACTGTCGCGGCATAGCGCTTGGCCAGTTCATTATAAACCGCATTGCGAAAGCCATCTTTATCACTGTCTAAGCCGGCCAGTATGTCTGACAGATGCTCGTTATCTTCACGACCCTGCCACTCTTTACGGTAACTTCCGTCTTTGTAGCCATTGTCTTGCCTAAAAAAGTTCAACACATTTTTACCGACATACGATTTAAATAAACTATCGATATCCAGATCTACCGCATCAAGTAAATGCCAAAAGATCGCTACTGAAAAGCTTTTGGTCGCTATGCAGTTTTGCGCCAGCGCTTCTGTGGCGGGTAAAACCTCGTGACCCAGTGGCTGGTGAGCCACAATAGCGTCAGTAATTTGCGCGGCCAAATCAGCCTGACTCACACCTTGCGTAAATAAAGCACTCATACCAAAGTGCCAGATGTCGATCACCTCCAGCCGAACTTGCTCAATTTCGGGGGTTTGTTTCTTCCACCACTTGTAGCCAAAATGATCCATTAACTCTCCGCATTCAACCCAGGCGGCCCGATACCAGGCAAAGTTCTGGGTAATCCAGTCGGTATGAACCTTTGTGTTCATACTGTCTTGCATCGCCAGCATGGTTTCAACTTTTTGTAATACTTGGCCTTTTGTGTTTTGCATGACTAATGGCGCTCCGTTGCGCTTAACTGGGGTCGAGTGAATCGCTAAAGCAAATAAATGAGTGTGTTAGCCCTTTAATGCTGAGGTTGTCTTGGACAAAATAAAGCCCGAGCATCATAGCAAAATCAAACCGCAAATTGCCGAAAGGCGGTGGCCAAGATCGGTCAATTTATGGTGATGAAAAATAAGATTTTATGCCCTCGAGCTATTGACATTTAAAACAGAGAATGAGCGGAAAAATCTATCCACAAATTCTGTGGATAACTGTGTGGAAAACCCCTTGCCGAAGGCCTCGCAGCCCTTGTTTATAGGCACCTCCTTCAGATAGGCTGTATTTTGTACAACCTTATTATATTAAAATCAATGACTTAGCGATCTTTCTTAAAAAAAAAGAACGCACCGCTGTTTTTTTAGCCAATGTTACCGAAAAAGACTGCTGTGTATAACGTTTTTGATGGAGCGCCAGCATTCAGTTTGCTCAGCACAATGAAAGTACTCACTAACCGCTAAAAAAACGAATGAAAAGTCAAGACTTTTGAAGGCCTTTTGACGATTTTTTTTGCTGGCAAGGCGACTCTCCGAATCGACTGAAAACACTCTATTATTTCAGCGCCTTGGGTGCATAACAACCTTATGGACCCGCCTAAATCTGACGTTTTATTTTTACAGCTCAGCAAAAAAACAGTAAAAAAGTCCTTTATCATAGGCATTCGCTAGGTCCTGGTTGGCAAAGCTCACCTGGTGAACTACATTCTAAGGGACTAGCACTACTTAAGGATCAGTCGTGCACAGCGTGTCACCTATTACAAAGAGCTCAACTATGAACACTCACCTTTACAACAGCGGCCAACAAATTCTTGGCTACGGAGAAGATAGTCAATTTGCTTGTCGCTTACTATCTGGCTCAGCTAAAGTGCTGCGAGCTGGTGACGTAATTGGAACAATTACCTCAGGTCAATATTTTGGTGCACTCGCCGCTCTCACCGGCAACAAGCGCGCGGCAACCATTGTTGCTAGTGAGGACTGTTTAGTTGAGCACATTAACAATCAGACCTTCAAAGATATGGTGCAAAACACACCTGAGGCGCTGGACAAAATTTCCTAAGCATTGAGTACGGTTTATCGTATTCCATCAAAAAAGGCTGCAAACGCAGCCTTTTTTGATGGTTGATAGCCTCTCAAACTGCGCTATTTATAGCGCTCCGACCTCACGAATTTCAACGGCAGCAATACGCGAACCCTCTTCAGCTGCATTTACATAGCTATCCATTTCATTAAAATTCATGTAACGGAAAATGTCGCCAGACATCGCGTCGATTTTCTCAGCAAATTCCATGTACTCTGCACGAGTTGGTAACTTACCTAAAATTGCGCCTACCGAAGCAAGCTCCGCTGATGTTAAGTAAACGTTGGCGCCGTTGCCGAGACGATTAGGGAAGTTACGTGTTGACGTCGACAGCACCGTTGCCCCGTCAGCGACGCGAGCTTGGTTACCCATGCACAATGAACATCCTGGGATTTCGGTTCGTGCATTCACCGCGCCGTAAAGGCTGTAGTAACCCTCTTCAATCAGCTGCTTTTCATCCATGCGTGTTGGCGGCACGATCCACATTCGAGTGCTCAAGTTGCCAGTGTGCTGGCGAAGCATCTCACCGGCTGCCCGGAAATGACCGATATTCGTCATACAAGAGCCAATAAACACCTCATCGACTTTATCACCGGCTACATCCGATAGGGTTCGTGCATCATCAGGGTCGTTGGGCGCGCAAACTATGGGTTCGACAATATCGTTTAGATTAATTTCAATCACTGAGTTGTACTCAGCATCGGCATCAGCCTGTAGCAGCTCTGGATTAGCGAGCCACTCTTCCATTTTTTTAGCGCGACGCTCTAGTGTGCGAACATCGCCATAGTTGTCGCTTATCATCCAGCGCAACATGGTAATGTTTGAGCGCAGGTATTGCGCAATCGTTTGCTGGGAAAGCTTGATCGTACAACCCGCCGCCGAGCGCTCGGCAGAAGCGTCGGAGAGTTCAAAGGCTTGCTCGACTGTGAGGTCTTCAAGGCCCTCAATCTCGAGGATACGACCCGAAAAAATATTCTTCTTACCCTTCTTTTCAACCGTTAATAAACCTTCTTTAATCGCATATAACGGAATGGCATGCACGAGGTCGCGCAGCGTCACACCCGGCTGCATTTGACCGCTGAAGCGCACTAATACTGATTCAGGCATATCGAGTGGCATAACACCCGTAGCTGCGGCAAAAGCCACTAAGCCTGAGCCCGCAGGAAATGAAATGCCCAGCGGGAAGCGTGTATGTGAATCGCCGCCTGTGCCCACTGTGTCAGGTAATAGCATCCGATTTAACCAGCTGTGGATAATACCGTCTTTAGGTTTAAGCGAAACGCCGCCGCGGGTCATGATGAAATCAGGTAACGTGTGCTGGGTTTCAATATCGACCGGCTTAGGGTATGCCGCGGTATGACAGAACGACTGCATGACTAAATCAGAAGAAAAACCAAGGCAGGCCAAATCTTGCAACTCGTCGCGCGTCATAGGGCCCGTTGTATCCTGCGAACCTACGGTGGTCATTTTTGGCTCACAATAGGTGCCCGGACGCACGCCCTGCCCCTCGGCTAGACCACAAGCGCGCCCCACCATTTTTTGCGCTAGAGTAAAGCCACTCTTCGATTCGGCGGGCTCTTCTGGCTTGCGGAATAAATCACTCGCAGGCAAGTCTAATTCTTCGCGAGCTCGGGCCGTGAGCCCGCGGCCAATAATCAAATTAATACGGCCGCCAGCCTGAACTTCATCAAAGATAACATCGGAGCGGATCTCAAATTCGCTCAGTACTTCACCCGACTCACTTAATATTTTGCCTTCGTAGGGGCGAATTTCAATCACATCACCCATGCCTAGTTTTTCAACGGGCGCTTCAAAAACTAAGGCGCCTGCATCTTCCATCGTATTAAAAAAGATCGGGGCAACCTTGCCGCCTATGCACACGCCACCGCTGCGCTTATTGGGCACGCCGTCCATGTCATCACCAAAGTACCACAATACCGAATTAGTAGCCGATTTGCGCGAAGATCCAGTGCCAACAACATCACCAACAAAGGCTATTGGGTGACCTTTGGCATCAAGCTCTTTGATCGTCTTTAGAGGACCGATTTCACCGGGTACATCGGGAGTAATTCCATCGCGCGCAATTTTGTACATTGCCAGAGCGTGCAGCGGAATATCGGGGCGACTCCAAGCGTCAGGTGCCGGTGACAAATCATCGGTATTGGTTTCGCTGGTGACTTTAAAAACGGTCATTAACAACGACTCAGCTACTTTTTCCTGTGAGCTAAACCACTCGCCATCAGCCCACGACTGCATCACCTCTTGTGCCTTTGCATTGCCGCCAGCGGCTTTTTCAGCCACGTCATGGAATGCATCGAACATCAACAAAGTATGCTTCAATTGCTCAGCTGCCAGCGCGGCCAGAGTGGTATCGTCAAGCAGCTCAACCAAGGTGGCAATGTTGTAGCCTCCCAACATTTTGCCCAGCATGAGAACGGCTTGTTCGGCGGAAATCAGCGCACACTGCTGCTCGCCTTTAGCGACGGCTGATAAGAAACCGGCTTTGACGTAAGCAGCCTCATCGACGCCTGGCGGCACACGATTAGAGAGCAAATCCACCAAAGTCGCCTCATCGCCTGCCGCTGGATTTTGCAACTGCTCGATCAAACTGGCCACTTGCTCGGGTGAAAGTGGCTTGGCGGGTATACCTTGCGCGGCGCGCTCGGCTTCATGTTGGCGGTAGGCTTCTAACACTGTGAACTCCTAAGACAATTAAATATAAAAGAATGGACGCGTGCGCGCATGAATGGAGCAACAAATGAACGCGGTTTGCGCTCTTGGGGCACGGTTACTATGGTTTCTATTATACGCTAATTTCAGGAATTATTAGCGCCAGAACGCGCCTAGACGCTGTGAAGAATGCTGCCTTTTTGTAGGGTAGGCAGCTTGATCGAATGATTCATTGGCTTCGTCAATTAATTGGGTGTTTGTGTCAGCTGCCGACAAACATTGCGCAGCTTATCAATCACTAGACGCTGCCCATCAGCCCCCACTATATGTCCCAGCTGCCGCCAATCCGGTGCGAAGTGAATGTAATCGTGTAATAGTCTCTGATCTTCTGCGTCAGGAGCTAGCGCATTCGTTGTGATGCTGTAGCGACATAGCGCCGGAAAGACTGCAGCAACATCAATTTCGCCGTTCACAAAACGCACCAGACACTGATGATCAGCGCTGCGCGGTTCAACTAACTCAGAGCTCTCACCCACTGCAACGTGCACTTCGCCAACAGGGCTGGGCCCCGTCGCTATTGGGCTTGGCTTTTTGGTGCTGTAGCTTGCCCAAAATTTTAATTGTTCAATGTCCGCCTCTTCCATTTCGGGCAGAAAGCCCGGAAACCAATATTGAATATCATCCAACAACACAGTGGCTCTGGACTCAATGGCCTCGGCAAATACATCTGATTGCAAAGCCCCAGCAAGCATTACGTTGCGCGAGCCGCTGGCCTTATCTAGGTGCATGCCCAGATACACAGGTAGCGCACCTGCTGCGGCCCAAAACTCACACACAGAGCGCTCATACCCAAAGCTGCTACTCCAATAGTCAAAGTCCGCTTCGTACCCCCATTGTTTCATGGCTTGGATGAGTTGGCTTGCTACGCGTTTACGACGCGCCGACTTTGTCACCGCTACTCGCATTATCCGCAAAGAGTTTTCCGTACACCAGCGCGGCTCACCGCTATGATTAGCCAGGCGCTGCGCTAACAAGTTGCCGCGCGGGCGCCGCCGCCCTTGGACAATCGCCGCGGTCAGAGGGTCGCCAGTTGGATAGCCTCCTTCGGCCACCGCCAATAAAACCCCAACCACCAAGCCCGCCGGATTGCGCGCAACCCACAAATGAGAAAACGGGGTGTCGAGGGTGAAGCGTAGATCATTAGGCTGTGTTTGATAATGAGCCGCGACCAATAAACCGAACACACTTTGCAGCAAGCCTTCTGATGCAAGAAGATCAATTTTTTCAATTTTTTCGATTGCCCAGCCTTGACTGGCGTGCAGCGCTGTTTGGGGCTTGCCATGATCAACAGGCGATAAGTTATCGTGCAGGCACATTAATTCATTAGTAAAAGACTCCAGAGGATCGGCTGCTGCCCAGCGGATTGGGTCAGATAGTTCTATATGCTGCATAGTGAGCTCGACTTTCCCTGGCGATTGGGACAATGACTGCTGCTGTGCTCGGTTAACCACGTGCTGCTTGAAGCGCAGCAAAAACCCTCGCCCACTGCCTTCATAACCCTGCGTGGTTGACGCCATGATTTTTAGCGGATAAACACTATCGAGCTTACTTAACAAAGAAACGGCAAGCCCGGCCGCTTCATCTACCACCAACAGCGTTTGCACGGCGCTAGCCCTTTTTTGATGCGAGCAGGCGTCCAATAAAAGCGCGTCTGCCGGTCGATAAATTACGCGGCTCAACACGTCAATACTTTTTAATTCCCGAATCTTCTGTAAGGTGCTAAATAACACATTAACGTTGTTGCGATGAGGCGCCACCACCACTACGTTCATTTGGGTGTTTTGCAACAGCTTACTTAAAGAAAACGCAAGCGCGGTTGTTTTGCCACGCCCTCGCGCTGCGGTAATCAGTATTGCGCCTGCTGCCTGCTCGGATAATTTTTCTGCCGCACAAACAATGGCCTGTTGTTCAGCGGTAGGCACAAACCATGAATCATTATTGGCAGAACTACCTGGTTCAACAAGTTGTGCGGAAGGTTTAATGGCGTTAGCCGGTTTCTCTGAGCGCGTCGACTCCAAAGCCAGTGACCAGGCAGGGCTCGGAATATCACCAGATGCCAGCACCAACATAAAACGATTGAGGCTCGCCTCAACGTTAATGAATCGAACCATGCGCGTTAAAAAATTGCCTTGCAGACACGGCGCTTGCGCGTTCGCAACTTGTGCATTGCTGCGCATGCGTTGGTAGTCTGGATCGGCAAAGGCTGGCCAAAGCGTCAGTTCTGGCGCCAACAGAATTAGAATACCGCCACCTACTAAAGTACCAGAGATGGCAGCCATAACATTGGCATTAAAGCCATCATGGCCATTCATAACCGCTACGGTGGTTTCATTGCCGAGCAACTTCTGGGCTTGGGCACGGTGAACATGGGCAAGACAAAGATTGCCGTGCCCAGCGTCGGCTAACTCGGCCACCGGCGCGTCATCAGCCACCCAGTGAATAACATCGGCTTTAAGTTTAGGTTGGAGGAACTTGAGTAAATTGAGTGCGCCAGTTTGGGTCGCATTGCGTGGGCCCGTGATCACAAACATAGCTCGGGTATTTTTTGATTGGCATTGCGCCACCAGCTGCTGAGCCTGAGCGATACACGGCGATAGATTCATACCGGCTATGTCCCTTGTGTGCTGAAGCAGGCAGGCCCACTGGCAACGCAATGTGTGCACATTGGCTTCGTCTCTAACACTTTTATTTTGTGTCTCTTTGGCGGTGCCTCTAGCTAGTCACGAAAATTACCAAATTGTAGCGGTATATTGACATCTTGCTGTTTTAGAAAAGCCATGACTGCCTGTAGATCATCGCGTTTTTTACCGGTAACTCGGACCTGCTCACTCTGTATTTGTGCCTGAACCTTAAACTTTTCGGCTTTAATCAGCTTCACAATTTTTTTACAGGTCTCTGTATCAATGCCATGCCGCAAGACTAACGTTTGTTTGCATTGCTTGCCTGTCTGTACGATATCACCAGCATCGATGCAATTAATATCGATGCCGCACTTATGCAGCGCATTTTGCAAGATATCGAGCATTTGTTGGATTTGGAATTCTGCCTCGGCGATCATGTGAACGCTTCGATCTTCCCGCTCATATCGAGCATCAACACCTTTAAAATCGAAGCGATTAGTAATCACTCGATTAGCTTGGTCAACAGCATTGCTTGCCTCGTGAAGGTCAACTTCGGAAACGGCATCAAAAGATGGCATTGTGTATATCCTCATGGGTTGGCTGATTGTTTATTTTACAACGTGGCGGCGACTTATATTCTAACTCAAACCGCACTAGATCTGTCGATCGCGCCGTTGGCAACTGACTACACGGCAAAAGATTCGTGGCCTTGGCGTTCGCGAAAGCGGCGAGTATTGTATGCAAAATTAATTCATGATGTCAGCAGATCATTGCTTCATTTCAGGCTAAAATTGCACCACGACAGCCAGTTCCTTGAAAGTGAGTATTACACGACATGCGCGATGACAGCCAAAGAGATAACGACGACCGCTGGTTCGTGCTGGGTAAAGGCTCATTGGGTTGTTTATGGGCTACGATGCTTCGGCAGTGCGGTTGCCCTGTAACGCTGTTAGTGAGAGATGGCAACGCTGGCGATTCGAAAGCGATCGAACTGACCTATGTACCACCCACTAAAGATAGCAACATCGGTGGCGCCGAGTCGGGCAATTTTGAAAGTGAAAACGACGCACGCCTGCAACTCACTCCCACCCAAGCAAGCCTTAAGAGCGTATTTCAACTGGAACAAAGCAGCCCAGCGGCGCTCACACAGACCAACACTCCGATTGATCGCCTACTGATTGCAACCAAGTCATACGATGCAGTAACGGCGCTGAATCAAGTCAAAGCCCTGTTGTCAGACAATGCGCGCGTGATCGTTTTGTGTAACGGCCTGGGGTTTCATCAAAACCTCTACGAACAATTACAGGCTTCGAGCCAAACCATAGAGTTTTATGTTGGTGTAACCTCCGAGGGCGCCTTACTGCAAAGCGATAGCGTGGTACGACACACCGGTCGTGGCCTAACTCGCATTGGCACATACGCACCGCCACAACCGCATCGCAGCACAGCTGCCCCTAGCGTTAATCCATCAAATAAGCACGTCTTGGCCAAAGGTGGCGACGCGTTGTTACCCTCTGGTTGTGCCTTAGCCATTGAATACACGGTCTCGATTAATCAGGCCATAGTACAAAAATTCTTTATTAACTGCGCCATTAACCCGCTTACTGCGCTTTATGACTGCTTAAACGGGGATCTACTGAAAAATGAAACGCACTACCATGGGTTTAAATTACTGTGTGCTGAGTTACAAACCCTATATAACGCCTATAATAAACAAACAGATCCAAACGATTCGTCAGCCATGTTTGACCTGCTGACCCAAGCTAGCCATGTGGCATCCGTTACCCGTGCCAATGCGTCTTCGATGCTGTGTGACTATCGAGCAGGTCGACCAATGGAGCTGGCCACTTTAAATGCGCAGGCCATCAAAATGGCTCACGACCTAGGTATAGAATGCCCTATCAATGCTCAGCTCGTCAGCAAGCTACTAGATCCCAACCGTGGGGCCGCTCTGGACTAGGCAAAAAAATTGCGCTATTAAAACCGATCACCTGAGCGCCAAGCGATCCATACTAGGAATAACTGCCACTTTGAACCATGACTGATATTTCAAACACTCAAATGTCCCAGCAACTGCCAACACCAACATGCGAGCATGACCTTGTCGTTGAACGCGAAAAAATGCTCACTGAACTACATACGCAATTAGTACGAGATACCACGCATAATCAAACAGGCTTAATCTTAATTGATATTCGTGAGTTTCGTGAATTGAATCGCAGCTTTGGTGAGGCGTGTGGCGACAGTATTCTTAATGACATTGCCGCTCGTCTCAAAGAAATTGCGACCGATATCTATGCGGTTTTTTATCTGGGCAACGATGAGTTTGGCATTGTTCTTCGCGAACTAAAAAGCCCTGGCTTTGCCGTTATTGCAGTCGATCAAATTCTTGCAAGCTTCAAACGTGTGTTTGAATGGGATAACCACACGCTAAAAATAACCGTAAACTGCGGGGTTGCTTACAATTACGATTCTCACCTCGATAGTTGCAGAATCTTGTACGATGCCGAGACCGCCCTAAAAAAAGCCATAGAGCTGAACCAACCTTTTCAGCTACTGGGCAAGAACGAGCAGGCTGAGGTTGATCAACTCAAATGGCAACTGCTCAATAATTTACACACAGCGATGCAAGATGAGAAACTTAGCCTGTACTACCAACCCAAGTATTGCCTGCAACAAAGCTCTGAAGTAAAAAATAAATTTCATAATGGTGCCGAGGCATTGATTAGATGGGAAACCATTGAGCACGGTATCATTGCGCCAAACACAACCATTCCTTTGATCGAGCATCTCGGCTCAGAAGCCGAACTCATTCGCTGGCTGATTAACAGCACTTTGAAAAAACTCAGCGAAGAGTCGACGCTTGCGCCCAACAACAGCATTAGCATCAATGTCCCTGCCGCATCTATAACCACAAAAGTTTTATACCAAATACTAGAAGAGGCTTTCTCATTATGGGACGTCGCCCCGCAGCGCTTAACGCTTGAAATTACTGAAGATGTATTGATTAAGGATAAAGAACTGGCCTTTGATTACTTAAGTAAGCTGCGAGAAACCGGCGTGCGTATTTCTATCGACGACTTTGGCACGGGTTACTCCTCACTGGCTTACTTTAAACATATTCCTGCCGATGAACTGAAAATAGACCGGGCATTTATTGGTAGTATGCTGACGGATCAAGGCAGCAAAAACATTGTAAAACTCATTATTGATTTAGCGCATAGCTTCAACCTTGACGTAGTCGCTGAAGGCGTTGAGGATCAGGCAACGCTCGATGAGCTCACACGTATGCAATGCGACTACGCCCAGGGGTTTTTTATTGGCAAGCCCATGCCTGCTGATGAATACACCGAATGGCTAAAAACAACGGCCGTTAAGTAGATTTCGTTAACGGCGCCTCAACAATTCACCCGCCACTTCACAGTCGATCACATGCCGCAACCTGACTCAGAGCAATATAAAGCGCGTAAAAATCACTATCAGCGCATGCTCACTATCTATGGGCGTAAACCCGTTCTTGAGGCGTTACACAATACCGCCATAGACGTCCACCGACTGCACTTAGCCAGCAGTAATCGGCCAGCCAAAATATTAGACGAAATCGTCGCTCTGGCTGAAAGCCGAAATATTGAAATCAGCTACAAAGAAAAGTCGGCACTTTCGCGCGTGTCGCGAAATGCTAAGCAAGACCAGGGCGTTGCAGCGGACTTACTATTAGAGCGCATGCGGACACTGAGTGACTTTGCTCGCGAGCCATTGCCGTCTGGCTACCCTCGGTATTTGGTGCTTGACCGAATACACAATCCACAAAATATCGGCATGATTATTCGCAGCGCGGCTGCCGGCGGTATTGACGCGTTGTTTATTCCGGAACAGGGCAATGCTGCAATATCTTCACTCGTCATTAAAGCCAGCGCAGGGGCCATTTTTAAATGCCCTATCGTGCGCTGTGAGACTACCGAAGAGTGTATTTTGGTGTTAAAAGCCAAAAAAGTTCGCATCAGCATGCTGTCGTCGCATAGCCCAACGTCTTTACAAGACGCCGCCAATCAAAATGGGGCTATTGCTTACGTGCTTGGTAATGAGAGTGACGGTGTCACGCAAGCAGTCAGTGCTCTAGCCGACGAGCGATGTGCCATACCCATGCACAACGGGGTTGAGTCACTCAATGTTGCCGTAACAGCTGCACTTATTGCCTTCATGCCCAAGCCGTAGGGCAATACTTTTCATACCCGCTATCTTTTCTAGGCACCAGACACAACAAAGCCGGCATCTGCCGGCTGGTCAGTCATCGATGATGATTTATGACGCATCATAAAACGAAGTGTTTGCTACTTTGTTGCCGCTAGCGCCCTCTTCTTCATCACACGCTTCGGGATCGCCACCACAAATATCGCAAGTGCCGCCCATACCTAAGGCTTGAATACCACCGCAAGAGCCCTTTATAGGCTTGCTTGCGAAGATAACGCCTACTGCCATTGCTGCCACAACGGTGAGAAGAAAAATTAAGGTGAACACGAACGTTGCCATAACTGTCTCTTTATTGTGTTAGAAAAGATGCGAAACCACGCGAGTGCCAAGCACTAAAGTCATCGTGCACATCATTATTACGAGTTCTATCACTTAACGGGTCAAGATCAGAGCCGCTAAACTCATTGTGATGAGTCCTATTATCGCGTTCTATAAGATACACAGCAAGCTCATGTTGTACGGCTAAATACCGCGCCTGCTCAGGGCCTGCAGCAAGCAAAGCCGTAGCCCACGCATCCGCTGTAGCCGCATGCTTAGCTATAACCGTCACCGAAACCAGATTATGCTGTGCCGGATAGCCTGTTAGCGGATTAATGGTGTGCGAGTAATGTTGCGCCTCATGCTCAAAAAAATTGCGGTAGTCTCCCGACGTTGCAATGGCATGGTCGGTCACATGCACCACCTCATGTATGCCAAGCGTTGCCGCTGCTTGGGTAATGGGTTGTTCGATAGCGAGCCGCCACAAATGCCCCTCTGGATTTAGGCCTGAAACCTTGAGCTCCCCACCGACATCGATCAAGTAATTGCTATAGCCTTGCTCGGTAAATAAACTGGCAATTCGATCAACTGCGTAGCCTTTGGCAATAGCCGATAGATCTAACTGGGCACGGTTGTTGCGTTTGCATAATTGGCCGCTAGTGTCATCAAGACTGATGTTATCTAAATGCGTTAATTCCAAGAGCGATTCCACTTCGGCGCGCGTAGGCAGTCGCGATACTTGCTTGATCGGACCGAACCCCCAGCGATTAACTAACGGGGCAACTAATGGGTTGAAGGCCCCTTTAGAGGCCCCTGCGATAGCTAGCGCCTCACTTAAGACGGTTAAGAAATCTTCGCCAATTAACACGCATGACTCGGATTTCAAGCTATTAAAGATAGAAATCTCCGAATCAGCTTGGTACGTAGACATTGACCTATTAATGTCGCGAAGCAATCCATCGACCTGTGCGCGCAGCTCTGCCGTTTGATAGCTGGGCTGTGGCCCGCTTGAGGGAAGTAGTGTAATGCGATAAAAGGTACCCATGGTCTGGCCCGACCATTGATGAACTTGCGCTTTGGGTTCACAGCCGGCAATGGCCGTCAACGCTAAAAACGCCGCCACCAACGAAAAAGCCGCTAACAGTTGGTAGCGGCTTTTTTGAAGGGTGCTTTCAGTGCGCATTAACATGAAATTAATCGTTAACCGCCAAAATCATCCAGCAAAATATTTTCGGGTTCAACGCCTAGGTCGAGCAACATAGACACCACTGCCGAATTCATCATAGGTGGACCGCACATATAAAACTCGCAGTCTTCTGGCGCCGGATGATCTTTTAAATAATTATCGAACAGCACCTGATGGATAAATCCTGTGTAACCTTCCCAATTGTCTTCAGGTAACGGATCGGACAAAGCCAAATGCCATTCGAAGTTTTCGTTGTCAGCCGCCAGACCATTATAGTCTTCCATATAAAACGCTTCTCGCATTGAGCGCGCTCCGTACCAAAACGATATTTTGCGGTCGGTTTTAATACGCTTCAGCTGATCGAATATATGCGAACGCATGGGCGCCATACCTGCACCACCGCCGACGAACACCATCTCCGCTTCGGTTTGCTTGGCAAAAAATTCGCCGAACGGACCATAGACTTTCACTTCGTCACCAGGCTTAAGCCCAAAGGTCCACGAGGACATTTGGCCTGGTGTTAGCGCGAGATTGTTGGGCGGCGGGGTAGCACAGCGAATATTAAATTTAACGATACCGCGTTCTTCAGGATAATTCGCCATGGAGTAAGCGCGAATAACCGTTTCGTTGACCGTTGAGACCAAGTTAAGAAAACCAAACCGCTCCCAATCGGCTAAATACTCTGGCTCAATATCAAAATCGCTGTACTTAACTTCATGCGGGGGACACTCTAGCTGGACATAACCGCCCGCTCGAAAATCAACATTTTCACCTTCTGGTAACTTGAGCGTCAGCTCTTTAATAAACGTGGCAACATTCGGATTACTTTCAACGGTACAAATCCACTGCTTGACTCCAAATACCTCTTCGGGGATAACGATCTTCATGTCTTGCTTAACCGCAACCTGACAAGACAGTCGATAGCCCTCAGCCGCCTCACGCTTATTAAAATGCGATTCTTCGGTGGGCAATAACGAACCACCGCCATCGCTGACAATACACTTACACTGGGCGCAGGTGCCACCACCGCCACACGCAGAGGCTAAAAACAAATCGTTGGCGGCTAGCGTCTGCAGCAGCTTGTCTCCGGCGGGCACCGTGATCGTTTTCTCGCCATTAATTTCTATATTGACGCTGCCACTGCTCACTAATTGAGAGCGAGCGAACAAAATAATCAGCACTAAAGCGAGCACTATTGCGGTGAACATCGCAACGCCTAAACTAACTTCTAAATTCATTATTGATCCGCTCCTAACAACACTTCTAGGCTCTGCCGACTGCTAAACCGCAGTGGCCCGGCCCTCTAGATATCGATACCACCAAAAGACATAAAGCCCAAAGACATCAGGCCTACGGTGATAAACGTAATGCCCAGACCGCGCAACCCTTCTGGTACATCGCTATATTTCAATTTTTCTCGAATGCCCGCCAACGCTACAATGGCCAACGCCCAACCAACACCGGCACCCACGCCAAATACAACACTTTCTGGCAAATTGTAGTCGCGCTCAACCATAAAGAGCGATGCACCCAATATAGCGCAGTTAACCGTTATCAATGGTAAAAACACACCCAGCGCGCTGTAGAGTGCCGGCACATAGCGGTCGAGAAACATTTCAAGTATTTGCACGCTAGCTGCGATTACACCGATATAACTGAGAAATCCCAGAAAGCTTAAATTCACATCAGGAAAGCCAGCCCAAGCAAGCGCGCCATCTGCTAATAAATTATGGTAAATGATATTGTTTAGTGGAGTGGTAATCGCTAACACCACAATCACGGCAATACCTAAACCCAGCGCGGCCTCAACCTTTTTAGAAATTGCCAAAAAAGTACACATACCAAGAAAGAAGGCCAAGGCCATGTTTTCGATGAAAACGGCTCTGACGAAAAGACTCAAATAATGTTCCATTACAGTGCCTCCCTCAGCGTTGAATTCTTAGTGATTTTAAATTCCTCAACTTCAACTTGCTCGGTCTTAGCGGCACGCAAGACCCAGATGAAAAAACCAATCAAGAAGAACGCACTCGGTGGTAAAAGCATCATGCCGTTACCAATGTACCAACCGCCTTCAGTTGAAAGACTTAGCACTTCATAGCCGAACAGCTTGCCTGAACCGAACAACTCGCGGAAAAAACCAACCGCCAGTAATACCACGCTATAACCCAGACCATTGCCTATGCCGTCAACAAAGCTTGCCCAGGGCGGATTTTTCATTGCAAACGCCTCGGCTCGCCCCATAACAATACAGTTAGTGATAATTAGACCAACAAAAACTGAAAGTTGTTTACTGATGCCGTAAGCATAGGCCTTCAAAACTTGGTCGACCACGATAACGAGCGAGGCAATAATAATCATCTGCACAATAATACGAATACTGCTTGGTACTTGTTTACGCACCAGCGAAACAAACAGATTGGAGAATGCCGTTACTACTGTTAACGCCAGACACATTACGGCGGTCGTTTGTAGATTGCTGGTCACCGCTAGTGCCGAACATATCCCCAAAATTTGTAAGGCAATGGGGTTGTTGTCAAAGATCGGCGAGATCAGCGTTTTTTTAGAATCAATACTCATAGTCTTTCTCCTTACGCCTCGCCACGCTTGAAATTATCTAAAAATGGCGCAAAGCCATCTTCACCTAACCAAAACTGAATCAAATTAGTCACACCGCGACCAGTCAAAGTCGCTCCTGACAAACCGTCAACCTGATACTCAGCCCCGGGCGCTGTAGGGTCGACTGCACCTTTAGCTAGCCCCAGCGTGACCGTACCATCGCGGTACACCTGCTTGCCAGGCCAGAGGGCTTTCCAGCGTGGGTTATCGACCTCACCGCCCAATCCCGGTGTTTCAGCATGGTCGTAAAAGCCTAACCCTGCCACCGTATTCAAATCGCTTTCAAGCGCAACAAAGCCATAGAGCGTGGACCACAGCCCATAACCGTGCACAGGTAGAATCAATTTATCGATTTCTCCCTCCGACTCTACGATATACACGAGAGCTTGGTTTTCTCGACGCGAAATTTTGGCCATATCGGATTTACTGTCCAGAGCAATGGATCGCTCTGGATCTTTCGCCGCTTTGCGCTGATCAAAGCCCACTACCACATCGTCGCTAAACTGCCCCGTTTGTAAATCGACAAGTCGGGTTTGAATAGCGCTGAACTGATCGTCGATAGAGCGAGCATCATCGTAGAGGCCTGCTGCCAATAGAATGTTGCGCTTGCGATCGATGTCTTTATTGGCATCTTGCAAGGGGCGCAAAATAACTGCCGCCGCTGACACCACCACCGAGCAAACGATACACAATAAGAACGCAACCATTAGGGTCTTGCCTGTTGAATCTTGATTAGCCACGAGCAAGCCTCCGCTTGATGTTGCTTTGCACCACAAAGTGATCGATTAACGGAGCAAACAAGTTTGAGAAAAGAATCGCCAGCATAATCCCTTCTGGAAAAGCTGGGTTAACGACACGGATGAGTACTGTCATCGCACCAATGAGCATGCCATACCAAAACCTCCCCGTATTCGTCATGGCCGCGGAGACAGGATCGGTCGTCATAAAGACCAAGCCAAACATGAAACCACCCACAACCAAATGCCAATGCCAAGGCACGTTGAGCATAATATTGCCTTCGTTGCCCATCATGTTGAATAAGGTCGATAAGGCAAACATGCCGACAAAAGTGCCCAGCATAATCCGCCACGAGGCGATACCTGTGCCGAGTAAAATGAGCATACCTATACCAATGGCCAACGTTGAAGTTTCACCAATGGAGCCATGGATATTACCCACAAAGGCATTCATCCAACCAATTTGCTCATTCAGTGCTTCAACACCGCCCGATGCTGCCACCGACAAAGAGGTAGCCCCTGAGTAACCGTCGACCGCCGTCCAGACACCATCGCCGGACATAAAGGCTGGATAGGCAAAGTATAGAAAGGCGCGCCCAGTCAGTGCAGGGTTGAGGAAGTTCTTGCCCGTGCCGCCAAATACCTCTTTGCCCACGACGATACCAAAGCTAATACCTAGAGCAACCATCCAAAGTGGTAAGTCTGGTGGGCAACTCAGCGCAAACAATACGGAGGTGACAAAAAAGCCTTCATTAATTTCATGCCCTCGGCGCATCGCAAACAGCACCTCCCAAAACCCACCGGCAATGAACGTCACCATATAGATCGGTACAAAATACAATGCACCATGTACAAAGCAATCCCAAAGACTATTGGGGTCAAATCCGGCAAACATGCCCACTATGGCTAAGCGCCAGCCTGGGTCCGCGACGATATTACCGGCAGCCAATATCTCATTAGCCTGATGGCCGACGTTGTACATGCCGTAAAACATAGCCGGAAAAGTTGCCATCCAAACGGTAATCATAATGCGCTTGAGATCGATTCCGTCTCGAACATGGGCAGCGCCCTTGGTCACGGATGAGGGTCGGTAAAAAATCGTATCGACCGCTTCATAAAACGAATACCAGCTCTCGTATTTGCCACCAGGGGTGAAGTGCGGCTCTAGGCCATCTAAAATTTTGCGTAATGACATCTGCATTAACCCTCTTTTTCTATGCGCGTTAATGTGTCGCGAAGGATGGGACCATACTCATACTTCCCTGAACATACATACGTACACAGAGCTAAATCTTCTTCATCAAGTTCGAGGCAACCCAGCGCTTGCGCAACATCGCTATCACCCACAATCAGGGCGCGCAAAAGTTGCGTAGGTAAAATATCAAGCGGCATGATCCTCTCAAAGTTGCCAATAGGCACCATGGCTCTATCGCTGCCATTGGTCGTTGTGCTAAATGGCAGTCGCTTCGTCCGATTAAGCGCAGAAACGAAGGTTCGCGTGACCGAATGTTTGTTCACACCTGCTCGCAGATAATGCACAAACTCTCGGTCGCGTCCTTCGAGTAATATCGTGATCTGCTGGTGATAGCGCCCGAGGTAGACATAAGGACCGCGTGCTTTGCGGCCATTAAATACCGAGCCTGACAACACCCGCGCATCACCACCGGCATGCTGGCCCACAATCAACTCTTCGATATTGGCGCCCAAGCGCGTTTTTATCAGTCGCGGTCGCTCGACGCATGGCCCCGCTAAGGCGACTACACGCTCAACCAAAATACGTCCTTCGGTGAACAGCACGCCTACAGCGATCACATCTTGGTAGTTAATAGTCAGCACAGTTCTGGAGCCAGAGGCTGGGGCCAGATGATGAATATGCGTGCCTGCCAAACCCGCTGGATGAGGCCCTGCGAAAACTTCACGACGAGCGCCTGAGTCCCCCACATTAATATCTGCCCCTTCAGCCACGCAGCAAAACACATTAGCCGCACCAAGACGCGCCAGCACCTTAAGGCCATTTTCAAATTGCTGGGCTTGCTCACGAATAACCACCTGGGGGTCAGCCGCTAACGGATTAGAGTCTATGGCGGTAACAAAAATTGCCGCAGGCTCCACTGTGGGTGCAGGGACCTTACTAAATGGTCGAGTGCGAAACGCAGTCCATAAACCGCTGTCGATGAGTCGGTCGCGAACTTGTTGCTTGTCTAGATTGCCCAGTTCTGAGCTTGCCACTGCATCAAAGCTAATCTGATCATCACCTTCAAGCTCAATAACGACCGATTGAAGAGCACGTTTTTCACCGCGATTAATAGCCGCTACTCGACCCGCTCCCGGCGAGGTATATTTAACGCCGGGCGTTTTCTTATCGGTAAATAGCAGCTGTCCAAGCGCCACCTGATCGCCTTCGGCCACTTCCATTGTCGGTTTCATGCCGATGTAATCAAAGCCGATTAACGCCACAGAGCGCGCTTTGGCACCCTCTTCAACCACCTGCTGGGGTTCTCCCGAAATAGGCAGGTCTAGACCACGCTTAATTTTGATCATACAAAAGGTTCTCTGGGCTTTGCTGAGCGCCCACCATCAACGTTACAAAATAGACCATCTGGCCCACAAGCCACACCCCATAACCAGATTGAGCGCGACGATTGCTCCCAAGCTCGGTTCTTTGGAGTGGCTTACGATTTAAATCTTTGTCTAAGGCTGCTAATTAGACATTGCGAGTTAAAGCACCGACTGGCGATAGGCACTATTCAACGCTCAAATCAGAATATCTGGAGCCAATGACGGCCTCGATCGAGGCAGCACCGCAAGTATAGTGGCGGGCTTATCAAATGACCACTTTTTGCAGCTGTGATGTTGATATTCAACACTTTTTATATGGGGCCGCTCTCTTAGCGACCCCATAGCGGCCTTACCATCCACCACAACCCTAGAACGCCCTGTTGATTGCTAGTCTTTTGGATAGAGCTCGTACCTAACTCCAGCAAACTTCTCTATCACACGGTGCACCTGACAGGCGTAGCCAAACTCGTTGTCATACCATACGTAGATAACCGCATTTTGGCCGTCAACCTTGGTTGCTTGCGCATCAAACACACACGCATTGCGCGAGCCAACAAAATCGGTTGAAACCGCTTCGGCCGAGTTAACGTAAGCAATTTGCTTGCGAAGTGGTGAATGTACCGATATTTTTCGAATGTACTCATTCATCTCCTCAATGGATGTAGCCCGCGTCAACCTTAGATTGAGTATTGCCATGGATACGTCAGGTGTGGGCACACGAATAGCACTGCCAGACAGCTTTCCAGCCAGCGCTGGTAAAACCTTGCCCACCGCTGCGACTGCACCAGTTTCAGTTAACACCATATTCAGCGCCGCACTTCTACCGCGCCGATTGCCAGGATGATAGTTGTCAATGAGATTTTGATCGTTGGTGTAGGCATGCACGGTTTCAATGTGCCCACCCTCCACACCAAATTCGTCATGAATGGCTTGCAAAGGGGGCGTGATGGCATTCGTGGTGCAAGAAGCTGCCGATAAAATAGTATCGTCGCTAGCGATATCGCCATCATTAATGCCTGCGACAATATTTTTTATATCACCCTTACCAGGTGCAGTTAACATGACCTTACTGACCCCTTTAGCTTTGAGATGCAGGCCAAGGCCTTCTTTGTCTCGCCATTTACCGGTATTGTCGATAACTAACGCATTATTAATGCCGTATTGGGTGTAATCAATTTTGTCTGGCTCACTGGCATAGATAACTCGAATCTCGTTGCCGTTAGCCACAAACGCACAGCGTTCTTCATCGACACGAATCGTGCCATCAAATCGGCCATGCACTGAATCTGTTTCTAATAGTGAGGCCCGCTTGATTAAATCGTTAGGGCAGCCCTTGCGAACCACCACTGCTCGCAGGCGCAGGGTATCACCGCCGCCGGTTTTTTCTATCAGCAAGCGAGCCATTAGGCGACCAATACGCCCAAAACCGTACAAAACAACATCCAGCGGCTCTTTAAGCGGTTTGCGAGTACTGCCAATTAACTCTTCGACCTGATGGCTAACATAATCTTGTAAATCAACATGAGAGCCGTCTGCATTTTTGTCAGCCCCGCCAAAATAGTACCGAGATGCAATGCGGCCTACGTCGACATGCGCATGGCCCAAATCATGTTGCGCAAGCGCCTGGAGTACTGGGAATGTTTCAAATTCAGATAATTCGTTTTCTTCAATTTGCCGAACGGCGCGATGGTCTCGCATAATTTCGATGACCGATCGGTTGACTAGAGGATGGCCGTAGTTGTAGGTTTTTACGTTGTCTTTGCGGTAAAGCTTTCCCACTAGTGGGATCATGCCTTCTGCTAATGCCTCTCGCTCTTTCCAATCGGTAAAATAATCAACAGGCCGCTTACGCTCACTACGCTCATATAACTTCATAGATCAACCTCGCAAATAAATTGAATTAGGGCTATCCAAACAACGAGTGGATGAGGCATTCAACCAAGCCGTCACCCAAAATCGCGCGGCGATTATGAAGTTTTGAGTCTTTGTATGCAACGTGCATATTTGCTACTGGCAATGCGCAAAGCCTTCTATCGCCGCTAGCACCGCCAATGGGTGACTGGAATTCCAGCCTGTTTATTCCTGCCTATTTAATTACCGGCCAGTTAAAGTCCATAATGACCGGTGCGTGATCGGAAAACTTTTCATCGCGATAGACGCTAACCGATTGAGCCTTGTCTACAAGGCCAGGCGTGATTACGTGATAATCGAGGCGCCACCCCACATTATTGGCGTAGGCCTGCCCTCGATTAGACCACCAAGTGTATTCGTCAGCATTTTGATTGAGCAGACGAAAGCCGTCTACATAACCTGCTTCATCATAAAGCTCGTCGAGCCAAGCCCGCTCTATCGGTAAGAAGCCCGAGTTCTTTTGATTGGGCTTCCAGTTTTTTAAATCAATGGGCTTATGGCAAGTATTCCAATCTGCACAGATCACAAACTCCCGCCGCTTCCTTCGGAGCGCCTTAAAGTGCGGCATAATCCGATCGTGAAAGTCAAGCTTCCGAGCAAGCGCCTCATCGTTACTCGAACCCGATGGCACATACATAGAGATCACGCTAATACCTGGAAAATCGGCTTGCAGGTAACGCGCTTCCGAATCACAGGGATCCCACCCTAAGCCACGGGTTATTTTATCGGGCTTTTGGCGAGCATAAATGGCGGTGCCACTGTAGCCTTTTTTCTCGGCATCGTAATAGAAGCAATGATAGCCGGCAGGATGAAAAACGGGATCACTCAATTGATCTACTTGTGCTTTAGTTTCTTGAACACAAATAACATCAGCATCTTGCGCTTCAAGCCAGGTAAAAAAACCCTTGCGTTGAGCAGACCTAATTCCGTTGACGTTTATAGTGATAATGCGCATGATCACAACTCTTTCTTTAATGGGCCAATTGATCGGTGTGGGCTGATTAACTAAGCGAATACACAAAAGTGGTTAACGCAACTCGCAGCACCTCAAACTCACAAGACTAACATTTGATACAAATACTATGTCAAACAAACAGCTATTGGTTTTCGATTCAGGTCTTGGCGGGCTGAGTATTTGCCGCGAAATTATAGCGGTGTCACCTACCCTGCAAATGCATTATTTGTCCGATAATGCCGCTTTTCCCTACGGCGGTAAAACTCAACAGGCAGTCACTGCTCGCGCGCTTGAGGTGATCGAGGCAGCGCTTGAAACTATTCAAGCCGATATGCTTGTGGTTGCATGCAATACGGCGAGCACTGCGGTACTCCCAACGCTACGCGAACATCTGAATATACCTGTAGTGGGCGTCGTGCCGGCTATTAAAACGGCCGCTGCGCTCACCCGTTCAGGCACGATCGGATTACTGGCAACACCAGGGACCGTCGCGCGCGAATATACAAAAACCTTAATCACCCAGCATGCGGCAAATACTCAAGTCATCTCGGTAGGCAGTAGTGCATTAGTAGAGCTGATTGAAGCGCACATCCATGGTAATCACTTAGACATCAATGCCGTGGCTCAAATCTTGAGAGAGTTTGATGGGCAACCAGGCGGCGAAAAAATCGATAGTGTTGTGCTGGGTTGCACCCACTTCCCTTTGATAAGAGATCTGCTTATAGAACTGCGGCAGGATTGGCAATGGATTGATTCTGGAGCTGCGATTGCGGCACGCGTTTGTTCGCTGCTCAACAGTCAGCCAACACCGCTTAATGAGGTCTGCCATGTTTCACGCCAAGCTTGGTTCACGCAAAACACGAGCACTACCGAAAAGCTAACGCATTACTTGCTGCAACACGGCTTTGATGCCCCGCAACTCCTGCCAAGGTCATCGCAGCTGACCTCAGTCGACTAACGTTGGCCCCAAATATTTAAACATGCTGACTATGATGGAGTGTGCTCATGGCTTTTTTGCGCCTCGGCCTGTGCATCACGTTCAGCAAGGTGCTCGAGCAAGCGATCGTAAGCCGCGGTCTTGTTTGTAGCCTCATAAACCTCTAAAAGCTGGTTCTTAAGCGCTCTATTATCTGGCTGCTGCTTCAGTGTTTGAATCAGTAGCTCTTCGGCTTCGTCATAGCGCTGATAGGCAATATACAAACTTGCCTGGAGTTCTGCTACGCCCTCGCTATCATCCACCTGCATTTGTTGATTCGCCAAATCATCAATAGGCTGGGTTGCTGACGACGCCCTTTTAAGCTTAACGATTTCGGCCAACTCATTATCGGTAGCGTGACCTCGCGTCGCTAAGACGTCCTCACCCCAGTGCTGAAAATAGGCATTGCGATTTCTCACGTGGCGAGCTTTGAGCGAATTGAAAATGGCGTAGACCAGACCCATCATCACTGCCACGCCCAACACAAGTTGCAGCCACCACCAAAGATCTTTTTCTTGATTACGCAGCAAACCTTCGTTTTTAGGTGGCGCAGCCGGCACGGGTATCGCCGCTGTATCTAGCCCAATATCAATCTGAGCTTTGTCAGCTATTCTCCTATTTAGAGTGGCCTCCAGCTCTTTTAGCTGGCTCGTTTTTTCGGTGAGTGCCTCTTACTGATTGAGCAGGTTGTCCATACGCTCCTCAACCAATTCCACTTTTTCGGAGCCCGCGACCAACTCTTCATCGACCTGCGCTGAGCTTGCCTTCACTTCACGACTAAGTTGCTGAGTGAGTGGAGAAACCTCTGCGGTTTTATCACTATTGGTGACCAGTGAAAGGACACCGCCGCCATCAGTGCTAGGAGGCTTTGCTAGCGGAGATGATTGCGAGGCAGCAACTGGCGCCGCACCAGTCGCCTGTGCAATATTTTTTATCGCTCGCCCCAGCTCAGCCCTGCGCTCAACAGGGGTAGCTGACTTAATTTGAGCCAAAGAAAGGCTAAGGCGCGCATCAATTTTTAATTTATTGGCATCGTTACCTATAAATGCCGCCGCATTGTTAATGTGGAGCGCCTGCACAATATCGACCACACGGCCGCCACTTTCGCGCTGAACGTTGCGAGCAATTGCCCATAAACTGTCGCCCGCCTGAGACACAATAGGAGGCTTTGCTAGCGGAGATGATTGCGAGGCAGCAACTGGCGCCGCACCAGTCGCCTGTGCAATATTTTTTATCGCTCGCCCCAGCTCAGCCCTGCGCTCAACAGGGGTAGCTGACTTAATTTG
>CAJQKT010000032.1 GCA_905478995.1 uncultured Pseudomonadales bacterium | reverse complement strand
GCAGCCCCGGCGCTTTCTAGGCCTAGAACCTTGATGAAGATGATGTCCAGAACGATATTGACGCTATTGGTGGTCAGTACTAATGCCAGTGCGCTGCGCGTGCGCTGCGTGCCGATGAGCCAGCCTGAAATGGCAAAAGTCATGAAAACTGCCGGCGCGGAGAGGCGTCGAATATCAATATATTCGTAGGCCAGCGGGGTGACCTTTGCGCTGGAATGCATCCACAGCAAAACGGCATCGACAAGTAGTGGAACCGTTAAGCAGACAGACGAACCAAGGATGGCCGCCAGAACTAAGGCGCGGAACAAAATACCATCGGCACTGCGGGCGTCTTTGGCTTGGCTTGGGCCGTTTTCTCCTTGCAAATGCATCTCTGCACCATGTTGTCTTGCGGCCAAGCTAGTGGTGCCCATGCGTAAAAAGCCAAAGCTCCAGTACATAAGACCAATAATATTGGCACCAATAGCCACCGCACCTAAAAACTGCGCGCTGCCAAGATGGCCAAGTAAGGCGGTATCAACGAGCCCAAGTAATGGCACGGAGACACTGGATAGCATCATCGGCCAGGCAATGGCCCATATTTTTTGATTGTGGCCACGAATTGTGGTGCGCATAATGAGTTAACTGTAATGGTTGAGGAGTCTGGCCATTTAAATAGCCTTCGCAGGCGCGCCGAAATACCTGTGTGTAAGCGTAAATTGTTTGCAAAAAAGCTCAATCGTTCTCGCCTCCCTACTACATATTGGTATTTCGCCAGAGATCGGCACCAATCATAAACTATATTCATTTGCACGATTGGAGCGCTCGCAATCCTTTGGTATACTTCGCCGCGATTTCGAAGGCTACTGCTCGAAATCGCCCAAAACCTTCACGATGGCCCAATTTTAGTGTGTATGCGTATGAGTAAACGGCATGCCACTAAGCAAGTGCGCACGCAGCGGCTTTTTGCTCATTACCCAGCTAGCTCAAATTCGATTGCCTAGGCATTGAATGCGGCACAGTAATGTTTTAACCATTAGATTGGAAATGGTTCGTTATAGGTGTAAGGCGCGGCAGTTTAAAATAGCGCAGTCGGCGCAATGTAAAGAATCAGTTGTATCAATTTTTGGAGATCAGGACTTATGCGTTTAATAACCACACAGCTAGCTCGCAAGGGCCTGTTGGTATTAAGCCGAGCAGCGGCTTTCCCCGCTTTATTGGCAACTAGTGCTGCTACGTGGGCCGCTCCTGGCGATGCGGTCGTTGATGAAGCGAAGCGCTGGGTCGTGAATATGACCGAAGGCGTTACGGCGGTTAGTCGTGAAATCTTTGACCTGCATATGTTGATTTTTTGGATTTGTGTAGGTATTGCAGTCGTCGTATTTGGCGTTATGTTCTGGTCGATGTTAATGCATCGCAAGTCAGTTGGTGCTAAAGCTGCATCATTTCATGAGAGTACGATGGTTGAGATCGCTTGGACGGTACTGCCCTTTGTGATTTTGGTGTTGATGGCTATACCTGCTACCTCGTCGCTGATTAAAATTTACGATACTAGCGAAGCTGATATTGATATAAAAATTGTTGGCTACCAGTGGAAGTGGCAGTACGAGTATCTTGGTGAAGACGTTAGCTTTTTTAGTAATCTAACAACCTCGCAAGACGAAATATATGGCCGCGCACCTCGTGGCGAGCACTACCTTCTAGAGGTCGATGAGCCACTAGTGATTCCCATCAACAAGAAAGTACGCTTCTTAATTACTGCCAATGATGTCTTGCATGCCTGGTGGGTTCCTGCGCTAGCGGTTAAGCGAGATGCTATTCCGGGTTATATCAATGATGCTTGGACAATTGTTGAGGAGCCAGGAATCTATCGCGGCCAATGTGCTGAGTTATGTGGCAAGGCCCACGGCTTTATGCCAATCGTTGTTCACGCTATGGAAGAGCAGGATTACAACGACTGGTTAGTTGAGAAGAAAAAAGAGGCGGTAGAGATTGCCAAGATGAATGAATTGATTTTGCCGCTTGATGAAATGTATGCACGCGGTGAAGAGGTGTACCTTCAAAGTTGCGCCGCTTGTCACGGTGTTGACGGTAAAGGCGGCGTAGGTCCATCGATGGTAGGTACAGCAATAACCACTGGGCCGATGCAAGGACATGTCGATGTGTTGGTTAACGGTGTGCAAGGCTCTGCTATGCAGGCTTTTGGTAACCAACTCAGTGAGCTTGATTTGGCCGCGGTGGTCACTTATGAGCGCAACGCTTGGGGCAACAACATGGGTGACATGGTACAAGCGGTTGACGTGCTCAATTATAAAAAGAATCAGTAAGACGATTCTTTTGCGCAGTAGATGTTAAACATTTTTTATTGAATTCGATTTAAAAGTAGAGGCAAACACAATGGGTGATCACGGTCCTGCAAAAGGTTTTGGGCGCTGGTTATATACCACCAATCATAAAGATATCGGCACGATGTATTTATGGTTCAGCTTTGCAATGTTCTTGATGGGCGGCGTATTTGCGCTGGTTATCCGGGCTGAATTATTTCAGCCGGGTTTACAGTTGGTGGAACCTGAGTTTTTTAATCAAATGACCACTATGCATGGCTTAGTGATGGTTTTTGGTGCGGTTATGCCTGCGTTCGTTGGGCTAGCTAACTGGCTGATCCCGATGATGATTGGCGCCCCTGATATGGCGCTGCCACGCATGAATAACTGGAGCTTTTGGATATTGCCTTTTGCCTTCGCCATGCTCACTTCAACATTATTCATGGAAGGCGGCGGACCTAACTTCGGTTGGACGTTCTATGCGCCCTTGTCTACAACCTATGCGCCACCTAGCGTTACTTACTTTATTTTTGCAGTGCATATTATGGGTGCCTCATCGATTATGGGGTCAATTAATATTATTGCCACCATTCTCAATATGCGCGCACCAGGTATGACGTTGATGAAAATGCCATTGTTCGTTTGGACTTGGTTGATTACAGCGTACTTGTTGATTGCGGTTATGCCAGTTTTGGCAGGCTGTGTAACAATGATGCTGATGGACATTCACTTTGGCACGAGCTTCTTCAGTGCCGCCGGTGGTGGTGACCCCATTTTATTCCAGCATGTATTCTGGTTTTTCGGGCACCCTGAAGTTTATATCATGATCTTGCCGGCCTTCGGCATCGTGTCGGCTATCATCCCAACCTTCGCGCGCAAGCCGTTGTTTGGCTATGCGTCGATGGTGTATGCAACCGCTTCGATTGCATTTTTATCCTTTATTGTTTGGGCTCACCACATGTTTACAGTGGGCATGCCCATTGCGGGCGAGCTGTTCTTTATGTATGCAACGATGCTTATCGCGGTGCCTACCGGGGTGAAGGTCTTCAACTGGGTTACTACCATGTTCCGCGGTTCGATGACGTTTGAAACGCCGATGCTGTTCGCCATTGCCTTTGTTATTTTGTTTTCAATTGGCGGTTTCTCGGGTTTGATGTTGGCTATTGCACCGGCCGATTTTCAATACCACGACACCTACTTTGTAGTAGCGCATTTCCACTATGTATTGGTGCCTGGAGCGATCTTCTCGATTATGGCGGCTGTGTACTATTGGCTGCCTAAATGGTGCGGCAACATGTACGACGAGCGCTTGGGCAAAGCACATTTTTGGTTGTCTTTTATTGGCTTGAACGTGACGTTCTTCCCTATGCACTTTGTAGGATTAGCCGGCATGCCCCGACGTATTCCCGATTACGCATTGCAGTTTGCCGACTTCAACCAGATTGCATCGATGGGAGCCTTTTTGTTTGGCTTCAGCCAAGTGTTCTTCTTGTTTATCGTGATTAAAACGATTCGCGGCGGCGCTCAGGCAACTGACGAAGTATGGGACAACCCGGAAGGTTTGGAGTGGACAATAGCCTCACCTGCTCCTTACCACACGTTTACTACGCCTCCGGCCATTAAGTAATGTTGAGCAGCCTTATTCGTACCGTTAGGGGAATAGAGAGAGATTTATGCAGCATGAGCAGCCAACAGGGCCACTGAGCACCAAACTTGATCTGCGTCGCCTCATTATGCGGTTAGTTGCGGTTGTGGTGGCTATGTTCTTTTTTGGATTTGCTTTAGTGCCTTTGTATGACTTGTTTTGTGATGTGACAGGGCTTAATGGTAAAACCAATTCAACGGCATTTATTCCTGCCACTGAATTGGTTGATACTTCGCGTAACGTTACTGTGCAGTTTGTAGCAACGAACAATGAAGGAATGCCTTGGGAGTTCCGTCCCGAAATTTTTAAGTTGTCGGTTCATCCCGGTGAAGAAATAGAAACGACGTTCTTTGCCAGGAACCCGCAGCGCATGACTATGGTCGCACAAGCAATTCCGAGTGTGTCGCCAGGCCGAGCGGCTGCTTATTTTCATAAAACCGAGTGTTTTTGCTTTAACCAACAAGTGCTCGAAGCTGGCGGAACGGTTGATATGCCACTGCGCTTTATTGTTGATCGGGATTTGCCGGCCAGTGTGAATACCATCACGTTGTCTTATACCTTGTTTGACGTGACAGCTGATCAGTCTGAGCAAGTGCTCAGCGCCGCTAGCGTCAGCATGGCAAGTTCTGTGAATACAGCCACGCTGTAGGTAGTATCGAATGTATAGTTAGTTTGTGTCGGTTGTATAGATACAAATAACAGTGTAAGTGAATTAAGCTCAATCAGATTTTTTTTGGAGAAAAGAGTAATGGCAACAAAGTCTGCAGACGGTTACGAACATTATTATGTGCCCGAACAGTCGGCCTTCCCCATTTTGGCAACGGTCGGATTATTTTTTACTGTGTTTGGAGCGGCTACATTTTTTAATGAGATTCAGTCAGGCGACAGCGGTATCGGCGGTTACTTGAGTTTGGCGGGCCTAGGTATTTTGTTTACTACGCTGTTTTATTGGTTTAGGCAGGCTATTACTGAAAACATGCAGGGCCTCAACAGCGCTCAAATGAAGCGTAGCTATGTTTGGGGCATGGGATGGTTCATTTTTTCTGAAGTGATGTTTTTTGTGGCCTTTTTTGGCGCTTTGTTTTACGTGCGCAACCTCGCCGGTCCTTGGCTTGGCGGCGAAGGCGACAAGGGTAAGTTTATCCATTTACTTTGGGAAAACTATCGTTACGCATGGCCGATGATGGAAACGCCCGATCAGGTAGTTAACGGCGCAAAGGCAGTATTTGTAGGCGCTGGTGAAGGCCACAGTATGTACCCGGTCGATGCACATGGTGGTTTACTTAAATGGCTTCCCATGTGGAATACTATTATTCTTCTGTCATCGTCGGTTACAGTGCATATCGCGCACGTAGGATTAAAAGACGACAACCGCAAGAAATTTACTCGATGGCTGGGTATTACCGTTTTGCTGGCAGTGGGCTTTTTGTATCTTCAGTATGCCGAGTACCATGAGGCCTATGTTGATCTTGGGCTGACATTGGAGAGCGGGATATACGGAACTACCTTCTTCATGCTTACCGGTTTTCACGGTTTTCATGTATTTTTAGGTATGACCATGTTAGCCATCATGTGGCTACGTGCTCGCAAAGGGCACTTTTCGCATGAGGAGGCCTTTGGTTTTGAGGCGGCATCATGGTATTGGCACTTTGTCGATGTCGTATGGGTGTGTTTATTCTTCTTTGTTTACATTATCTAAATTAGGGTTTTTATTGATCGTTTGCTCTTGGGGTGGAGCTTGCAAATTAGAAAATTTGCGCTCGTCCCAAGGTGCGCCGACTTCAAGTTGACCTGAAAAAAATCCGTATACGGTGGTGGCCATAAGAGCGGCTGCCAGCGTGATACGAACGCCCAGCGAATGCAACGTTCGTCTTGTTGAGCCTACATCTTTAAACAAAAAGGCTAAACCGCTGGCTAAGCTAATCACGAGACCAATTAATAAAATAACGATGATGGTTTTTAAAAGCATAAGTGTCTGCCTATTGCGTGGCTGGAAAGTTACTTGTGATTTTCGTAGGTTCTTCGGTGATTAAATCAGCTTATCGTATTGATGCCAACTGGAAAGTCATTGCACTAGTCGTGTTGTTGTTACCGCTACTGTTGAAGTTAGGTTTTTGGCAGCTCGATAGAGCCGATGAAAAACGTCAACTACAACAGCTCTACTCGAGTCGCGCGGCACAGCCACAACTTTTACCTATTGAGTTGCAAACGATCCCTGAGGCTGAGTTACCGGCGTTGGCGTTTCGTCATGTCGTATTGCGCGGGACCTTCGATAACGACCATCATTTTTTGCTTGATAATCAAATTTTAAATGGTGCCGTTGGCTATCACCTACTAACGCCATTAACGCTAGAGTCGGGTTCGAGCGTACTGGTTAATCGTGGTTGGATTGGCGGCCATGCTGATCGTCGCATCCCCTCGTTGCCGACGCAGCGCGGTGCAGTAGAAATCGTTGCAAGTATCTACGTTCCTCAAGGCGAATCGGTTGTGTTGGGTCAAGATGAGTGGTCTGTTACCTGGCCGGTGGTGGTGCAAAGCGTTGATGTTGAGCGTGCCGCGCAAGCGCTCGGTGTTGATCTCTTCGACTATGAATTACGTATCCAATCAGGCTACCCCGGCAGTCAGCAGGTCAGCTGGCCTGCAATAAATACGCGTCCAGAGAAGCACACCGGTTATGCGGTGCAATGGTTTGTGATGGCGGCCGTGCTGCTGATTCTTTGGTTGTACTCTTCGATTGAGAAAATCACTACGCAAGAAGACAAGTGATTGCTTTGCGGCACTAAATTTTACAACTTACGCCGGACCTATGATTTATGACTAAAAATAGCCCTACACCATCCCCTGCCTCACAGCGCCGCGCTAATCGCATTAAGTTAATGGTTTTGTGGCTAATTCCATTTGGTCTGATGGCGATTGCTATGTTTTGTTATTACCTCGTCCAGTCTGGTCAAATGACTGTGAGTAGTAAAAATCATGGCAGCCTTATCCAGCCGCCATTGCAACTCAATGAACTACTAGGGAACATCCAACACAGCGATTCGAGTGGGCAGCCTTTAGACCTTGACAACCCATGGCAGGGCAAGTGGACCATGGTAGTTCGCGGCGATGTTGACGGCGCAGAACAATGCAGTCAGAGCTGTCGAGATAACTTATATGCCACGCGCCAATTGCATATCCGCTTAGACAAAAACGCTAACCGAGTGCAGCGCGTTTATTTAACGCACAACCCTAAAGCTGATGCCGATTTTTCTGCATTTTTACAAGAGGAGCATCGCCTCACTAAATTCTACGTGGCTGATCAAGCGAGCCTTGCATCGCTAGATAGCGCCCTGCGAACGCCTTCGGGTGAAGCGGCCAGCTTTTTCTTAGTAGACCCTGCGGGATGGGCCATGATGTTCTACAGCTCGGAACATACGGGCAACGGCAAGTTAAAAGATCTTAAGCATTTATTAAAATATTCAAGAGAGCGCTAATGTTAGAGCATCAACTTAAAACGACTCGTAAGTCCGGCTTTTTATTTGCTGCCAGCGCTACGGCTTTTGCCCTGTGCGTGGTTGTGTTGGGCGCGTTCACCCGGTTGGTTGATGCCGGCCTTGGCTGTCCTGACTGGCCGGTGTGCTATGGGCACGTGTTGTGGCCGATGGAGGCGCACGAAATTGCGCAGGCTAATGCACTGTTTCCTGATACCCCAGTAGAAATGGATAAAACATGGCCCGAGCAAGTGCATCGTTTACTTGCTGCCAGCCTGGGCTTCTTTTGTATTGTGCTGTTGAGTATTGCTTGTTGGCAGCGCTTTGCTAAAAAACAGCACAACTACCCGCTGAAGTTACCGTTGCTGTTACTGGGCATGGTTATTTTACAGGGTATGTTTGGCATGTGGACGGTCACACTTAAACTCTGGCCTCAGGTGGTCACTGCTCATTTGTTGGGGGGCTTTGCAACGGTATCATTGCTTGCACTGTTGACCCTGCGTCTGCAAGGAGCCCAGTGGCAGTTTGACCAAGATTCTATGATGGCAGCCTTGCGTATTCGGCGCTGGGTAGTCTTGTGCTTGTGTTTGTTAGTTTTACAAATCGCCCTAGGTGGATGGACCAGTTCGAACTATGCGGCCCTAGCTTGCCCGGACTTCCCGCATTGTCAAACGACCTGGTGGCCCGTGATGGACTTTGCCCAGGGCTTCAATTTTTTCCAAGATATTGGGCCTAATTATTTAGGCGGCGTGATGGACAGTGCGGCTCGTACAGCGATTCACTATAGCCATCGCATCGGCGCATTGATTGTCAGTGCGGCGCTGCTGGTGCTCATCGTAAAGTTATTGCGCCTCCAGGTGCCAGCGGCACGTCGCTGGGCATTAGCACTGCTGGTATTACTTGCTTTACAGGTGAGTTTAGGCATCAGCAATGTAGTTTTTGCGCTTCCACTTTACGTAGCGGTAGCGCACAATGTGTGCGGCGCGCTGCTGCTCATAACATTGGTTGGGCTATGCCACCGATTATTTTCGGTTCGAACAAATAACCTATTAACTTGATAGCTGTCAACCAGTTGGGCTCGTACTAACCGACCTGTAAAGCCTAAAAAACCGTTGTGTTAAACGGTTGCTGGCGGCCTCTATTCTTCTGATTATTAATGCGATGAGTACACCACCTACAGTATCAAGCACACTAACTCGCCCGTTATGGCGCGACTATTTGGAGCTGTGTAAGCCGAATGTTGTAGCGTTAATGATTTTAACTACGTTAGTGGGTATGTTTCTCGCTATTGATGGCATGGTGCCTCCCATCATTATTGTCGCAGGAAATCTTGGTATCGCGTTATGTGCCGGCTCCGCTGCGGTCATTAATCATGTGGTTGATAAGCGTATTGACACGCTTATGCAGCGAACTAAAAATAGACCTGTTGCTCAGGGTCGTATCAGCGATGTCCAGGCCTTACTGTTTAGCACAATACTTGGTGTGGTTGGCATGGGGGTTTTGTTTGCCTTTGTTAATGCAATAACCGCTTGGCTGACCTTCGGTGCGTTAATCGGCTATGCAATTATTTATACGTGCGTACTCAAGCGCGCTACGCCGCAAAATATTGTGATTGGCGGTTTGGCTGGCGCTGCACCCCCACTATTAGGGTGGACAGCTGTGACCGGTGAAATCCATGGTCATGCGCTGCTACTAGTTTTAATTATATTTGCATGGACACCGCCGCACTTTTGGGCGCTGGCGGTGGCGCGTCATGAAGATTACGCTAAGGCCGAAATTCCAATGCTGCCAGTCACGCACGGCGATCGCTACACCCGATTACATATTCTGTTGTATACCCTAGTTATGATTGCGGTCACGCTACTGCCTTTCGCCACGCATATGTTTGGCCCCCTGTATTTATTGGGTGCGTTGGTTCTTGGCGCTGGTTTTCTCTATTGGTCGATTGAAACGGTGCGTGAAAAGAATCCTAATGCCCCGATGGAGACATTCAGATACTCGATCATTTACCTGTTTGCATTGTTCATTATTATGCTCGCCGATCACTATATTTATCCGCAATATGGTGAGCAGAGTTGGTACAACCCACCGGCAGGCCAGCAGCTCATTCTTAAAAATGATAGCTAAGCTGAGCTGCCCTAAAAAGAGTATTGTGCTTTGACTGCTGAATTTACCCACGCCGATCGAAAAAATGGTATTCGTAAAACGGTACTGATATTAGTCGCAATCATAGCTGTTTTGGTTGGCTTGTTTTTTAATCGGGCCTTTACGCCTCGTATTTTGAGCCCTGTTGAAATGGTCAACAATGGCGCGGTGATTTTTTCCACACCGCGCGAGCTATCGGCTTTTAATTTACTTGATCAGTACAGCGAGCCTTTTACGCTAGAGCGTTTGCAAGATAAATGGACATTTGTATTTTTTGGTTTTACTCACTGTCCAGATATTTGCCCGACCACACTTGCATTATTTAATAGCCTTTCAGATAAACTTCAAGACACCGATTTTTTTGCCGATACTCAGTTTTTGTTGGTCTCGCTTGACCCAGCCAGAGATACGCCCGAGGCGCTGAAAACATACATTCAATACTTTAACCCGGCCTTTGTTGGTGTCACCGGTGATTTTTTGCCGTTGCGAAAAATGGCGACGCAGCTAAACGTAGCTTTTCAAAAGGTAGTGACTAATCATGAAACCGGTGATTACACGATCGACCACGGGGGCAACGTGGCGCTGATTAATCCACAAGGCCACTATCATGGTTTTTATAAGCCGCCTTTGGATGCTAACAAAATGGCACTGACCTATAAATCGGTGCGTATGAGCAACCGTTAAACGAGTCAAAGAAACGATGTTTATAATGCTGCCCTCAACCAGTAAGCACTTTTTGCATCGGTCACTGCTTTTGTTTATCGGTTTCTTTGTCGTGTCTACAATGGGCGCTGCGCACGCGAGCACCGATCGTCTTACTCCTACGGCCTACCCATCTGACATTACTGCTCTGTGCACCCACGTAGTTGATGGCGACAGTCTTTATTTGAAGGGCTTCAAGCCGCAGGTGCGGCTTTGGGGCGTAGATGCTCCCGAGCGTAAGCAGCAAGGCTATGGCGCAGCTAAAAGCGCCCTGGAGCAGTTAGCCCAAAAGCAGATCCTCCATTGTAAGATGAAAGATGTGGATAAATATGGGCGCTGGGTGGCCCGCTGTTTTTTAGTTCAAACACCGACTACTGATGCCGGCGATATTGCCGCCAACGAGATCAATAGGGCTCTTATTGATGAGGGTGTTGCCCAAGAATACTGTTGGTTTTCTAAGGGTTTTTACGGCCACTGCCAATAAAAAGAGGCTGTGTGCTCCATTCACTTAGGCTTATGAGCGATGCTCCTGATATACGTCATTGTAATGCCCGCCAATGAAGAAATCAGCGTGTGCTTGCGTTAGAATCAACACGGTTTCCCCTCTTGTTATTCGACGAGCAGATTATTATTCATGACAACTCTTGCCCCCTTGGTTTTGATTGACGGATCATCCTATTTGTACCGTGCATTTCATGCACTACCACCGCTGAACAATTCTAAAGGCCAACCTACTGGCGCAGTAAAAGGCGTTATTAGTATGTTGCGCCGTTTGCAAAAGGATTTTCCGCAAAGTCCGCTCGTTGTGGTGTTCGACGCTAAAGGGAAAACTTTTCGCGATGAGATATTTTCTCAGTATAAGGCGCAGCGCCCTCCTATGCCGGATGAATTGCGGCTGCAAATTGAACCGATACATAACATCATCCACGCAATGGGTTTGCCGCTTCTATCGGTGACGGGTGTCGAGGCTGACGACGTCATTGGTACACTCACGCGTGAGGCGAGCGAGATTTCTATACCAGTAGTCGTTTCTACTGGCGATAAGGATATGGCGCAACTGGTTAACGAGTCGGTTACTTTAGTGAATACCATGAGTAACACTATTCTCGACCCTGCCGGTGTGGTAGAAAAATTTGGTATTGAGCCTAAATATATTATCGATTTTTTAGCCTTGATGGGCGACAAAGTCGACAACATCCCGGGTGTGGCTGGCGTGGGCGAAAAAACAGCATTGGCGCTGGTGAAAAACTTAGGTGGCGTCGAGGATATTTATAATAATCTTGACAAGGTTTGTGACATAGAGGTCCGCGGTGCTAAAAAACTTGGCGCTAAGCTGGCAGCAGCCGAGGCCGACGCCAGATTGTCGTACACACTGGCAACCATTAAATGTGATGTTGAGTTGGATTATCATGCTTCTGCGTTGTTCGCCGGTGAGGGAGCTGAACCGCCGAACAATGAACGTTTACGCGAGCTCTTTGCCGAGATGGAATTTAAATCGTGGGTGGAAGAGTTGGGGGCCGGCCAGGCTAAGGCAAGCAAATCACCCACAAGTAAATCGTTAGAAAAACCTGCTGATACTTTGCCCCAGGAAAATTCCGAACAACATGCCGAACCACATGACAATAAGCCCGGTCAATATCAAATAATTACCGAGCAAGAAGACTTTGATGATTGGTTAGTTAAGCTTGAGCAGTGCCAAGCGTTTGCATTTGATACCGAGACGACGAGCCTTGATTACAATGTTGCTCGTGTTGTTGGCGTATCATTAGCCATTGAATGTGGCTTGGCGGTTTATATTCCTTTTGCGCATGATTATTTGGACGCGCCTAGTCAGCTTAGCGAGACGGTCGTGTTAGGAGGGTTGAAACCCTTGCTGGAAAATCCAGCGATTAAAAAAGTAGGTCAGAATCTTAAATATGATAAGCATGTGATTGCAAATCACGGCATAGAACTTCGAGGTATTGGTGACGACACTATGCTGCTGTCCTACGTGCTCAATTCAACTGCGTCTCGCCATGATATGGATTCGCTAGCACTGTCGCATCTTTCGTATACCACCACTCATTTTGAAGAGGTTGCTGGTAAGGGCGCGAAACAACTGACATTTAATCAAGTTCCGCTAGAAACAGCCGGCCCCTATGCTGCTGAAGATGCTGATATTACGCTACGTTTGCAGAGTGTGTTGCGCAAAAAAATTAATCAGCTACCAGTGCTTGAAAAGCTTTATCGCGAAATTGAACTGCCGTTGCTTGAAGTTATTTGTTCAATTGAAAAAAATGGAGCGCTAGTTGATAGCAAATTATTACTGGCGCAAAGTAAAGAATTAGGTAGCCGTTTATTGGAGCTTGAAGGGCAAGCCCACGAATTAGCTGGGGGCGAATTCAATTTGGGTTCGCCCAAGCAGTTGCAAGCTGTTTTATTTGAAAAGCTGGGTTTGCCGGTTCTTAAAAAAACGCCAAAAGGGCAGCCTTCAACCGCTGAGCCGGTTCTTCAAGAGTTGGCACTTGATTACCCTTTACCTAAAGTTATTATGGAATACCGCGGTTTGAGTAAGCTCAAATCGACTTATACAGACCGCTTGCCTGAGCAGGTCAATGCCAATACTGGTCGAGTGCATACCTCTTATCATCAAGCAGTCACAGCCACTGGACGTTTGTCGTCGTCTGACCCCAATTTACAAAATATACCTATTCGCACTGAGGAGGGTCGCCGTGTTCGGAAGGCTTTTATAGCGCCGCCCGATGCTTGTGTTCTCGCGGCTGATTATTCGCAAATTGAACTGCGTATTATGGCGCATCTTTCGCAAGACAAAGGATTGTTGGACGCGTTTAATCACGGTCAGGATGTTCATAAAGCGACTGCAGCTGAGGTATTTAATATCGGTATTGCAGAGGTAAGTGTTGAGCAGCGTCGGCGAGCTAAAGCAATTAATTTTGGGTTGATTTATGGTATGTCGGCGTTTGGCTTAGCTCGGCAGTTAGATATTGGTCGCAACGACGCTCAGCAGTATATTGACCGTTACTTTGAGCGCTATCCGGGTGTATTAAGTTATATGGAAAATACTCGGGCTGCTGCGGCTAAAAATGGCTACGTCGAAACTCTCTTTGGTCGACGTTTGTATCTGCCTGAAATTAATGCCAGTAATGGCATGCGTCGGCAAGCAGCGGAGCGCACGGCAATTAATGCGCCTATGCAAGGTACTGCGGCCGATATTATAAAAATAGCGATGCTGCACATCGACCAGTGGTTGTTGACGCAAGATCCAAATATAAAAATGATTATGCAAGTGCACGATGAACTGGTCTTTGAAGTGCCGAAAATATTGGTTGAGGGCGTTCGGAAAAAAGTATGCGATTTAATGTCGGGCGCTGCCACGCTATCAGTGCCATTAATTGTTGACGCCGGTGTGGGCGATAATTGGGAGGAGGCGCATTGACCGCGATATTGGATAACCGCGTGCCGCCACCGCTGGTTTGCTTAGCTTGTGGGGTAGGTATGTATTTTACCGCTCGGGCTGCTGGCGAATCGACTTTAGTGTTTGCCTCGCAATATGGGCTTGGCCTGGCTTGGTTGTGTCTTTCGTTAATCCTTATCGTAATGAGTATTCGGCAGTTTAAGCAGCATCAAACCACGGTTAACCCGCTGCGCCCCAGTCAAGCCAGCCAACTAGTCATCAGCGGCATCTTTTGTGTTACGCGCAATCCAATGTATTTATCACTCACCACAATCTTAATAGGACTGATGTTTTTTCTTGGCAGTTGGCTGGGATTATTGTGGCTGGCCGTTTTCGTGCTCTACATTCAATGTTTCCAAATTTATCCCGAAGAGCGCGCCATGCAGCTGTTATTTGGTGAGGCTTATCGCGACTATTGCAGCCGTGTTCGCCGCTGGCTATGAAAGCATTGCCCATTTAAAAGTTATATTATTCAATGCGCTAATGTGCCCGAGCCGTATTGATTTTATGGGTTTCAGGCCGCCTTCAATGACGGTGGGTTTACAGTGACAAACATCTGCATAGGTACTATTCTACCCAGAGGTTGCTCGGTATAAGATACTGTGTAAGTTGATTTAAAACGGTGAGAGATGATGGGTGTGTTGAGCAGTAAAAAATTTGAAAAAGCGATGGCCCAAGCGCATAGTTATGAAGCGTGGCTTGAAGCGGCCACCGACTACGATAAAGCGGCGGGCGATTATCGCTGGCGTTTAATGGATCAGTCGCGTCGCTATGACTATGTTTCCATTCGCATCCGCCTGGATAGGTTGCGTGCGATGCGTGCGCGGCATGATGCCCGCGGCTTGCTGTTCACGCTTAACGAAGGCATTCATGGCAATATGGGCGGTATGGGCAATTCTCGCCTATACAATAAAGCTAAGTCAGGCACTAAAAACCTGATTATCGATTATGTCGAAGAAATTGTTGATGCACTGCATTACCTTGCTAGCCCTCAAGTGGATAATATTCGCTTTGAAGAAAAAATAGAATTTTTTCGCCGCGCTCAACATTGCTTTGGCTGTTCAGCATTAATGTTGAGCGGTTCGGGTAGTTTGGCTTATTTTCATATGGGTGTTGTGAAAACTCTGCTCGAGCATGATTTGTTGCCCGATATTATTTCAGGCTCGAGTGGCGGCTCTTTGGTGGGCGCTTACATCGCAACCCAAACGGGCGCAGACTATGAGGCGATGTTTGCGCCTGAGAAAATAGCGTCCGTATTCGCTGGCGATGATGCCACCCGCCACCCGGATCAAAACATCACCTCTGAAGAGTTGCTCGAAAGCTTGGTAGCAATATTACCCGACCTCACTTTCGAAGAGGCTTTTGAGCAAACGGGCCGCCAGCTAAACGTATCGGTTGCTCCTTTGGAAACCATGCAAACTTCGCGCTTGCTTAATGCAATTACCTCACCGAATGTCTATATTCGTGAAGCTGTTATGGCTTCATGTGCGATTCCCGGTATTTATCCGCCGGTTACATTAATGGCGAAAAATGATCATGGCGAGCGCCAAGCGTATTTGCCCTCGCGGCAGTGGGTCGACGGTTCTGTGAGTGATGATTTGCCCGCCAAGCGTTTAGCGCGCTTATACGGTGCCAACCACTATATTGTCAGTCAAACCAATCCCCATGTATTGCCGTTTTTAGCCGGTGATCGCGACGATTCGGGCCCGTTTATGCAGATGGCTCGCGCGAGTATGGAAACCGTGCGGACGTGGCTGAACGCGAGCGCAGAAATTGCCAGAAAGCCCATCGCGCGAAGTCAAACGCTCAGTCGTTTGTCGAGTGTGGCCTTGTCAGTGATTAATCAAGAATATCAGGGCGATATTACTATTTTGCCCAATCAGCGCTTTATGAATCCGTTGAAGCTGTTGCGTATTCGAGCACCCGATGATGTGCAGCGGTTGCTTACTATGGGTGAGCGATCGACTTGGCCTAAGCTTGAAATGATTCGTACGCAAACTAAGATTGGCGCTGCACTGGGCGATATCTTGCGTGAATATGAAGAAGAAGTATTAGATCACGCCGATGAACGAGTAAAAAAGCGCGCCAGTTAACTCGCTTGAAAAGCGCTTAACGCAACTTAGCTTAACTAAGCTCGGCTGAATTTTTCGGCATCTGGGCACCAACGTTGTACTAAAGCTGCCGCCTTTGCGGGGTTTTGTCGACTTATTTCGTCAGCTAATTCAACAACTGGAGTGATTAAGTCGCTGTCGCGCTCTAAATCAGCCAGTCGCAAAGACATTGCGCCTGACTGCCGCGTGCCTAACACTTCACCTGGGCCGCGCATTTTTAAATCCTGTTCGGCCAGAACAAAACCATCATTGGTTTGGCGCATGATATCGAGTCGTTGCTGGCCACGCTTAGACAGCGGTCTTTGGTAGAGCATTACACAGTGGCTAGCGACGCTGCCGCGCCCTACTCTGCCGCGCAATTGGTGGAGTTGGGCAAGCCCTAGTCGCTCTGGATTCTCAATGATCATAAGGCTGGCATTGGGCACATCAACCCCCACCTCAATCACCGTTGTGGCTACTAATAATTGCAGATCAGCTCCCTTGAATGCGCGCATGACTTGCTGCTTTTGCTCAGCCTTAAGCCGTCCATGCACCAAGCCAATTTTAACATTGGGCAAGCAGAGAGCTAATTCATCGGCCGTGGTCTCGGCGGCTTGGCATTGAAGCACCTCAGATTCTTCAACCAGTGTGCAAACCCAATACACTTGCCGTCCATCGGTGCAGGCTTGCTCGACGCGTTTAATAACCTCCTCGCGTTTGTTGTTGGCTATGGCGACCGTCTGCACCGGCGTTCGACCAGGTGGCAATTCGTCAATCACCGAATATTCAAGGTCAGCATAAAAAGTCATTGCTAGCGTGCGAGGAATGGGCGTGGCAGTCATCACGAGCTGATGCACGGCATAACCATCGTCGCGTTTCATACTGAGCAGGCGTCGTTGCTCGACCCCAAAGCGATGCTGCTCATCAATGATAGCAAGGCCCAAATTATTAAAATGAACCTCCTCTTGGATAAGTGCATGCGTGCCGATCAGTAGCTGAACATCACCATTTGCAGCGCGCTGTATCACCGAGGCTTTGGCCGGCGCCGGCATTTTACTCACTAGCAGAGCAACACTAATCTGCAGAGGTTCAAACCACGCGGTCATGGCTAACGCATGTTGTTCGGCTAATATTTCGGTGGGTGCCATAATAGCGGCTTGCATACCGTTGGCGATGGCTTGCAGTGCGGCAAAGGCAGCAATCACAGTTTTACCTGAGCCTACATCACCTTGCAGCAGTCGAAGCATTGCAACGGGTTTCTGCAAGTCATTGGCGATTTCATGGCGCACTTTGTCTTGTGCGCGGGTGAGCGAAAAAGGCAGCTGCTGCATCATTCTTTGGGCGTATTGAGACTCTGCCCGAATGGGGTGCGCACTGATAGCATGCTGCCGATTCTTCACTGCCATATGCGATAGTCTCTGCGCAATTAATTCTTCAAACGCTAAGCGGCGTTGATCCGGATGCAGGCCTTCATACAATAAATGCGTATCGATTGTGTTAGGTGGAAAATGCAGTGTTTTTAGCGCGTCATAGAGGCTATGGTGGGTGGTGAGTCCGGCATGATTGAGTTGTTTAACATCTACCAAGTCAATTAAATCATCAGGCTTTATAAGAGTGAATGCAGCCTGCATATAAGCTCGCCATCTTGCTTGATGTAGGCCGTCTGAGCTGGGGTAAATAGCGGTTAGGTGTTGGTCATCCGGCGTCGCTGGGTGTTGCTCAGCTAGCTCATCGAACGTGGTGTATTCAGGGTGAATGATCGTCAGCCCGTTACGGCCTAAGCTGACTTCTCCGAAGCACCTAAGCTGCGTGCCAACCGCAAGATTTTTCTGTTGTGCTGCAGAAAAATAAAAAAAACGTAAATCAATAACTCCGCTGCTATCTTTTAACCGGCACACTAATGAGCGACGCTTGCCAAATTGCACACCGTTGCTAGTGATTTCGCCCTCTATTACGGCACTATGCCCATTACGCAGTTCTTGAATGGTTTGTACATGAGTACGGTCTTCGTAGCGTAACGGTAAATGGAATAATAAGTCGAGGGCCGAAAAGATGCCTAAGCGCTGAAGCTTTTCGGCTATGGCAGGTCCAATACCCTTGATGCGGGTGATATGTAAGCCCGCAGGACCTGCGGGCTTGTTAGCAATTTGTGTACTTGCCGAGTTGGCTTTTTTCATCACAAGGCTTACATGGCGAGTTATTTATTCACTGGTTAAATAGCTGCTTATGGTCCTGAGATTGAAGCGGCAGCAGGCAGTGTTAGATAGCACTATATAACCGAATGCAGGCATTATAGAATGATTACTGAATATTTTTACAGTGGTAGATTGTCGTCAAGCAAAACAGGCACTGGGTAAGAAGAAAGCAGCTCACTAAAATTTCATTTATTCGTAAAGAACTAAAAAATGTCGCATCAAGATACTTCTGACAGCAAGACTGAGCCGCAACGCATTTTGTGGGTGGGTTGTGGCGGACTGGGTAAAGCGGCGAGTCCGGTGTTGTTTGCTCAAGGTCACCAAGTGACGGCTGCCCAGCGTTCGGCCGTTGATTTACCCAGTGACATGGCCCAATTGACCGTTGATGTAACGCAGCTCGAGTCACTAAGCCCATTGGCTTTGGGGAATTGGGATATCGTTATTATTACGCTGACTGCGCCTCCTGGCGCTTCGTCTTATCAGGCTATTTATGTGGATGGCCTGAAGAATGTGCTAAGCGTTATCCAAAGCCGGGGCAGGCAACCATTGGTGCTGTTTGCGTCGTCGACCAGTGTTTATGCACACAACGACGGTTGCTGGGTTGATGAACTTAGCCATACGCAGCCAACCGGCTATTCAGGACTGACCATGCTGGCTGCCGAAGCTATATTAGCGGCGGCCAACTTACCTAGTTGTGCTATTCGCTTTAGTGGCATTTATGGCCCCCAGCGGCATAATCATTTGTTGCAGGTGCTTGAGCAGGGTCGCATATGCCCGGTTAGACCTGAAAAATATAGTAATCGTATACATGTAGACGACTGCGTTGCTGTGTTGGTTCATCTAATTGATCGCTATGCACGGGGTGAGCCACTTGAGTCGGTGTATTTGGCATCGGATGGTCACCCAGCACCACTGCGCGAGGTGATGGAGTGGCTTGCTGAAGATAGAGGGATTGCGCTACCGGGCCTGATTGACGATTATCGGCCTACACGCGGAGGTAATAAGCGTTGCCGTGCTACACGGTTGTGCAATGAAGGGTTTACCCCGCTGTTTGCCAATTTTCGTCACGGCTTTGCCTCGTAATGGCTGCGTTTAATCTTTGCAGAGAGTTACTATTTCGGTGAATTGTCGTGGTGGCGCCGTGCAGACGGACGAGCTTATTACGGTAAACTACGATCTAAATTGTTTAAGGCGCCTGTGCGGGTGTATTGGATTCAATGAACGATTACACATTTGACTTGGGTATGCGGAGCTTTGTCAGTGAAGGCGGATACAATTAAAAATAATAGTGAAGCTGTCGCCGGCGGTCAATATGATGCTGCCGATAAAAACTCGATTGGTTTGGTAGAAACCCAGCATTTCATTTACGACCAGCCTTTTCGCACCTCATCAGGTCGTGATCTTCCCTCTATTGAGCTGGCTTTTGAAACTTATGGCACGCTCAATAGTGATGGCCGCAATGCGGTACTCGTTTGCCACGCTTTATCTGGCGATCATCACGCGGCTGGCTATCATCATAGCGACGATAAAAAGCCCGGTTGGTGGAATCACTATATCGGCCCAGGTAAAGCCATCGATACCGATCTGTTTTACGTGGTGAGCGTTAATAACCTTGGCGGCTGCAGTGGAAGTACTGGGCCTAGCTCAATCAACCCTAATACTCAGACACCTTGGGGTCCTGATTTTCCTACATTGCGGGTGAGAGACTGGGTCGCCAGTCAGCATCTTTTAATGGGGCATCTGGGCATTGAACAATGGGCCGCCGTGATTGGCGGCAGTTTAGGCGGTATGCAGGCCTTGCGTTGGGCGCTCGAATATCCTGCGCTGCTCCGGCATTGCGTGGTGCTGGCATCGGCCATGAAACTGAGCGCGCAAAATATTGGCTTTAATAACACGGCCCGCACGGCCATCACGAATGATCCTGATTTTCATGATGGCCGTTACTACGACCATCAGACTAGACCAAAAAACGGTCTGGCCATTGCACGCATGATCGGGCACATTACTTATTTGTCGGGCGATTTGATGGGTGAACGATTTGGTCGTGAGCTGCGCGCCGGAAGTTTTACTCAAGGCGTTGAGAGCAACCTTGAGTTTCAAGTTGAAAGTTACTTACGTCATCAAGGTGACAAATTTGCTGCCAGTTTTGATGCAAATACCTACCTGCTTATGCTCCGTGCACTGGATTATTTTGACCTAGCTCGTGAATACGGTGACGATCCTGTGGCTGCCTTTCGCGAAGCGCAATGCAAATTTTTTGTTGCGTCCTTTACCAGCGATTGGCGTTTTTCGCCCGCTAGATCCAGAGAGATGGTAGATGCACTCATTGCGGCAGAAAAACCAGTTAGTTATGTTGAGATAGAATCTAGCCTTGGCCACGATTCATTTTTACTTCCCGTGCAACGCTACCAAACAGTTTTTTCTGCCTACATGCATAAAATGTCTGAAGAGTGCGAAATTAAAGGAGGCGAATTAAATGCGTCCTGATTTTTTAACCATCGAACAGTGGGTCACGCCGCATTCTCGAATTTTAGATTTAGGTTGCGGCGATGGCGCCCTTTTAAAATTTTTGCAACAAAAAAAGCAGGTGCGCTCGCTCGGTGTTGAAATTAATGCGAACAATATTGCGGCCTGTATTAGCAATGGCATTGATGTTATTGAGCAAGACCTCGATCAGGGCTTGGCCAATTTTGCAGATAATAGTTTTGATACGGTACTGCTAACCCAAACTTTGCAAGCGGTGCATCGGCCCGACTTTGTTTTGCAAGAAATGTTGCGCGTCGGTAAGGAGTGTATTATCACTTTCCCTAACTTTGGACATTGGCAAGCTCGAAGATACTTACTCACCCGCGGAAAAATGCCAGTGAGCAAGTTTATGCCGCATGAGTGGTATAACACGCCCAATATCCATTTTTGCACGGTTAACGATTTCGAAGTGCTGTGTGAACAACGTGATATTAGCGTACTGCACCGAAACTTTCAGGCCGCTAACTATCGTGACGCAACAGCGAGCGGTCCTTCGGTTTTTTCGCCAATAGTTGATCGTTGGCCCAATCTATTCGCAGCACAGGCGGTTTATCATGTTACAAACTAGTTGCTTTTTAATTTTTCCGAAGATCGCCTTGCGTATTGTCTTGGCCAGTATTTTTCTTTGGCCATTCACGCTGCCGGCACAAGAAAATATTTCTGTGCGTGAAGGGAGCTACGAAGTTTTTTATAGCGCATTTAATACCAGCTTCTTAACTCCTAAGGTTGCAAGCTCATTGGGCATTGTGCGCGGTGACGATCGAGGCTTGCTAAATGTCTCGGTGCTTGAGCATTTTCCTGACGGCAGTAGTCACCCCATCGCCGCTAAAACTATAAGCGGTAGCTCTTATGATTTATTGCATCGACGGTCTTTAAATTTTCAAGAGGTGGTTGAGACCGATGCTCGCTACTATTTAGCGCCGTTCAAAATAACCAATGACAATGAAATGATTATTATTCAGGTTGATGTCACTCCCGTTACAAGCGATAAAAGTATTGCTATCAAGCTAGAACGTCGCTTTTTTCACAATTAGTTAGGCAAGTAATGACAATACTGAATAAAGTGGTTCTCGCAAGTGGCAACCAAGGTAAGTTACGCGAGTTTCGTGCACTGTTAGAAGACTATGCGTGCGATGTTGTTGCGCAAAGTGACTATGATGTGCCAGAGGCTGATGAATGTGGTTTGAGCTTTATTGAAAACGCAATTATTAAAGCGCGCAATGCTTCCCAGCATACGGGCCTACCTGCTATTGCTGACGATTCGGGTTTGGCTGTAGATTGGCTTGATGGTGCGCCGGGTATTTATTCCGCTCGTTATAGTCAAGATCAGCATGGCGATGGGGCTAGCGATGGCGCCAATAATGAAAAGCTTCTGCGAGCGCTGCGCGACGTCGCCCCAGAAAATCGCGGTGCTAGATTTATTTGTGCATTGGCTTTTTTAACGCATCAAAAAGATCCTACGCCAGTCGTCTGTGTGGGGCAATGGCATGGCCGAATCCTTGACGCGCCGCAAGGTGATGCAGGCTTTGGCTATGATCCGTTATTTTTTGTTCCCGAATTTAATGTGAGTTCGGCTAGTTTGAGCCCGGCTATCAAAAATGCGCATAGTCATCGAGGTATTGCCATGCGGCAATTACTTGCGCTATTAAAATCACAGGGTAGCTTGGCCTAACATAATGCCCTTACCACTATCGCTTTATATACATGTACCTTGGTGCATTAAAAAGTGTCCCTACTGCGATTTTAATTCGCATGTGCATGCAGCAGTCGAGCCGTTGAAGGGCGATGAATTGATATCGTCTCCTGCGCCGTTACCCGAAATGGACTATTTGCAGGCTCTGCTGCAAGATTTTAAGCAAGACCGTCAATTGCTCGAAGAGCCTCGCCCCCTACAGTCGATTTTTATAGGCGGCGGCACGCCCTCTTTATTATCTGCAAATTTTTATGCGCTTCTCATCGATGCGCTACGCGAGCAAATAACTTTTGCCAGTGATATTGAGATTACGCTTGAAGCTAATCCTGGTACAGTCGATCAAGCTAATTTTGCTGGTTTTCGCAGAGCTGGCATCAATCGATTGTCTATAGGTGTACAAAGTTTTTCGAATGATGCATTACAAAAGTTAGGGCGTATACATAACGGTGATGATGCGGTGCGAGCTTATGTGAAAGCTCGAGATGCGGGTTTTGACAACATTAATCTTGATTTAATGCACGGGCTACCTATGCAGCTTGTGAGTGATGCTGAAGCTGATTTACAACAAGCTATCGATTTGCAGCCAGAACATATCTCTTGGTATCAATTAACTATCGAGCAAAACACCGCCTTTTATAATTTTCCGCCGACCTTGCCCAATGAAAATACTCTCGGCGCGATCCAAGATGCAGGTTTTGCGCTATTGGCAAAAAATAGTTATGAGCAGTATGAGGTGTCGGCATTTTCTCGAGCCGGTCGAGCGTCGATGCACAATCTCAACTATTGGATGTTCGGTGACTATTTAGGCATTGGCGCAGGGGCACATGGCAAATTGAGTTACCAAGGCAAAGTAACCCGCCGTTGGAAAACGCGTATGCCAAATCATTATTTGGCTAATAGTAATAAGCTCGCTGGCGAGCAAGCTATTGATGCGGTAGAGCTGCCACTTGAATTTATGCTCAATGCGCTGCGCTTAAAAAAAGGCTTTGCTAAGGAGCTTTTCGCTGCCAGAACTGGCCTTGATTTAAACGTCGTGGCTGGAAAAATTGATTCTTTAGTCGAGCGCCATTTACTAATACAAGATGACCACCGGATCGCCGCTAGTGGGCATGGCTGGCTATTTCTTAATGATCTTATTGCAGAGTTCAGCTAGCTAGAACTGGCTAGCTTGATAAGAGCGCATACTACAATTGAAGCGCGTTAAATCAGCGCTTTTAATATATCTTGTCTTGATAAAATACCTACCAGCGTGCCGGCTTCTACTACGGGCATTAAGCGACGGTTATTTTGTAAAAACTTTTCTGATACCGCGCTGAGCTCTAGGTCAGGTGAAACCGATTCTAGGTCAACGCTCATTTGTTCGCGCACTAGCGTTACACCCTCATTAAAATAGCCCTCAACTAACGTTGAGCGCATGCAGTCGGCCTCCGAAAGTAAGCCAACAAGGTGTTGCTGTTCGTTTATTACTGGCGCAGCTGATTGATGGTATTCAAGAATAATACGTACGGCCGTTGCAATCGATTGATCAGGCGTCACTGTTGCATAATGCTTGGCCATGAAATCACGCACGCGTTTCGTTTGCATTTTCGCTCCCTTAATTGTCCTTGCGACTGTAAGTAATAAACCAAACCTTACACGCAGGCAGGTTGTTTCACAAGTTTAATCATAATCATCTCTCTTCAGTGTTATGGCAGGTTTTGAAAGCCATGTCCCATACGCCATGGCCCAGCTTGACGCCGCGACGCTCGAATTTTGTTTCCGGTCTGCCTAGCTCAGCAGGATCCGTGTAAATTTTTGAGCCGGCAATGTTGTTAAATCCTGCATGTTGGTTGACAACCGTAATGACATGCTTGGCATAGGGCTCCCAGTCGGTAGCAATGTGCAATAAGCCTTTATTTTTTAGGCGGCTATGCAGTAGTGTTAGAAATTCTGGCTGGATCAAACGGCGTTTATGATGTTTAGTTTTGTGCCAGGGGTCAGGGAAGTAAATATTGACGCGCTCAAGGCTGTGATGGCTAATGTTTTGTTGTAGCACCTCAACCGCATCGTGGCAGTAGACGCGCAGGTTGCTTAACTGAAATTCATCGGCTAGGGCGAGTAGCCGCCCTACTCCTGCTTGATGCACTTCAACGCCTATAAAGTTTCTCTGGGGGCTTTCCAGCGCCATGGTTGCCAGTGAGTCGCCCATGCCAAAACCGATTTCCAGTGTTAGAGGATTTGGGTTGCCAAACACCGTTTCATAATTCTCTGGCTGCCGATCTTGCGGCAGCGCCCATCGACGCATATGGGTGTCGAGTGCTTTGCGCTGCGCCTCGGTCATGCGGCCGCTGCGAATAACAAAACTACGAATGGGTCGGTTGCGGGCGCGGCTGTCGGCGTTAGCTTTGGGAGATTCAGGCATTGATGGCTAGGTCGTGGAAGGTTTGTTGAATGGCCTGTCAGCGCACCGATGATAAGCTGACGGCTATGAAAAATTTATTGGTTGCGCCAAAGAGCCAGTATCAGTAGCAGCCAGCCTAGCATTAGGCTCAAGCCGCCCACTGGAGTCAGCACGCCAATATTTAAAAAACCAATTTGGCGAACATTGGTCAGTGTTAGCACATAAATTGATCCGCTAAATAACAGTGTTCCGAAAAAAAACATCCAGCCGCTGCTTTGTAGCAGCCGAGATGGATTGAGCTGAAGCACTAATAGGCCAACGGCCAACAACGCTAATGCATGCCAAAATTGGTACTGTACAGCAGTCTGATAGCTATTCAAGAGCTCGACGGTCAGTCGTGATTTTAATGCATGAGCGCCAAAGGCACCGAAAGCTACCGCGAGCATGCCAAAAATAGCGCCCATTAAAAGGAATGCGTGGGTCATAGTAAGCCAGTAAATAGTTGATGGTGGTGGGCGATAAAGTGGAGGTGTTAGTACAAGTGTGTTGGCAAGCGTGCTCATTATTAATCATAGCAGGCCATGCAATGTTGGCGCTTACTATCTATGAGCGCCCTGCTCTGCTTGCACATTATAGCGCGGGATATTGCCGGTCGAAAATGATTTTGGCAGCGCTTACCGTGTTGCTATTGACTTGCTGGCCGTTTCAAGCGGCCGCTTGCATAGCGGTTTTGAGCTTCTTCATAGCTTCTTTTTCAAGCTGGCGTATGCGCTCAGCGGACACGCCATATTCAGCAGCTAGATCGTGCAAGGTAACTTTCGAAGACTCATTGAGCCAGCGTGCTTGAAGAATATGGCGGCTGCGATCATCTAGAGAAAGTAGCGCTTGTCGCAACTCAGTGCTTTGTTGCTGTGCCCACTGAGAATCTTCACTCGCTAATGCTGGATCGGCTGACTGGTCTTGTAAAAAATAGGCAGGAGATTGAGCCGCTTTTTCTTCGCTGGCATCTGCCGGTGCATCGAAGCCCATGTCATAGGATGAAAGCCGACCTTCCATTTGCTGGACATCTGAGACTGCCACACCTAAATCTTCGGCGATGACCTGTGCCTCTTCGCTGCTCAGCCAAGCCAAATCTTTTTTCTTGCCGCGCAAATTGAAAAATAATTTGCGCTGCGCTTTGGTAGTGGCGATTTTAACGATACGCCAGTTACGCAAGATAAACTCATGGATCTCGGCTTTGATCCAGTGCACGGCAAATGATACTAGCCGGACACCTTTTTCAGGGTTGAAGCGCTTAACCGCTTTCATTAAACCAATGTTTCCCTCTTGAATTAAATCGCCTAAACCAAGCCCATAGCCGTTGTAAGATTTTGCCACGCGGACAACGAAGCGAAGGTGCGAAAGTATCAGCTCGCGGGCGGCTTCCAGGTCACCTTGTTCGACTAGTCGGCGGCCAAGTTCTTGTTCTCGGTCTTTGCTCAGTACTTCAAAGCTATTGACCGAGGCCATATAGGCATTGATATTACTGCCGGGTGTCAGCACCGGTATCGCTTGTAGTTGTGTATTCATGTCTGCATTGTCCTTCTTCTCGCGCCTGAGCATTTGCTCGGTGTTGGCGATAGGTAATCATTGGGAGCGCAGGTGGAAAGATTGGGTGGGATGCGCTGCCTCGTTACAGCAATTTTAGCACTCTCTGCATTAGAGTGCTAATGTTGAAATAGTTCAATGCGGGGTGCCAGGATTGCCGCCTTAGCCGTCATCGGCATAGATTTAAAAATTCATCTAGATATTGGCAAAGGTGCTTAAAAGTTGCCAAATGCTCCGAAAAGAGTCAAAAATCTTAAAAGAGTTGCGGGGCTGTTATTCGGGCTCAAGTTTACTGATTTGATTACTGCAAATCACCCAAGATCCAACCCAGCCAAGGCCTGCGCTGGCCAAAAAAATGACTAGTGCGGTATCGGCGCTTAAGCGCTGTATGCTGATATTGGTACTGTAGGCTGCTTCTAAGGGCTTTATGTAGTATGTGAGTGCATACATACATGCGAACGATATGATCAATGCCATCGCTGCGCCTGTCGCGCCAAGCCAGACCCCTAAGTATAAAAAAGGTCTTCTTGCATAGGCATTGGTGGCACCCACTAACTTGGCTACCAATATTTCTTCGCGCCGGCTAGCGATGGATACGCGCACGGTGTTCCCGATGACCAGCACGACGCCCATGCCGAGCAACACCGATGCGGCCAGATTGATTCTTAGCACCAGTTGCACAATGGCTTGCGCCTTTTGAAACCACTCAAGATTAAAGCGCACAGACTCGACTTCGGGCAATACTTCTATTTGTTGGGCAAGCGCATTGGCTATGGAAGCCAACTCTGGCCCTTGCCCAACCACCACTCTGATGGCGGCTGGCAATGGGTTGGCGGGCAGGCTGTCGATAATATCGATGCTCCCAGCTCCGGCAATAGCCTCGAGCCGGAGGAGCGCGTCTTCAGCCGAAATAAATTCAACTTGTTTAACGCCGCTTAGTTGCGCGACACGCAGCGCTAACGCTTGCCCCTCGCTATTGAAGTCAGTGATCGATTGGCCCGGAACGGTGGGCATGTGTAAGTAAGCAGTCATCTCTAAGCCGCTGTCTGAATAACTGACCCAGCTGGAAACATTTTTCACCCCTAGATGTAACAGCGTGGGCAGGGCGATGGCGATGGCAAGCATCGTCAGCGTCACCAGTGTGGCGAGCGGCTTTTCCCATAGGCGATCGAAGCTCTGCTTAGCGAACAGTCGATGCGAATCTCGCCAAACACGCAGTTGGTCACGCCAGCTGAGCATGGGGGAGGTTGCACCTTGCTTGAGTGGCGTGTCGCGCATTTATGAATGACCACCCAAGTCGGCAGGCGCATTTCGCTCAATGGCGGCGTTATCGCTAAGGTGGCCGCCTCCAATTAATTGGCCTTGGCGCAAAATGAGCGATCGGTGAGGCATTTTTGCAATAAGTGCTAAATCGTGGGTTGCAATGAGTAGCGTCACTCCGGCGTTATTGAAATCATGTAATAGCTGCATGATTTCGGCGCTGAGTTGGGGGTCAAGGTTACCGGTTGGCTCATCTGCCAGCAAAATAGGCGGTTTGTTGACGACCGCCCGAGCAATGCCAACACGCTGTTGTTCGCCACCTGAAAGCGTTGCTGGATTTTGTTTTTCTTTACTTAGCAGGCCAACTTTATCAAGTGCAGCCCGAACGCGCCGAGCAATATCGCGATGGTGAAAGCCTGCCACCATCAGCGGTAGCGCTACATTATCAAAGACATTCCTATCGGATAATAGGTGATGGCTTTGATAGACGAAGCCAATATTGCGTCTTAGCTTAGCAATATTGGACCCGCGTACTTTAGTAAGCGTCTGGCCATCAATTAAAACCTCGCCATTGCTTGGCTTTTCTATAAGCATTATGAGCTTGAGTAGGGTGCTTTTACCTGCGCCAGAATGCCCCGTTAAAAAAGCCATCTCTCCGCGATCAAGCAAAAAGTTAAGGTCCGCCAACGCTCGCTGCCCGCGGTAAACCTTGCTCACTGAGTTGAATTCAATCATGGCTAATCAATACCAGAAAACAGTGCTTCGACAAAGTCGTCGGGCTCAAAAGGGCGCAGATCTTCAATACTCTCACCCACGCCAATAAAGCGGATGGGGAGTTTGAGTTGATCTTTGATTGCAAAGACCACACCCCCTTTGGCAGTGCCATCGAGTTTGGTTATGGCAATGCCAGTAACCCCAACGGCTTGTTGAAACTTTTGTGCTTGGGCGATTGCGTTTTGGCCTGTGGTCGCATCGAGAACCAGCAGAACTTCATGGGGTGCAGACGCATCGATTTTTCCCATAACGCGAACGATTTTTTTCAATTCTTCCATGAGATTTTCTTTGTTGTGCAGTCGACCGGCAGTGTCGGCGATCAGCACATCAATATCGCGCGCCTTGCTTGCTTCTAACCCATCAAATATTACCGAGGCGCTATCTGCACCCGTGTGCTGAGCAATAACGGGGATATCATTGCGGTCGCCCCATACTTGTAATTGCTCTACCGCAGCGGCGCGGAAAGTATCGCCAGCGGCTAAAGCTACACGAAATGAGTTATTTTGGAGTCGCTTAGCCAGCTTGCCTATGGTCGTTGTTTTGCCAGCCCCGTTAACGCCCACCACCAATATGACATAGGGCGCCTGGTTAGCATCAATCACAAAGTCATTTTCACTGCCGCCCAGTGTGCTTTTGAGTTCTGCTTTAAGCTTTTTGTATAGCGCCCGCGAGTCCGTTAATGCATCTCGCTCGATAGCCGTGGTAAGCGCATCAATGATTTTGCGAGTGGTATCGATGCCTACGTCGGCCAAGAGCAGCTGTGTTTCAATATCTTCAAGTAGCTCGTCATCGATTTCCTTTTTACCCAGCAGTACTTGTCCGAGCCCGTCGCCCAGATTGCTGCTGGTTTTGCTGATTTTGCTGGCTAGCCGCTTAATAAAGCTCTTTCTATTAGGCTCTGCTGAGGCGGGCTCTTCTTGGCCAATATTGGTGGCGCCAAGGTCATTTGCAGCATCGTCCACGCCAGGCTGTATAATCTCGTCAGGCTCGCTAGATGTGGCTGGCTTGTGATTGCCTTTATCGGAAGAGGGGGCGACGGACTGCGACTTGCGACGCTTAATAAATTTCAACATGTTGTTCACTTATTTTAAAAAATTAACAAGGCTGCGCGGCTTGCCCGAGTGTTTTCGAGTGCTTGCAGGCAGACAGCTGACAAATTATACGCTGACCGACAAACATTGTGCGCGCAAATACTATTAACTTGTCAGGCCAAAAAAAGTCTTTAAGCTAGCTAGCTATGAGTTCGAAAAAAAATCCGCGTAAAAAGCCCTTAACGAATCAACTGCGTTTGATAGCGGGCGTTTGGCGTGGCTCTAAGCTTAATTTTGCTGATGGTGATGGCCTTCGGCCAACATCGGAGCGGGTGAGAGAGACCCTGTTTAATTGGTTAGCGCCTCATATGAAGGGAGCGCACTGCCTTGATTTATTTGCAGGCTCTGGTGCATTGGCTTTTGAGGCGCTTTCTCGTGGTGCCGCCACCGCGTATGCAATTGACACGAATCGACAGGCAGTGGCTATTATGCAATCAGAGGCCCGTCGGCTGGGCGCTCATCAGTTGAGCGTTTGTTCTGCGGATGCGCTGCGCTGGTTAGCTAGTCAGCCCTTAGCCCATGGCGAATCACGCTTTAATATTGTGTTTCTAGACCCGCCCTTTGCCAGTGATTTTTTACCTGAAGTGGTTGTTACGCTTGAACAGAGTGGCCTGCTGGCCGTGGATGCCCGCATTTATATCGAGTTGCCTAGCGAAGCAGATTTACCTGCAATGCCCGCTCATTGGCAATTACTCAAGCAGCGCCGCGCGGGCAATGTTCAATACCTCTTGTTTGTTGTTGAGCAGTCCGGCAGCCAGCCCGTGGGGAGTCTTGAGGCTTAATCAAAATCGGTTTACTATCGCACAGTTAGCTATGCCTTGTTTATAGAGCTATCTTCTTGCGCTGTTTAGCAGCGTTCTTTATTCAATTCACCGAGTCAATATGCGTTATGTCTTCTGTTGTATATCCGGGAAGTTTCGATCCGTTAACTAATGGTCATGTCGATCTTATTGAGCGAGCGTGTAATCTTTTTAGCCATGTTACGGTTGCGGTTGCGGCGAGTAACTTAAAAAATCCAATGTTTACGTTAGACGAGCGTGTTGCGATGGCGCAGGCGGCGTTACAGCATCTGGACAACGTCAAAGTGGTTGGTTTTAATAAGTTGCTGACACACTTCTTAGAAGACCTTAATGAAACGGTTGTCTTGCGGGGCTTGCGTGCGATCTCTGATTTTGAATATGAGTTTCAGTTGGCCAACATGAATCGAGCAATGAAAAGCGATTTTGAAACAGTGTTCCTTACGCCTGCCGATGATCTTACTTATATCTCATCGACATTGGTTAGAGAAATCGCAACGCTTCATGGCGATGTTTCTAAATTTGTACCCCCCACCGTCCTTGAATCCATTCGCTTAAAACTGAGTTAGGCGTGCGGAGCTGGCGCTTAAAAAGCATTACTGGTAGTACTTATTTAGGCGCGCGTACTGCACTAGTCATATTGTTATTGCTCACGGGTGGTTGCTGCTCGTTAGACGCAACACAGGTAAAAGCGGCCAGCGACTTCATTTATGTCAATGAGCAACTCGCCCCTGAGCCTGCCAGCCAAATCACAGCATCGGCGCAGAAGGTCAAGTTGGCGCAAGACTACCTAGCAGTCACCGCGAATCCTTATGCGACGGCTGCAGCCACAAAAATACTCGCCGAAGGCGGTTCTGCGATTGATGCTGCCATTGCTGCACAAATGGTACTGGGTTTGGTTGAGCCTCAATCTTCGGGCCTAGGTGGCGGCGGATTTTTATTGTTTTGGGACGCAAAAAATCAGCAGTTAAGTAGCTATGATGGCCGCGAAACAGCGCCGCTCGGCGCCGATGAGAATTTGTTTTTAAAGGCCGGTGATGGGCAGCCCGTGGGGTTTGTTGAGGCGCTAATAGGCGGCCGCAGTGTTGGCGTGCCCGGCATGGTTCATATGTTAGGTCGTGCACATGATCAGCATGGAATTATTGAATGGCCGCTGTTATTTGATGATGCTATTGAGCTTGCGGAAAATGGCTTTACCGTTTCTGAACGTCTCAGTACGCTAATAAAAAAAGTACCCGCCTTGCGGGCCAGGCCGCAAATGGCGCGCTATCTTTATCCTGATGGGCAGGGCTTGTTACAAGGTGGCTTGCTAAAAAACAAAGACTACGCCCTTTCATTAAAGACTTTGGCCGCGGGTGGGCCTAATGCTTTTTATTATGGCGCTATGGTTGAGGCGATGGTGGCTGTGGTTGGTGATGACGCTAACCCTGGGCAATTGTCGATGCGCGATTTTTCGCAGTATCAGTCAGTGTTGCGTAAGCCGGTTTGTAAAATAATTTTTGCATACCGTTTTTGTGGCATGGGGCCACCGTCTTCGGGGGCGACTACTGTGCTGAGTATATTGGCCATGTTGGAGTCTCTGGAAATTGAGGCGCGTCACAATCCAAGCTTGGTTAGCGCCGGCGTGGCTGGCGATGCCGTCCTTGCCCACGCTTTTATTGAGGCCTCGAGATTGGCATTTGCCGATAGAAACAAATATTTAGCTGATCCTGATTTTGTCAGCGTGCCTGTTGTGGGTTTGCTTGAGGCTGATTATTTGTCACAGCGCGCATCCATGATTGACTTGGCCCGACGCAGTAAATTGACGCCGCCTGGCAGTCCATCTGCAGTTGATGCTGACGCTTTTATGACAGGACTTTCTCTAGAATTACCCTCTACCACGCACCTGACGATTATGGACGCTTCGGGCAATATCGTTAGCATGACCAATAGTATCGAAACGGCTTTTGGCTCGCGACTTATGTCAGGTGGTTTTATTTTAAATAATCAACTTACCGATTTTTCTTTTGCACCAATCGATGCAAGCAGTCAGAAGATAGCGAACCGCGTGCAAGGCGGTAAGCGCCCGCTAAGCTCGATGTCACCTATGATTGTATTTGATACAAAGAATCAGCCTGTTCTCGCGTTGGGCTCACCAGGTGGTAGAAGTATTATTAGTTATGTGGCTCGAGTGTTGTATGAGGTGTTAGTGCTCGGTCAGTCGTTGCCCCAGTCTGTAGCAGCGAGTCATGTGGTTGAGGCGGGTAATAAGGTTCGGGTTGAGAGCGCAGTTAGCGAGGACACAGTAAAAACGTTAGGTGAGATGGGGCACGTGCTCGATGTGCGTGAGCAGACCAGCGGTATTCATGCTATTTATAAAACATCACTAGGCTGGCAGGGTGTGGCAGATCCGCGCCGAGAGGGCACGGCTTCGGGGCAGTGAGCGTTAGCCGTCAGCGACTATTGCTGGCATTGCGGGCAGTAAAAGCTGCTGCGCTGACCTATAGTGATTTGCTTGATGGTCGAGTTGCATGTGTTACAAGCCAAGCCTTCACGGCCATAGACACTCAGTGTTTGTTGGAAATAGCCCGGCTTGCCGTCGCCACCAACAAAATCGCGCAGCGTGGTTCCGCCCATTGTGATTGAGGCTTGCAATATAGTTTGAATGTTTTCTAGTAGTTCACTGTATTGTGCTTGTGTGACTCTCCCCGCTGCTCGGCGTGGTCTAATGCCGCTGGCGAACAAGGCTTCGCTGGCATAAATATTTCCAACGCCCACAATAACTTTATTGTCCATGACAAAATTTTTCACGGCAACTTTACGCTTGCGTGAGAGTTTAAATAAGCGCTGGGCGGTGCAGCTTGAATCAAAAGGTTCGGGGCCTAAAGAGCTTAGCAGCGAATGGTCTTCAGGATTGTGACCAAGCCATAGTGCAGAACCAAAGCGTCGAGGGTCATTCAGGCGCAGAGTTAGATTGCTCGACAAATGAAAAACTAAGTGGTCGTGTTTGAGTAAAGGTTCGCTGCTGCTGGCTAAGCGCAAGCTGCCGGACATGCCCAAGTGCAGCATGAAGTAACCGCTCTGCAGTTTAAACAGCAAATATTTTGCTCGGCGAGAAACGTCTTGTACTTTATGGCCGGCAATATTTTTGCTGAATGCAGCGGTGACCGGCCAGCGTAAGTTTTTGTTGCGCACTTCAACACGTGTAATGGTTTTGTTAACGACGTGAGGTGCAATGCCCCGCTTGGTGGTTTCTACTTCGGGTAGCTCTGGCATTTGATGGATTACGCGAGTGTATTAGTTAAGGCGCCATTTTCGTTATTCATAATTGCATAACAATGGCTGCGAGTTAAAAAAAGAACCCATACAAAAAAACCCGCCTAGAGAGCGGGTTTCGATTGTCTTTAGCCGAAAGACAATTACTTAATTTTAGCTTCTTTATACGTCACGTGCTTACGAACCACCGGATCAAACTTTTTGATCTCCATTTTTTCAGGCATGGTACGTTTGTTTTTATCTGTTGTATAAAAATGGCCAGTACCGGCAGAAGAATTAAGTCGAATTTTTTCTCTCATAACCTTAGATCTCTTGGGATTTTTTCAGTAATTGTTTTCTAGTGATGTAGATTAACTTTCAGCTAAACCGCTTCACCGCGATTGCGCAGCTCGGCTACAATGGTATCTATACCTTTTTTGTCGATAATGCGCATGCCTTTTGATGAAACTCGCAGCGTTACAAAACGTTTCTCAGCTTCTAACCAAAAACGATGGCGATGCAGATTAGGCAAGAATCGACGTTTGGTGCGATTCTTGGCGTGGGAAACGTTGTTCCCGGTAATCGGGCGCTTACCGGTAACTTGGCAAACTTTTGACATGGTATCTCTCCGCAATTCTTGGTTCGAACTAAGCCGCCTTAGTTGGCGCGCCAGCTACTCAAATAGTTGATCTTGAACTGTTGATAACACCCAAAGTGGCGCTCAACATCCCCGACCACATTCGCCGGCCTTTTGCGTATGAGTGGCCCATCAGGGTGAGATGCTCTGCAAAAAGGACGCGCTTTATACCAAAACAGCGCCCCAAGTACAAGTCTAAGCGGCGAAAGAGCCACTATAGAATTAAATGAGGCCAAGTTCTGCCATCGAAACGGTACGGTTACCACCGACAATAATATGGTCGAGCACGCGTATGTCGACCATTGCCAGCACCTCTTGCAGTTTTCGCGTGATGTCTTGGTCGGCCTGGCTGGGTGTCAGTGAGCCAGAGGGGTGGTTGTGGGCAAAGATTAGCGCCGCAGCGTTGTGCGAGAGGCTGGCTTTAAGCACTTCACGAGGATAAATACTCGCGCTGTCAATGGTGCCGTGAGCTAGGGCTTCGCTGGCGATGACTTGATGCTGACTGTCTAAAAAAAGCGCCCAAAAAATTTCGCGTGGTTGGTGAGCGAGGATGTTTTTTAAATAGCCGCGCGTTTTTTCTGGGCTAGTGAGTGCTGAGCTGCGTTGCAGGGCCTCGAGCATGCTGCGCCGTGATATCTCCTGAATCGCTTGTAACATGGCGTATTTGGCGTCTCCCAGCCCATGAAGCGAAACAAAATCGCGGCGTGAGGCATGCAGTAATGGCGCGAGACCACCAAACTGGGTGAGAAGTTGACCTGCGATTTCTATGGCGGAGTGTTTGGGGCTGCCTGTGCGTAAAAAAATAGCCAGTAATTCGGCGTCGCTTAATGCTTGGGGGCCGCGTGCAATGAGTTTTTCTCGAGGCCGTTCGGTTGTCGGCCAGGCTGCAATAGACATAAAATCCTCCATGATGTGCGCTATTTGCAATAGACATCGGTCAATCCTTGGTTACCGATGTTGTCTCTTGGGGAATATTGTACTCTTGCCTAAGATACCAGCACAATGTCACTTGCCTGCCCGATAGGCTTGAGATGTTGAGCGGTGGTATCCAAGAACGGCTAAGGTTGATCAGGCACCATTTTTAATAAACCGTCTATTTAAGTACATAAAAGTATGCAGTCACTTCAAAACAAAAGAATACTCGTTGGCGTTACCGGTGGTATTGCTGCTTACAAGGCACCTGATGTTGTTAGGCGGCTGCGCGACCTTGGTGCAGAAGTTAAGGTGATTATGACGCGTGGTGCCTGTGAGTTTATAACGCCACTTACGCTTCAAGCCGTATCTGGCAACCGCGTGCATACCGAGCTACTCGATGCCGAGGCTGAAGCGGCGATGGGCCACATTGAGCTGGCTCGTTGGGGCGACGCCATTGTGGTAGCGCCAGCCACAGCCGATGCTTTAGCGCGTTTTGCAGTGGGTCGAGCAGACGATCTGTTGGCGACTGTACTGTGCGCCAGCGATGCGCCGGTATTATTAGCTCCTGCTATGAATCAGGCAATGTGGCGGGATCAGGCTAATCAAACTAATTTGCAGCGTTTAGCTGAGCGTGGCTACCGCACGGTAGGCCCCGGCGAAGGCGCGCAGGCTTGCGGCGATACAGGCGCAGGGCGAATGAGCGAGGCTGCAGAGATTGCGCAGGCGGTAGCTGATTGCTTCGCTAGCGGCATCCTCGATGGCCGGCATGTCGTTATTACTGCCGGGCCAAGTCTCGAAGCACTCGACCCAGTTCGTTATCTCAGTAATTACTCCTCAGGCAAAATGGGTTTTGCGCTGGCAACTGCTGCCATTGAGGCTGGCGCAAAAGTAACGCTCATTGCTGGGCCGGTTCACTTACAGGCTGACGCCCGTGCGCAGCGTGTAGATGTAGTTTCGGCACAGGATATGCTGGAGGCGGTGATGGGCGTTATTGATGGAGCAGATATTTTTGTTGGCGCGGCGGCAGTGGCTGATTTTCGTCCGGTAACAAGTGAGTCGCAAAAAATAAAAAAAACCGCTGCAGTACAAACCTTAACGCTGGAGTTGGAAAAGACTCCCGATATTATCGCCGCTGTCAGTAGTTTGATTAGCCCGCCCGTGGTGGTGGGTTTTGCCGCTGAGACGCATGATCTGTTAGAGCATGCCAATGCCAAGATGCAGCGCAAAAATTTACAGATGATTGTGGCCAATGATGTGTCGCGTGATGACATTGGATTTAGCTCCGACAGCAATGAGGTGATCGTGTTAACCCGAAGCGAGCAAGTTGAAATGCCTAAGATGAGCAAAGATCAACTCGCGCGTGAGCTGATTAAATTAATTGCCCAGCAGGTCTAGGCATTATTGTTTATACGCCGATAAATAAGGGGCAGCAAAATTACTAGAAGCGCAGCGTTTTTTGGGCAATTGGTATTATTTTATCTGCTCGGTCCGTTGGGCGTCACTATAATCTCAAATAGCCATTCTGATTAGGCTTGTTGATGCTCATTGGCTTTGGGTTTAGTGTGTTTGTAGTGTTGACGCAGGCGCCGGTTGAGCCGTTGATTGCAGTATCGATTCGAACATCAATTGAAGTAGAGGGAGGTATCTTCATTGTCGGTTAATTCACCTAGCCTATTAAAATTTTGGTCTAGCTTGCTCTTGGTTGTGGTGCCTAGTGTGATGGTTGCCGGATTGTATTTTGCTGTACTCAACCCTTGGGTTAGTAGCGATGCGGCACAGCTTAAAGCCGATACAGCGGTAAAAATACAGGCGGGCGCTATCGACAATAGCCTGCAAATTCTTAGCCATCAGTTGGAAGGTTTGAGTCGCCTGACTTCACTGCACATGGCATTAAACGTGGGCGATCAGGCAGCGCTCGATAGCATGGCTGATGATTGGGCAACCATGTTTCCACACCTCAATCAGTTAGTTATTTTGCCCTTGGGTGACTTGGGTACGGCAGATCTTGGTGCTTATAAACACAAGCTGCGCAACAACATCGAAAAGAATATGGTTGAGCGTGCGCGTGGCGATCAACATGTAGTGGTCGATGTGTACCGGCTAAATGGCGAGTATGTGGTGAGTTTGGCTCGAGCGGTTAAGGTGGGCAATCGCAGTGTTGGGGCCATTATGTTGACGCTAAAAGCAGATTGGGTTTTTGCGCAATTTGATCTGCTCAAAGGTCGAGACCAACTCTCTAGCGATACCGTCACCACTCTTTTTTACAGCATACCCAATGCAAAGCCGGTGGCAATTCCATCAGACCTTAGTCGGCCTTCATCTAAGCGGGCAGTGGCAACGGCGAGTCAGCCGCTTCGCATTATCCCGAGCGTGTCGCTGGAATATTCGCTATTTAAGTCGCCTGCAATACTGGGTGTCTTTTCTTCTGTAATAGCCAGTGCATTGCTTTTAATTGTGGCTTTGGGCTTGCTGGCTTTGCGAAAACAAATAACGGCTACTGGTAAAATGGTTGATGGTGACGCGAGCTTATTGAGAGACTATGTGAAGCAGTCTTTTGATCAAGCGGGCCAATTACCGTCGTTTGTATTTACAGAGATTGAACAAGCCGCGAGAGATTTTGCGCAGGCGCTGGAAAACTACCGCGCCAAGCGAGCGCTGGCGAAGAAGACAGCCGGCCCAGAGCTCGCTGCAATTGCTGTTGAGGAACCTAGCGACCATGCTAGTGGGCCTCAAGCAGCTGAAGGTGCAGGGCCTGCCGAGATGGCGCAACCCGATGCTCAGGCTGCAGGGCTCGATATTGCCATGCCCTTGATTCCCGCTCATGTTTTTAGAGCTTATGATATACGCGGCATCGCTGAGACAGAGCTCGATGATGATACTGTTGAGCTCATTGGTAAGGCCATTGGCACTGCAGCATTGCAGGCAGGTAGCGACACGCTGGTGGTCGGTCGTGACGGCAGGCTCTCTTCGGCTCGAATCCATGAGGCGCTGATTAGCAGCTTGTTAGCCACTGGCTGCGATGTTGTTGATATTGGCTTAGTGCCTACACCGCTGGTCTACTTTGCCATTGAACATTTGCAAACGCAGGCGGGCGTGATGATTACTGGCAGCCACAATTCGCCAGATGTTAACGGCTTTAAGGTCGTGCTAAATGGGCAGGCATTAGCCGATAAACAAATCCAGGACTTGTATGCGCTAGCCGTGTCGGGCGCGTTCGCGACGGGCGCTGGCGATCTGACTCGGCAAGATTTAGTTGATCGCTACATTGATCAAATAGCCGATGATGTGGTTTTTGCATCGCAAATAAAGGTGGTGTTGGATTGCGGAAATGGTGCGGCCAGTGACATAGCCCCTATGTTGTTTGCCTCGTTAGGCTGTGAGGTGGTGCCCCTGTTTGCCGAGGTCGACGGTAACTTCCCTAATCATCTGCCAGATCCTTGTAAGCCTGAAAATATCCAGGCGCTGGTCGCTGAGGTGATGCGGCAGGAGGCTGATCTTGGCTTGGCTTTTGACGGTGATGCCGATCGCGTTGTTGCGGTCACTGGCAGTGGGCGCGTCGTGGATGCGGATTTACTGTTGATGTTATTTGCCAAGGACGTATTGACCCGCAACCCTGGTGCTGACGTGGTGTATGACGTTAAGTGCACGCGCAACTTGAGCCAAGTTATTTCTTCACAGGGCGGCAGACCGGTGATGTGGCAAAGCGGTCATTCACGCATTAAGCAAAAAATGCTCGAAACCGGTGCTTTGTTGGGCGGCGAGTTTTCTGGGCATTTTTGCTTCAAAGAGCGCTGGTTTGGTTTTGATGATGGTCTTTACAGTGGTACTCGCTTGATTGAGATACTCACCCTTGAGGGGCTGTCGCTCGATGCTGCGTTAGCCGAATTGCCCAGTAGTGTGTGCACACCAGAAATTGATATTCTTGTTGAAGAGGGTGCGAAGTTCAACATTATTGAGGATTTAGCAGCCAGTGCGCTGCTAGTTGGCGGTGAGGTATCCCAATTAGACGGGCTTAGGGTCGATTATGCTCAGGGTTGGGGTTTGGTTCGCGCGTCCAATACCTCATCGAAGCTCACGGCCAGATTTGAGGCCGACTCCGAAGCGGAGCTTCAAAAAATCCAACAGACTTTTGCAGCTGCGCTCGCCGAGATTGATCCGACGCTGAAGCTTGTCGGTCAAGCCTGAGACGCTAAATGCATTGCAATTTTGCCGGCCGGCACGCATGTTTGCACTTGGGCGCCAATAAATCGCTCGTCCTAATATATAATTAACGCTGAAGTTCTTGCCGCTGCAGCGGCCTACTTGGTAAGCCTATGTCTCTTGATCAACAACGTTCTGAACAAATTGCCGCGGTATTGACCGAGTCGCTCCCCTACATTACTCGATTTATTGGTAAGACAATCGTTGTGAAGTATGGCGGCAATGCGATGGTCGATGACGAGTTGAAGCATAATTTTGCGCGCGACATTGTTTTGATGAAGCTAGTAGGTATGAATCCTATCGTCGTTCACGGCGGGGGCCCGCAAATTGGCGAGATGCTCGAGCGCCTGAATATCGAATCAAAATTTATTGATGGTATGCGCGTGACTGATACCGACACCATGGATGTTGTTTCTATGGTTTTAGGAGGGCTGGTCAATAAAGAAATTGTTGCCCTAATTAACCAGCATGGTGGTTTAGCGGTTGGTTTGACCGGTAAAGACGGTAAGCTGATCAACGCCAGTAAGCTAGATGTTAAGCAGCATTCGCCGGAGCTGCTTAGCTCAGAAATTATCGATATTGGGCATGTAGGCAAGGTTGAATCAATCAATGTTGATTTGCTCGATTCTCTCCAAGATATAGGCATTATTCCTGTCATTGCTCCAATAGGAATAGGTGCCGACGGCACTACCTTTAACATCAACGCAGATTTAGTAGCGGGTAAAGTTGCTGCATTGATGGGCGCCGAAAAGTTGATGTTGTTAACCAATGTTGCCGGGGTGAAAGATAAGCAGGGGCAAGTGTTAACGGGTTTGAATTCAGAGTCAGTGGACAAATTGATAGCCGATGGGACCATTACAGGAGGAATGCTCCCGAAGCTTGCTTGTGCCTGCGATGCGGTTCAACAAGGAGTGGCGACCGCGCATATTATTGATGGAACCGTACCTCACGCAGTTTTGCTGGAAATATTCACTGACAGCGGAGTGGGAACGTTAATAACCGATAGGACCTAGCTGATATGACCTGGTCGATAGTATCCGGATTTTATTTAAGCCATAACACCTTGATACTTTGGGCGCTGGGTTTAAGATTTGTGTAGCGTTTTATATGCCCATCGCACAGCTATTTTGATCGATATTTTACGTGCGATATAAAATATTTAAATATTTTAGTTTAAATGCCTTAAACCACTTCATTTGCCGGTGAATTAGGAGTATCTTTCACACTGTAATTGCACAGCACCGATGCACGTAATGATTTAATCAAACAGCGATTTGCTTTAGCCCCAGATGGTTGCGCGCGATAGATATGAAAGCGCACCATTTATAATAATTAGGCAGAGCTGATAGAGATGTCGTTAGATTAAAATCTTGGAAAAATAGGTGTTTCGTCGATAATTTTTTGCCCGTATAAAACTAAGTGGCCATTGAGTTTAAAAATCCCATGCCGAGACTTGCACAAAAAACGCCGCGGCGACAACAAATACTTGAAGCGCTAGCCAGTATGCTTGAAGCCTCTCCTGGAGAGCGCATTACGACTGCGGGGCTGGCGAGAACTGTTGGCGTCTCTGAAGCTGCCCTCTACAGACACTTTCCTAGCAAGGCAAAAATGTTTGAAGGCTTGATAGACTTTGTCGAAGAAGCGATCTTTTCACGCGTGACGATTATCTTAAAAGAGGAGGCTAATGCGTATACCCGTCTAGAGAGGATTTTGGCGTTATTGCTGGGCTTCTCCGAAAAAAATCCAGGTATCTCGCGAATTTTGAATGGCGATGCGCTCGCCGGTGAAACTGAAAGGGTGCGTGGACGAGTCACGCAATTTTATGGCCGCCTAGAGACTCAAATTAAGCAGGTGCTGCGTGATGGTGAACTCAATGAAGGTTTGCGCACCTGTATTACTGCAGCCGCAGCTAGCAATATGTTGATGTCGCTTGTTGAAGGTAAAATCACGCAATACGTTCGCAGCAAGTTTCAGCGAACGCCTACCCAATATTGGCCGGAGCAGTGGCAGCAGTTGATGGATGGCTTTTTTAGAGAAAGCCTGTCGCAAGCGCCGCGCCACTCCGTATCACGACAAAATACACCAATTGTCGCTAAGGTGCATGGCGCCAGCTAGCGAGAGACTGCTTTTAGTAGGGCGGCCAGACGCTTGGCATCCTCATCGTACTGCTTATCGACCAGCGCCTTCTCCGAAGTGCGTGCGGCAATCGATATTTCCGCGTCTTTCATTTCAGCTTCAATATCGGCGATATTGTCGTTGAGCTTGGTTGGAACGACAATGCCTCTGCGCTCTATATTAGCTGCCAGCGCTTGCTGGGTAAGCATTTTTTCTTTTAGGCTATAAAGGTTGCTGCGCAAAATGCTGATGCGTAAATCAAATTCACTGAGTTTTCTTTTTTGCTCAGCCTCAAGGTCCATCACCGCACTGTAGCGAAGCAGTAATGACTCGTCATACAGCCGCTCTTTTTGCAATCGTTCGCGTTCGTCGTGCTCTGTTTTTATGGTTTCACTGAGTTGCGCATACTCTTCATCGGATAGCTCCGCAGCCACTGTTTTAACAACGACTCCACCTAGTGTCACTACCGAATAACCGCGCTTTGCCTCCTTTGGGGTAATGTTTGCTTTGAGTTCAACGCCGCCCTGTTCATTCGTAATTCGGAAAAAAGTTTTGCTATGGTGGTCAGCGTCGGTTGGCGATGAGTTAACGACGGGTGCAATTAACATTGCTAAGGCCAATGCCCAGAGGCGCCACCATGGTGCAGTGCAGCTTGTTATCATAGATTTTTACGCCAGTGAGGAGGGGGTGCCATATTGCTGCCGATATTGCCGCATGGTTGCTAATATTTTCGATGAGTCGACGACACTTTCTGCGTCTTTAGACAAATACTCAAGTAAATGTTCAACACCAATAATACTAGCGACTTCGATGTCGAAATCTTGAGCCAGCGCTTCAACGGCGGACAACTTGCCAGCACTGCATTCTTGCCGGTCTAGTCCAACTAATACGCCGGCTGTTTCGGCACCTGGATAATGGTCAAGTAAGCTGATTACTTCACGAACGGCTGTGCCAGCAGTGATCACATCGTCTACTATTAGAACTCGCCCATGTAATTCGCTGCCCACTAATTCGCCGCCTTCTCCATGTGTTTTGGCTTCTTTGCGGTTGAAGGTATAGGGTACATCGATATTGTGCGATGTGGCGAGTGCTGCTGCAGTCACTGCGACTAATGGGATACCTTTATAGGCAGGGCCAAATAAGCCGTCGAACTGTATGCCAGATTCGACGATTTTGGCAGCGTAGCATTCACCTAGTTGCGCTAGCTGTAAGCCTCGATTGAATTCTCCGGCGTTAAAGAAGTAGGGGCTTATGCGGCCAGATTTGAGTGTGAACTCACCAAAGCGTAGCGCGTTGGCGGCAATACATAAGTTGATAAATTCTGTTTGAAAATTTTGCATAGTTAAAGGTTTTTTATCGTAGTGATAAGTAGCGTGAAAGCAAGAAAGTAATAAAAGGCAATATGACCTTGCAAAATCATTATAAACCCAATTAAATAAGCGTGCTTGACTGAAGATCATTGAACGCAAGTTTCAATATTAGGAGCAGTCAAGCGTTCGAAACAGGCATCTTTCCCAGCTCCAAGAATCCTTGTTGGCGGCTGATAATAATACAATTAATTTATATGGAATTGATGTATGCAGGCACTGTAATCTGTTGCGATTGCGTAACGGTATCGTTTTCACCTGAGAGGGAATCCCATGCGAGTAATCAGCTTTTGTGCTGACGGAATAAAACAAGCCGCTGATAGAGGTTTTTATGAGTGGATGGCTGATCAAGAGGCCGACATTATTTGTATTCAGGATATTCGTACTGAAGAGTATAAGCTACGTGATGATCGCTACTTTCCCTCTGATTTCAACGCATACTTTTTTGATAATCCAGAAGGTACCAACGGGGTTGCGGTGTACTGCCGTGATTTGCCTAAGGCTATTATGACCGGCTTGGGCTTTAATGAGTTTGATATGGAAGCCCGCTATATGCAGGCAGATTTTGAGCGCATTAGTTTTGGCTCATTATTGGCGCCACCAGCGATTCTCGGCGATGAGAAAAGCATGGCGCGAAAAACCCAGTTTTTTCAGCAGTTGCATGATCATTTAGCAAAAATTCGCCACAAGCGCCGAGAGTTTGTGATTTGTGGAAATTTCCAGATCGCGCATCAGGCCAGAGATGTGCAAGATTCAGCACAACACGGCAATACTGTAGGCTTTACCGATGTTGAGCGTGGTTGGATGGATCAAATGCTTATGGATTTAGGCTATGTTGATGCCTTTAGAGCAGCAATTAGCGATGACGATGAGTTTTCATGGTGGCCAGATGGCACTATGGGTGAAAACGGCTGGCGTGTTGACTATCAGATAGTCTCGCAGGGCTTGCGTAAGTCGGTAGAGTACGCTGGGATTCTCAAGAGCCGCTCTTTCTCTAGTCACGGCCCCGTAACGGTTGACTATGATTACGAAATCAACCCAGACGAAAACCTACCTATCTACTGATGGCTTATCTGTAAGCGGGCGCGCGGCCGAGGAGTTGTGTCTGTGAAGCCACGCAGCGCCCCAATTTATTTCAGTGCCAGCGCAGTTTTTTGCAACGTATTGATTTCTGCAATGCCTTTGCCGGCCAGTTCGAGCATTAGCTCGAGTTCATGTGGCTCAAAGGGGGTGCCTTCGGCAGTGCCTTGTAATTCGATAAAACTTCCAGAGTCAGCCATGACAACGTTCATGTCGGTTTCGGCATTTGAATCTTCAATGTAATCGAGATCGAGTATCGGTTCGCCGTTGTAAACACCTACCGATACTGCAGCAACCATAAAGTTAAGCGGCGACTCGTCGAGTCGGCCATTTTCTTGAAGGCCAGTTAGCGCATCGGCCAGAGCGACATACGCACCTGAAATTGCCGTGGTACGTGTACCGCCATCAGCTTGCAATACATCACAATCAATCGTAATGGTGTGTTCGCCAAGCCGTTCTAGGTTGACTGCGGCACGGAGTGAGCGGCCAATCAGGCGCTGAATTTCTTGAGTGCGACCACTTTGTTTCCCGCGGGCGGCTTCTCGCTGCATGCGCTCACCGGTAGACCGCGGCAACATGCCGTATTCTGCAGTAATCCAGCCACTACCCTTGCCTTTGAGGAAGCGCGGAACGCCTTTAGTGACTGAGGCGGTGCACAATACTTGCGTATCGCCAAAGCTTGCTAAGACAGAGCCTTCAGCGTGCTTAGTAAATTGACGTGCAAAAGATGTGCTGCGCAATTCGTCGTTGCGCCGGCCGCTAGGTCTTGGCATGGAGAGTCCTCAAAAATGGATGAATGGCTATTAGATATCACGCGCTCAAATCGTCGGTGCAGCGTCGTAATTTTTTGTGCTCGCTGATTATAGCGATGAGCGCCCATTAAAGGGCGGTATTTTTGCTTTATTGTATTTTAGGTTAAAGGCATTTTACGTGTTGCTGTGTTGATTCTTGCTTGCAGATTTTTTGGCGGTATTGCTATGTGACAGGTTAGGTCAGCTAAAGTATTATTGTGGCATGTGCTTGGCGACAAGCCGCGCTCAATTTGATTAGGCCTGCGTATGACCAGTAAAGTTCAGCAGTTAAATATCCATAGCATGACCGCTTTTGCGCGGGTGCAAGATGAGGGCGCCCACGGTAATTATGCATGGGAGTTGCGCAGCGTTAATCATCGTTATTTAGAGACACAGTTTAAATTACCTGAATCGCTGCGGCCGCTTGAGCCGGTGTTACGCGAAAAGATTCGCAGCCGATTGGCGCGGGGAAAAGTCGATACGCATTTGCACTTTCAAGCCAGTACTAGGGATGTGGAGCTGGGAGTAAACGCCGACAAAGTTATTGCACTAAAAAAAGCGGCGCTGCACATAGCCAATTTAGCCGGCCTTGAGTGCACGCTAACGACCCAACAGCTAATGCAGTGGCCTGGCGTGTTGGAGCAAGCCGAGCTTGATTATGATGCAGTAGCTGCCGATTTGCTGCTTGGGTTTGATCGGGCGCTTGATGCATTGCAGCTAGCCCGGGAAGGTGAGGGCAGCAAACTAGCACAGATGTTACGGCAGCGTATTGACCAGATTGATGTATTGGTAGCTCGGGTCCGCCAGCGTATGCCGGAGGTGCTCGACGAGCATCGGCGGCGTATTGAAACTCGTTTGGCTGAATTGGAAGTGGATCTTGATTCTGATCGGCTCACCCAAGAAGTGGTTTTGTTGGCTCAAAAAGTTGATGTGGCCGAAGAGCTGGACCGTTTGTGTGCCCATGTAGAAGAGGTGCGCGCCACTTTAGGCAAGCCTGAACCCTGTGGCAGGCGGCTTGATTTTCTTATGCAGGAGCTCAACCGCGAGGCGAATACACTGGGATCTAAATCGATTGTGGTGGATGTCAGTCAGGCGGCAGTTGAGTTAAAAGTTTTGATTGAGCAAATGCGTGAACAAGTACAAAACATTGAATAGCGTCACTTTGCCCCCCTCTATTTTTGGTCGTGAGGCGTTTGTCTGGCCAAGTTCATGTTCGCATAATTTAGGTGCTGTTAAATGACTGCGCAGGCCACACTGTATACGGTATCGGCTCCGTCGGGAGCAGGCAAGACGAGCTTGGTGAAGGCGCTAGTTGATGCCGATCCGCGGATTCGTGTTTCAGTATCACACACTACACGTCGTCAGCGCCCGGGCGAGGAAGACGGTGTGAATTACCATTTTATTGAACAAGATGAATTCCAGCAGATGGTGGCGCGCGACAGTTTCCTTGAGCACGCTACGGTTTTTGGCAATAGCTACGGCACCTCCAAACAGTGGGTTAGTGAGCAGTTACATTCAGGCTGTGACGTTATTCTTGAGATAGACTGGCAAGGCGCGTTGCAGGCGCATCGCTGGGTTGCCAGCCAGGCCGAGCTGTCTAGCGAAGGTATTTTTATTTTGCCGCCCTCACTTGCTGAGCTGAAAAACCGGCTTACCGGGCGCGGGCAGGATGATTCTCAGGTTATTGCTCAGCGCATGGCCGAGGCTGTTGCCGAAGTTGATCACTATGCGGATGCTGATTATCTGATCATCAACGATGTTTTTGTTCATGCACTGACTGACTTGCAGGCCATTGTGCAAGCCCATCGTCTCACACAGGAGCGCCAGCGAGAGGTACATAGCGCGCTCCTTCAAAGCCTAACCAGCGATTAATTCTTGCCAAACAAGGCTATTGTCTCGTTCAGGCCAAATAATTGGCAAAGCGAGGCTCGTTTTTGGTTGCTGCAGCGCTTATACTAGCCGGCCGGTTTTACAGCTACCGCCTGATGTTTTAGGGTGGGGCGGTAGTGCACTGATATTGTCTAAAGGGTTAGGAACAATGGCTAGAATTACTGTAGAAGATTGCCTAGAGCACGTTGAGAATCGCTTTGAACTAGTGATGGTGGCGACTAAGCGTGCACGCCAAATTGCGACTCAGGGTAAGGACCCAATGGTTGAATTCAGCAATGACAAACCTGCAGTTATTGCTCTTAAGGAAATCGAGTTGGGCCTGATCAATCCGAAAAACTTGGATAAAGAAGAAGATCTTGATGAGTTAACAGAAGAGTTAGCTGCTGAGTTCGGACTTTAAGCAGACTTGTAATTTTATATTCGGGCAGCACTGTCTGCCCGAGCTCCTTTATTATTCTGTACGCTCCCGCCTCGCTTAGATTTGAACAACTGCCGTTAGACGATCATACGTCAACTCAACCGGCTGTGCTTTGTAACAGTACGATTCCGCAATGACCCTATTCAAAAAAGTGGCGTCGTACCTGTTAATTGTCGATTATTATGTAAAGTCGGTTAATATAAACTCTGCTATTTTAATAAGCCTATTTTCACTGCTAACCCTAGATGCACTTTAACCATGTCCGTTAGTTTAGACACACTTACAGATAAGCTCGATAGTTACCTTGATACCAAGCAGATCAAGTTAGTTCGCGATGCCTATTACTTTGCGGCTGATGCGCACGAGGGCCAGAAGCGGCGCTCGGGAGAGGCTTATGTTACGCACCCATTAGCGGTAGCTGACATTTTGGCTGATATGCATATGGACCACCAAAGTTTAGCGGCGGCCATGCTCCATGATGTAATCGAGGATACGGGTGTTGATAAGGCGGCGCTGGGAGAGCAGTTTGGTTCAACTGTTGCCGAATTGGTTGATGGTGTTTCTAAACTCACTCAGTTTGAATTTCGAACCCATGCAGAAAAACAAGCTGAAAACTTTCAAAAAATGGCGATGGCGATGGCGCGTGATTTGCGCGTCATTCTCGTCAAGCTAGCTGATCGATTGCATAACATGCGCACTCTTGATGTATTGAGTGTTGAAAAGCGTCGCCGTATTGCCAAAGAGACGCTCGAAATTTATGCGCCAATTGCGAATCGATTGGGTATGAATAATGTGCGTATTGAATTCGAAGACTTGGGTTTTGCAACGCTTTATCCCATGCGTGCGCGCCGCATTAAAGCTGCGGTTGCATCGGTGCGCGGGCATCATAAGCAGCTTATTGACGACATTCGTACGCAGCTTGGTGATTGCTTACTCAAAGATGGCGTGCATGCCACCGTGATAGGTCGTGAAAAGCATCTGTATAGCATTTATCAAAAAATGCGCAGTAAAAATATTTCGTTTACCGAAATCATGGATGTGTTTGCCTTTCGGATTATTGTTGATTCGGTTGATGATTGTTATCGCACGCTGGGCTCTGTACACAATCTTTACAAGCCGCGGCCAGGAAATTTTAAAGATTATATTGCTATTCCGAAAGCCAATGGCTACCAGTCGTTGCATACTGTGTTGTTTGGTATGCATGGCGTGCCCATCGAAATACAAATTCGCACGACAGATATGGAAAAAATGGCTAACAATGGCATTGCAGCGCATTGGCTTTATAAAGCCAATGACAGTGATGCCTCGATGGGTAGTCACATGCGGGCGAGGCAGTGGGTGCAGGGTTTGTTGGAGCTTCAAGCGAACGCCGGTAATTCGCTTGAGTTTATTGAAAACGTAAAGATCGATTTATTTCCTGAAGAGGTTTATGTTTTTACGCCACAAGGCGAAATCATGGAATTACCGTTAGGCGCGACGCCTATCGATTTTGCTTACGCGGTTCATACAGATATTGGTAATGCGTGCGTGGGTTGTAAAATCAATCGTCGCCTTGCTGCACTCTCTCAGCCTTTGGCGAGCGGGCAAACAGTAGAAATCATTACTGCAGCGGGTGCCAAGCCTAATCCGGGCTGGCTTGATATTGTTATGACCAGCCGTGCACGCAGTCAAATAAGGCATTATCTGAAGCATTTACGTCGAGGTGAATCAATTGAATTGGGACAGCGACTACTTAATAAGTCGCTGATGAGTAATGGGTCGGGGCTTGATCAACTTACCGATACGCAAATTGACTCGTTGCTCGATTCATCGAGAGCGGCTGACTTTAATCAGCTGCTTGAAGAGATTGGCCAAGGAGATCGAATAGCACATCTTACTGCTAAGCAGTTGTTAGGGCTGGGAGCCGATTCTATACAAGACGATTTGGAAATCAGCAGTCACACTCGGCCGTTAACAATTGCCGGTACAGAAGGCATGATGATTAATTTTGCCAAGTGCTGTAACCCTATACCTGGCGACGATATTGGCGGTCATATTACGGCAGGTCGCGGCGTTGTTGTTCACGTTGCTGATTGCCGAAACTTTAATGAGATTGTTGGCAATGACAAAGAAGGCCGAAGTGTGTCTTTACGTTGGCACGGTGATGTTGTTGGAGAGTATCGCGTAGAGCTTAAGGTTGAGGTTGAACAAAGGCGCGGTATTATTGCATTGTTAGCTAGTAAGATTAATAGCTTAGATGCCAGCTTAGAATCCATTAAAGTAGAGGAAAGAGATTCACAAGCCAGTATCATCCATATATTTTTGGCAGTAAAAGATCGCGTTCATTTGGCCCGTGTAATAAGACGTATTAGAGTGATTAAATCTGTTGCCCGCGTGACGAGAGTTAAGCTATAAAAGATACTTTATTCTTAATAGGATGCTGTGATGAATAAGCGAAAAGCAATACATACCGATTTGGCGCCAGCAGCTATTGGCACATACTCTCAAGCAATCTGTGTGGGTGATTTGGTATTTATTTCAGGCCAGCTTCCATTATTGCCTAATACTATGGAGCTCGATGGTCAAGATATTGAAACGCAAACCCGTCGCGTATTTTTGAATTTAGCGGCCATCGCCGAGGCGGCCGGTGCCGATTTAAATGACGCGGTAAAAATAAATATATCGATGATTGATTTAGCGGGATTTGCTGTTGTCAATACCGTTATGGCCGATTATTTTTCTCAACCCTATCCTGCAAGAGCATGCGTACAGGTAGCGGCGTTGCCAAAAAATGCACTGATTGAAATTGAAGCTACGCTAGGCGTTTAATAACAATTAGCAGGCAAAAGGTATTGCTTAAGTTGGTTTTGCAGACAGTCGATTTTCTCGAAATTGCCAAGTTCTAATCACGTCAATGCGATCATATTTGTTGGCTAGTGACTTTGGGAATGGTTCGAACGGCGACGCAAGACGAATACTTTCAATCGCTGCGCTGTCTAATACAGTTGATCCCGATGAAGACATGATGATGATTTCTTCAACAATACCTGATGCTTGTAATTTAACTAATAGCCGCACATCACCGTAAAGCTGATTTGCGCGAGCTTCTCGCGGATAGTGTATGTTGCCGACCGTTTCAACGCGATTACGCCATTGGTGGACATACTCAGCGTTGTCGGCCGCTAGAGTCGATGCTGATGTAAGAATAAGTACGCGTGATTTTTTGCCATCGGGTTGTTGCTTTTCAGCCAGACGTGCCTCTAAGCTGGCTATTTCAAGACTCAAATCGGCGAGCGTTTTACGCTCATTATTGATAGCACCATTGTTGTCACTCTCTTCAATACTGATGTCGCGACTAGGCGCAAACAGCGCACTTTCACTGGTTGTAGTGATTATGCGAAGTTCTATCGGTTCGTTTGCTCCTCGATCTTCTTTGGGTAAAAAGATTGGGTCGATTTGATTGATTTTGGTATCGGCAAAAAGGGCTTCTTGAGTGACGGTAAGCTCTTGATGCTTATCGCCTTGCCCGCTACCCAGTTGGTTATTTTGCGCTAGCAATTCAGCATCAAGCGGTATTTCCTCACTGCTAGAGACCGCTAGAGTCACCTCCGACTGATTGAGTTGTACTGCCCCTGAAATGATGGCTAAGGTCGTAGCTAGCATGACCAGTCCGTGCAGCACTAGCGCGATCGCCAGCGTGTAGCGTATCTGATAATTTTGACCGGGCATATAATTCATAAGTGGATTTTACTAGTGGTTTTTATTTGGCAGGTCTTACGAACTTAAGCACTGGGTGCAGCTGCTATTTTGGTGCAGCGGAGCATCTCTTCTTACTGACCTTGAAGCTGGCTTTCAACTTCAGCCATAAGCATCTCGCCGATATCGAGTCCGCATTGATGATCTAGCTCTCGGATGCAGGTTGGGCTGGTGACGTTGATTTCTGTTAGATAGTCGCCAATCACATCGATCCCAGCAAATAGGATACCCTTTTCTTTTAATACAGGGCCTACCTGAGCACATATCCAAGCGTCTCGCTCTGTAAGCGGGCGTGCCTCGCCAGAGCCGCCGGCTGCAAGATTGCCCCGTGTCTCTCCATGTGCGGGCACTCGAGCGAGTGCATAAGGAACAGGCACGCCATTGATCATTAAAATGCGTTTGTCTCCGCGTTTGATCTCAGGAATATAACGCTGAGCCATAATGCTGCATGAACCATGCTTGGTAAGCGTTTCTACAATGACGCTAAAATTCCCATCATCGGCTTTGATTCTAAATACGGATGCTCCGCCCATGCCATCAAGCGGCTTAACAATGATATCTCGATGTTCATGATGAAACGCCCTAATCTGACCCGCATCAGCAGAAATAAGTACCGGTGGGCAGCAGCTAGCAAACTGTGTGGCAAAGACTTTTTCATTACAGTCACGCAAGCTCTGCGGCTTGTTGACAATGAGAGTACCCTGCTGCCCCGCTGTATCGAGGAGGAACGTGGTGTATAAGAATTGGCTGTCAAAAGGCGGATCCTTGCGCATTAGTATGACGTCTAAATCTCCCAGTACCATTTCATTCATATCGCCAAGCGCGTACCAATGCGAAGCATCATCAGTGATGCTTATGCTTTGAGCTAGCCCAAGCGCCTGGTCTCCGCGTTTTAAAAGGCGGTTTTGCGTAAAATAGTAGAGTTCCCAGCCACGCTTTTGCGCGGCTAAAAGCATCGCCAGTGTGCTATCTTTTTTGGGGTTGATAGATTCAATGGGATCCATCACGACACCAATTTTTATTGCCATGCTATAACGCTGCCTTTGCGGTTAGTCTTTGAGTGTGTAAGTTAATTTTACATTGAATCTTTCAATGGTAAAGCCACAGACCGCAAGCGGTTAAGATCTATCGCTGCAGTTTACACCGATAAAAATGTAAAAGCGGTAGGCAGCTAGCGCCTCTGGCACGACCACTCGATTTAAAAATTTGACCAGGTTGCCTCTGATTTCAAATAGCCCAAAGATCCAAGATGCTCTTTCGCAGCAACTATGTGCGCCGCCGATGTTTATACGTTGGCAAATAGTCATTCTGCGCTCGCCATGAATTGAGACTAGCCATCCATCGTCAGGGTGTCTTTTGCTTGCTTGAACTGGTTGGCAATTTTCAAAAATGCTAAGTCCATCCGGTTTTTGCAAAAGACCCTGATTACCTAATGATCAAATCGGTAGTATTGCTGTATTTCCTGTGTATATGAGCTATAGCTATATAGAGCGTGAATGCAGGTTACCACTCATTAAGTCCGCTAGGGCTTGTTGAGGCAGCGGGTTTGTTTGCTTCTATGTTAATCACCAAGCCAAATTTAAAGAGGATGAATCGTAATGGATTCAATGACTAGCAGCCCAACTATCATGATTGTGGACGATAGCAAGACTATCAGGCGTACGGCTGAGACGCTGTTACAGCGAGAGGGTTTTTCTGTCGTAACGGCCGAAGATGGTTTCGAAGCATTAGCCAAAATTGCCGCGCTCAAGCCCGATATCATTTTCGTTGACATCATGATGCCTCGGCTTGATGGGTATCAAACCTGCGCACTTATTAAAAACAATCCAGAGTTTAAAAATACGCCAGTGATTATGTTGTCGAGTAAAGACGGCTTATTTGATAAAGCTAAAGGCCGTATTGTTGGCTCTGACCAATACGTAACTAAGCCTTTTAGTAAGGTAGAAATTTTAGAGGCAGTTCAGTCCTATATTCCAACGAGTACGCTTGATTCCCAAAACCAAGCCTCGGCTTAATCATGCTCATGGTTCGCATCGTGTGGAAAAATTGTATAGGTCTGGAGAGTAACGCATGAAAAAAGTATTGGTTGTCGATGACTGTGCCACCGAAACGCATGAGATTTCTCGTATTTTAAAAAAATATGGCTACGACGTTTTTTTCGCTGAGACAGGGGAGGCGGGTGTAGAGTTAGCCGACAAAGAATCACCGGATCTAGTATTAATGGACATCGTTATGCCAGGTATCAATGGCTTTCAAGCGACTCGGCAATTAAATCGTAACCCTCGAACCAGCTCTATTCCCGTGATTATGGTAACCACCAAAAATCAAGCTTCGGATCGAGAGTGGTCGCTCAAGCAAGGGGCTAAGGGCTATTTAGTCAAGCCTGTGCCAGAAAAAGAACTAATTAATACTATAGAAACGGTATTGGCTATTAACTAAGGCGACGGTATGAGCTACGAAGTCAACGCTGGAATATTGTTGCGGCAGCTTGCAGAAAAAAGCGTCGAAGTTGCCGAGCAGCGAGCAGTAAAAAAAGATTTAAGCAATGCTTGGAGCGGCATTGGTTTTTCTTTATGTGGGCAGACCGTAGTTGCGCCGATGGGCGAGGTGGTTGAAATTATTACGCTTCCTCGATACACATTGGTTCCGGCTGTGAAATCATGGATGTTAGGTGTTGCCAATATTCGTGGCAGATTGTTACCGATTGTCGACATTGAAAACTTTTTTGGCGGTCGGTTGGGAACTGCAAAATCAAATTATCGAGTTTTAATAATAGAAACCCAAAATACTTATGTAGGCTTACTAGTGAGTAAGGTCTTCGGCCTAAAACATTTTGATACATCTTCATTTTCGTACCCTACCGATGAAGGCTCTGAAAATATTATCGATCAACCGTTCACAAAATTTGTCGATGCAACATGCACGGAAATAACCGGCGTTTGGTATAAATTGTCGCCTGCTCGGTTGGTCGTCGATAAAAACTTTATCAATGCCGCAAGAACGAATGCTGAGAGTGGTGGCGGCACTGTGGCTGCAGCATAAAATTGCTACTGTCAAAATCTGGATTTAACTTTTTATAACAATTTTTTAGGAGCTAAGGTAATGAGTCAGTTAGGTTCACGTACTAGTGATCTCAGCACAAGCAAATCGTTTCTATCTTCTGTCGCGTTGCTTGCTCTAGCAGCAATACTTTTTTCCGCTAGTATATTTATTTTCGTAAGAGATGCATCTCACGATGCGAAATATCTCGAGTACGTCGGTGAGTTGCGGGTGCTGACGCATCAGATATCGACAAGCTCTCACGAGGCCGTGGATGGTGATGCGGCGGCGTTCATTTCGTTGAAGGACTCAGCAACTCGTTTTTCAAGGACTCTCGATGTTTTGACCAACGGCGAAGGAGCTCTGCCTGGAGCTGGCGATATGATGCCGACCCAGCTAGCGGCGCTAGCGATCGTGTGGCAAGAAATTAATCGCAATACTACTACTATTGTGGCTAATAGAGATCGCGTTTTATTTCTCAACGACGTGGCAAAAACACTCAGCGAGTCTATTCCTGATTTGCAGCATGAGTATGAAAACGTTATCGAAATTCTATTAGATAAACAAGCGAGCGCTGAGCAGTTAGTTACAGCCCAAAAGCAAATGCTACTTGCCGAAAGAATTGCACGTAATGTCGATAAAATGATTGAAGGCAATAGCGGAGCTCAGCAAGCAGCAGATCAATTTAATCTTGATGCCAGTGTTTTCGGTGGCGTCCTCGACGCCATGCTGAATGGCAGTGGCGTGCTTGGCGTTGCAAAAATAAACGACACACAAGCCAAGCTTTCATTGAAGCGTATTGAAAGACTTTTTGGTTTCGTTTCCAGTTCGGTCGATGACATTTTTTCGGCATCACCTGACCTTTTAAAGGCTCGAGATTCTGTGAGCACAATTTTAAAAGTCACACCGCAAATGCTAGATCAAACCAATACGGTAGCAGACGGCATTCGTGATTTAAGTAACCAACGCAGCATGGGCTCGGATACGGCAAAATTATCAGGGCTGGTTCTTATTATTACTTTGGCAATCATCGGGTATCAACTTTTTGGTCAGACGAAAGCGAGGCTTGCAGAGCAGCGCGATGCGAATAATCGAAATCAAATAGCTATACGGCGCTTACTTTCTGAAATTGGCAGCTTGGCAGACGGTGACCTTACCGCAGAAGCGACAGTGTCTGAGGATTTCACAGGTGCAATTGCCGACTCGATCAATTTCACTGTGGAACAGTTGCGAGAGATTGTCTCTTCAATTAATGGAACTACGGTAAAAGTCAACGCAGCTGCAAAAGATACGCAAGACAAAGCAATGACTTTGGCAGAGGCATCTAACCAACAAGCTAGCCAGATTTCTGACGCTTCAGCTTCTATAAAAGAAATGGCTGGAACTATGGGCCAAATGTCAGTCGATGCTTTTAATTCAGCCACTGTTGCAAAAAGTTCGGTAGAGATTGCAAAATCGGGATCCCGCGTTGTGCAAAATACGATTGATGGCATGGATACTATTCGAGAGCAAATACAAGACACCTCTAAAAGAATTAAGCGGCTGGGTGAAAGCTCGCAGGAAATTGGCGATATCGTTTCTTTAATTAATGATATTGCTGATCAAACCAATATTCTTGCATTAAACGCATCGATTCAAGCATCCATGGCCGGAGAGGCCGGTAGAGGGTTTGCCGTGGTGGCGGATGAAGTGCAGCGACTTGCCGAGCGATCTTCTGGTGCTACTAAGCAGATTGAGGCGTTGGTGCGAACCATTCAATCTGATACGAATGAAGCGGTTTCTTCAATGGAGCAAACCACGGCTGAAGTCGTAACGGGCGCTGGCTTAGCTCATGATGCCGGTGTGGCATTGGAAGAAATCGAAAAGGTTTCATCGAACCTCTCCCAGCTTATTGAAACGATTTCAACGGCTGCAAAAGATCAAGCAGAAATGGCTGGAAACGTTTCTGGCACAATGAACAGTGTAAAAAATATTACTAAGCAGACCGCTACGGGCACTACTGAAGCGGCAACAAAAATGGGCACGTTATCGGATATGACTATTGAGTTAAGGGATTCTGTAGCCGGATTCAAATTACCAGCAAGTAAAACGAAAATTGGTTCTTCGAGTTCTCATGTGGCCCGTCAGTCGGCCTAACTCGCTAATCAATCAGTGTCTGGACTAGCTATTATGAATGCGCCCTCTGAAAATTTATCGTTGAGATGGATATCACTTGACCTCGACGAAAGAATCGATACAGCTCGGCGATCCTTTCAGGCCTATTTAAGTGATCCTGAGGACGCCGCCAACGCAAGCCACCTTATTGCTTCGCTAGAAGCAACTTGCCTTGCCGCAGAATCATTTGAAGCTGCAAGCATGCATACGGCCCACCAGCTTACGCTGGAAATCGTTGGGATTTTAGAAACACTTCAATTAGGCCGTGCTGTCAATATCTCTGATTGTTTTGAGGCCGTTATTGGTGGCTTCAACCAGCTGTTGAATTTCCTCTCATTTACCAAACGCTCCGACACTGAGCATCCGGCAATATTGCTAGCTGTTGTTAATGAATTGCGCAGTGTCTCCGGCAAGCGACTTATATTACCACGCGAGCAATTCGCGCCCGTTATGCCGCAAGACTTTGCTGAGGGTGCTGAGTCTCTTGCGAGTCTTGCTGATTCGGCAGTGTTAATACCGTGGCTGCTTTCCATTCAGCAAGGCTTGAATGCTATTGATAGCGATGTTCATGATCATCGAGACGCGCTTGTAAATCTATGCGAATTGACCAAGCAGTTAGACTTTATAAGCGGATTTTTCCATCATCAAAATATTTTACATGATACTTGCCAAGCGTATTTGGCACTCATCGAGTCTGCTGTAAGTAATGGCGCTCGACTAGGTTTAGGGGTGAAGTACTGCCTGCAACACTCGATCGGCGTATTACTGAGTGTCTATAAAGAAACAGCGGAAGATGAATCAAAACCATCGCCCGTTGCTGATCGGATGCTTCAGCAGTTTAATGAAATATTGTTTCATTTGGCCATCATTAATGATTCCTCTGTAAGTAGATTGGCTTCATTTTCTCGCTATGGGCTTTCAGCCGCTCTGCCAATACCCGCAGGCATGCAGTTACTGCGTTTGGGTACCCCAGATGTTGAAACGATTGATAGGGTTATGGCTGGAATCGTGGACGACATTCAGTTGCTACAGAAGGCTTTACAGGTCCGTGTTGAGTCTGAGGCTGGCCCTAGTGAGTATGTCGCGGCTTTCGATATGACATCGACACTGCTCTATACAGCACAGTTGGCACAGTTAGACGTCGGCCTTACATCCATTGAAATGATTAGGTCGGGGTTAAAAACCATTTGTGAAAGCAGAGCTGTTGATTACCAGCTCCTTGAGTCGGTTATTACCGAATTACTCGCAGTGGAATCGTTGATTGAAATGCGACGATTGGGTACGAATCGTCAGGCTAGTGAACTGGTTTGTTTGGAGCAGATGTGCCATTCGCTGCAAGCGGTCTGTAATTCTGCCAAATCTGTTGCTGATCTCGATGTTGTAGACAGTCAGAATCCCAAGCCAGCGTTGAATGAAATATTTGTAGAGATGGAAGGCGCCATTACTGAGGTTTTGGGCGTTGCACTATTTCTAGAAGAAGACTTATTATCAAAAGCTCTAGAGCATGTGCAGCTTTTCATAAAGGCATTGTATCCTGGCGATTTAGTGAGTGTGCAAGCGGGATGCCGTCGCTTAAAAGAATCGGTTGACCTTATTTTGGTTTACGTAGGTTCATGCCGCTTGAGCTGCCATAACATTGTCGATCAGGCTTTGGTTCAAGCTTGTGATGTTTTGGGCCAAGCCTTGGCCTCGTCAGCAGAAGCTAAAATTGATGAAGGCCCGCAGCTTGCGTCCACCTTCTCAGAAGAGTTGCTTGACTCGGCAGTCGGTCCTGTTGAAATCATTGAAGTGGTGCCGAATGATATCAATGAGCTGCCAGCAGCTTATAGCGCACAATCATTAGAGTGTGATATCGACGAAGATATTGCAGATATTTTTCTTGAAGAAGCTGAAGAAGTGATGGAGGCTCTTGTTGAGCATACGGCTCTGCTGGTGCCTGAGAAAAACAACAGCGAGTCTTTAGCTGAAATACGTCGTGGTTATCACACACTTAAAGGCAGTGGTCGCATGGCGATGGCAGAACACTTAGGTGATGCGGCATGGGCTGTTGAAAATCTACTTAATGCCGTTATCGATAAAAAAGTTAAGCTTGATGAAAACCGTATTGCTTTTGTCGAAGAGGCAGCAACCTATCTTAGCGTGTTAATTCAGAATTTTTCTCAGCGCTTTGTACCTTTCATACCAGCGCTAGAAAGCTTTATAGCCAGGTGTGAATTATTAACTGCTGATTCGAATGCCCAAGTAATAATTGGCGAGTCTATGCAGTTATTAAGCGCTGTGCAGCTTGCTGCGACTATGACTGAAGCGACTATGCTTGAAACGGCTATGCCTGAAACG
>CAJQKT010000031.1 GCA_905478995.1 uncultured Pseudomonadales bacterium | reverse complement strand
ATACCGTCGCCGTTAAGATCTGCAGGGTCGGCCAAGGCTTCAATATCAGCTTCAACAATTGCCTCTAACAAACCTAAACCCACCAACCGCGGTGCAATGCGTGCCGAGAAGGTATCGGGCGTTACACCGGCAAACTGATAGTTAGGCGAACGCAAGCCATTGCTCTCGGTCCAAGAAGCAATAGAAACATTGCCCTCACTGGCGCTACCCTTGGGTTGTAAAACACTGCCCAAATTGGGGTGTGGGTTGCCGTTGGCATCACCCACCTTGAAGACCCAGCGGTCGAGTAACTCGCCATTAGCGACCACTGAAGCGCCGCCGTTGCGCTCATGACAATCCGAGCATCGCTCATTAATATATCGCGGACCCGTTAAGCCAGCATTTGAAGAGAGGACACCATTGGCTGGATCTTCATCGTGCGCGCCACTAACGAAAGAGGAATGGTGTACACGACGGCCTAACAAAAACGTTTGTCCGTTATCGTAACCCAAATTCGTGGCCATCTGCAGAAAATGGTCGTTAGGCTCATCGGAGTACTGGTAGTGAGTACTGGTCTTGCCACCCAGCCAATACTCTTCAGGAATTTTCTCGCTGGCCTCGTCCCCCGTTTTAGCATACCAAGGCACGACACCTTCACCCACTATATAAAGGAAGACGGTGCCATAATAATTGAGCTGACCGTTTGGAATACCCGGCGCACTGAACTGACTCACTTCAAATTCTAAACGGTCACCCATTTGAATACCGCGGTTGTTCGCATTGCGGTAAAAGTCACCGGTTTTTTGGTAGTGATAGTAAGTAGTGCCATCAATAACCTCACTACCCATATAATCCATAATGCTATTCCAGTGATAGGTAGCGCTCGGGCCGGCATACCACCAGCGATTTTCCGCTTCAATGGAGTTAAGTGGCCAAATAGTTCGAACGTTCATTTCTATGCTAGTGCCGCCTTTGGCAACATAATCAACAATTTCAATATTGGTCGAGCGGTCTTCAAAATAGAACTTCACATAATGATCGTAAGACTGGAATTGGTCTTCACGCGCATGACGCGTGCGCGGGCGATCGGACCAGCGCGTGACTAGCGCGTCAGCGGTTTCAAACTGAGTATCGGGCTCAAGTACCGAGGTGTTATCAAACAGCGGTGCGTAGAGCTGCGAATAATCCACTTTATGCCACGTGCCCGTTGGGGAATCACCATTCGTATCGCCCACCGCATTATCGTTAATAAAGAAATATAACGGACGCCCCGCATAAGTAACCTGCTCGGTGCCATCACTGCGCGTAATAATTGCCAAGTCGGCCACGCCAGAGGCAACGCCGTCGGTCACTAGCAGCGGCGGCCAGCTTGTTGCGCAACCTCCATTACAGTTGCTAACGCCACCGTTCGTTGGATCATTATCCCAAACATAAAGCGTAAAGCCTGGCTGCGATGAGCCCGAGCCACCGACCAAAATGTCGTTAATAGAAGCTACTTCGTTCACGGGAATCACGATGGTACAACCAAAACCGTTCACGTTAGCGCCTGGCGGCGTATTCGGGCATAAGTCGGGCGTGTTATCGGGCACACCGTCATTGTCGCTATCTACAATCACGCAACCCGTTGCATCCACCAGCGTACCAAACGGCGTGCTGGGGCATTGATCAATGCCATCATTCACGCCATCGCCATCCGAATCGGGACAGCCATTAGCCGCTACCGCCGTGCCGGCTGGAGTGCCTGCACATTGATCAACCAAATCATCAACACCGTCGCCATCTTCATCGGCAGCAGGTACGCCCCAGACCTCTATTTCAAAAATAGAATAACCATAAACACTAGAGCGCGTTAGTCCTTGCATGCGCACATAACGATAGCTACCCGCTAATGCGACTGTGTCGGTTCGATTCCCAAAGGTGCCGCCCGATTCACTGGCCATTGTAGTCCAGCTGCTATTGTCGTTTGAACCCTGCATTTCGTAAGTGGCAGCGTTGGCTGCCTCCCAATGAATAATGACTTCTGACAATGAGTATGCCGTGCCTAAATCAAGCGTGAGCCACTGAGCATCACTGAATTGTGAGCTCCAACGTGTGGCCATGTTGCTGTCCACGGCATAGGAGGCTAATGTAGCAGGCGTTTCATTGGTACTTGACGTGGCCGTAGCCGAAAGCAACTCAGGCTCTGGCGGAGGTGGTGGCGGAGGTGGCGGAATGGGAATAGACGCAACCACTTGGATGAGCGTAGCCGAGCCTGCCAACATGTTGAGCGGCAACAGCATTACAATTGCCAATGCCAACACGCTCATCCTGTGACGTCGTGCAGCCGATGATCCCGCACCTAAAAACAAAGCTGCCAAAACGATGGCACCCATTATGCCCAGTAAGGGCACGTTCTCTTCGACCACTAAACCCGGCAGCCACTGCGCATTGTTGGGGTTAGAGCCATAAGAAATTTCGAGCGCGTCACTCACGCCGTCGCCATCGGTATCCACACCACCCGGATCAGGGCTCGGCACCGTAGCGCCAAAAAAACCTTGCGCCGAGGCTGCGCTTGAAACCATAGTTAATGGAATGGTCACCACTACATCGACTGGCTGGCCGCCTGCCAAGCCCGAAGCGGTAATCACTAAGTCTTCCTGTGCGCCAACCGGCGCGTATTGGCTGATGTCGAAATCAATGGCGGCGAGCGCACTCCCACCGATTGCCACGGAGCTGGGCACAATGCTAGCCACTGCCGTGTCAACCATGCCCGTCGCATCACTAGACAAGCTAATGGACTCAAAAGAAGCCGATGGATTTTCATTCATCAGCAGAATAAAAACCTGATTGCCGATACTACCTTGTTCAACATCATAGGCATGGGCATTCGCTACAAACAATCCGCATAAGGCCAGCACTACAGTTAGCACCAGTAAACGCGCTCGACTTACGAAGCGCAAAACTGAAGGTAAACATTGAGCATAGAGTGGCGCTGAGAAGCTAGATAACATGCGGGAATTCCTGTGTCGTTTTTATTTCAACTTGGTTTATTCGGCTAGGTATAGTCTTGGATTATCCGGCTGGCCATGACCTTTTTTGATTTTACGCTTGTGTGACGACAAAAGCTTAGTAATGGCTCGAGAAAAACGCGCATCTGCGAACCATAGTAATCAATAGCAAACCGACCCATTCACGGCCACCAGTACGAGATAACATGGTCCAAAAAACAGGCGAAAAAGTAGGCGTGGACCGTAACTCTCAATTTACAACATTGGGCCCTTCAAAACTATACTTAACGGCAGGCGTCGAAAAAATTTACAGCCGCTGCTCCGAGTGACTTCGCGACCATAGAACAACCCATTTAAAACAACGCTGTATAAATTATGGCCTACAAATTGCTTTAGTATTGAGCAATTATCGAGCCGCCCCAAATACAATTTAAAAGTCAAAGAGCACAGAGTGAGTAAGACATGAGCAGACCCTTAATCAGTGGAATTATCGCCTTATTAGCAATATCCGGTAACGCTCAAGCCAACCTCATCATTGGCGGCGGTTTTGAGTCCCCCAACATCAGTAATTGCGCCGAAGTCGAGCAAAACAACGGCGGGCGCTCATGCTCATCTCGCTGGAATTACTTTGCTGCCGAAAACGGCCACAGCTGGAAAGGAGACAACATAGAAATTTGGAAGTCAGGCTTTAATGGGGTGGCTTCTCACAGCGGTGTTCAGCATGGTGAGCTTAATTCCCACCCTAACGGTGGCGGCCCCTTTTCTATTTTTCAAGAATTTGAGACTGTAGAAAATCAAGAATACACGGTTAGCTTTGCCTATCGCGCACGCAAGAATAATAAAGAAAAATTTCGATTTGAACTCTTTACCGCGGACAGTACGATTTTTAATACGGTACAGAAGGATCACGTAAAAGGTAGCTGGAGTTTATTTTCAAACACTTTCGTCGGTACAGGCGATAAAACCACCTTGCAATTCACTTCAATGAAGCCTAAATCCGGCACGGTAGGCAACTTTATAGACTCAGTAAGCGTAACGGCTAACGTCCCTGAGCCCGGCATACTCAGCCTGATGGCTTGCGGATTAGTGGGATGTATGGTTACTCGAAAAAAAATAGCGGCCTAATCCTAGCACAGCGAAGCGGACACCTATAAGGCAACTACTGCTGGCCGCGACTCGCCATCCAGCACAAACGAATAAAAATAAGACGAACAACCAATTGACGAAGGATTTAAACTTTACAGAAAAATCGCGGCGCAGGAGTGCCTATCGTTATTCACAACTACACCAGCTGATCAAGGGCGCTTAAGCTCCTCGAGGCTTGACGTAAAGCTGTAGGCATCGCCACCCATACGACCTACCGAATCAATCAAATTTTGATTGATCAGCCCATCGTCATATAGCTCGTCTTGAACGTAGATCGATTTCACATCTAACAGCACAACGGTGCCACCTGCAGGCAATTCACTCAACAGCATTATCTCTCGCAACGTACACTCATAACGAATAGGCGCCTGCCTCACAGAAAAGGGAGCCACTTTGCAACTACTGCTCTGCTCTACTTGGGCAAATTCAAACTCACTTTCATCGAGCTGAAGGGCTGCGCTAGTCATATTCATTTTCTCTAACATATCCGCATTAACAATATTAACCACGCACTCGCCAGTCTCTCGTAAGTTTTGCAAGGTATCTTTATCTATGCCATTTCTTTGGGTGACCTGCGTATACAAAAGCACTGGCGGATTACAGCTAGCCACGGTAAAAAATGAGTACGGCGCCAAATTGTCTACACCATTCTTCGAGGTCGTACTCACCCAAGCAATAGGCCTTGGCGTAACACCGCCATTGAGCAGACGATATTTTTGTTGTGGCTCTAAGTCTGCAACATCAAAATTCACTTCTCATCCTCTAAGAACTTACCAGCAGAAAAAAATTGCACTTCACCAATATCATCTCTTAAGTCAACTGTAAGCTACCTGTTTTAAAAAATTATAAGGCGTTGCCTAACGTTAAAAAATCACGCTGTAGAAAAAGCAAATCAGTAACGCCCTAATCGGTTAGTCATTCGACGACAAACTTAAAATGCTAAGGCTGATTAGCAGAATTGCCCACTATTAAAAGGCTGGTGCTTTACATTCGAATTTTCTAGCGCACCAAAATAAAAAAGGTCATACGGTAACTGTAGTCACCTCTGCGGAAAATATTACTTCTTTAGCAAATCGTTCAGTGCGGAATTTATTTCGGCGAAGCTAAAAATAAAATCCTCCTCCAATAATCTTTTAGGAACCACTCGCTGACTATCGAGCAGTAAAGCCGATGACTCGCCTAGCAAAGCCTGTAAAAGCTTTTTAGGTGCAGGCAATATCGCCCATCTTTTTAGGTGTGCTGCTAGTGCTTGCGTAAAGTCACGATTTCGTACAGGCTCTGGCGCGACCAAGTTATACGCGCCATAAGCTTGCGACTGCACTAGTAAAAACTCAATTGCCCGCACCATATCATCAATGTGAATCCATGACATGAACTGCTCGCCCTTAGCCACGGGCCCACCTAAACCCAACTTAAAGGGCAGCAGCATTTTAGCTAGCGCACCGGCTTGCGCATCTAAAACAATACCTGTTCGCAGAAAAACGACACGAGTATAAGAAGCCGCTTCTTGCGCAATAGCCTCCCAACGTGCACACAACTGCGCAGCAAAATCATCGGGCAGCGAAGAGAATGTCTCATCAACCATCACATCCCCCTGATCGCCATAGACACCGATCGCTGAACCACTTAAAAATACTGCCGGAGGTTCACTACTCGCTCGAAAGAGATCGACCAACTGCCGAGTAATATCCCAGCGACTATTACTGATCACTGCCTTTTGCTTTTTGGTCCAACGCTTATCAATAATAGGCTCGCCAGCCAAATTAATAACCGCATCGAAAATATCAAGCGTGGTCAACTCACTTAAGCTACTGATTAGGCGAACCGATGCGGGGAGATTTTTCTTTGCCTGCTCGGGCGAACGAGTTAATACCGTGTATTGATGCCCGCTCACCGTATTAATAAAACGGCGGCCAATGAGACCAGTGCCTCCAGTAATCAGTATATTCATAGTGCCTATCAACGTTAAAAAATTGCCAAGCGCCAGACCGCTGTTAAACGGGCGCTCAATGGAAAGTGACTAGCGAATAATTAAATTAAAGTTAACGGCTGCAAGCAGATCACTCTCACGCTGTAAATCAGCCTCGAGCAATTGCTGGGTTGCTATTAACTTTTCATCAACGACGATATGCAGCCCATCGGGCTTGACGCTCAGCTCAACATAAGCCAAATCGATAGGCCATCGGGTGATATTAAAAATGATAGCCAAGCGCAATACAATAATAAGTCGCAGCAAAGCTGGAGGCTCGATAATACGCAGCTTAGGCAGATCATCTAAACGAATTTTTTTCCGGTGCGCACCTACCAAGCTCGCCAATAATAATTGCTGGTCTTCGTTATAACCGGGTAGATCGCTGCTTGCTAAAATATAGGCTGAATGTTTTTGCAAACCCCCAGCACTGATTTGCAGCCCTACCTCATGTAAATGCGCGGCCTCATACAAAATCTCATGCACATCATCCTTGCTACCCAACCAAGCGGCAGGCACTCGCTGTAAAATGGCCCTCACCGTATCAGTTACACGCTCAGCATGGGCGGTGTCCGTAGAGTAGCGCGACTGCATACTCTTTCGGGTGCGCACGCGAATATTGGGGTGGCGCATTTGCTCGAGCATTTCGTAGAGCACCCCTTCACGTAACGCAACGTCTCTGTAATAGATGCGGTCTATTGTTAAGCACTGCATACAGGCAATCATAATTGCCAAACCACCCGGAACTAACAAAGTGCGGCTATCGCTAATACCTAACTCGCCCAACCAGCTAACCCCATTATGAGCAATAATTTTCTCACGCAAGGACAATAGCTGCTGCAAGCTTACCGAAGCATCAGTGCCTTCATCCTGCATTGCTGCCTGCGCCAACGCCTTGGCGGAACCTGAGGTGGCATAGACACTGTGCCACTCACGGCGCCCTAACTGAGGCAGATAAGCTTCTAAAGACTGCAGCGCAGCGCGATTGGCCTGGGCGAAATCTTCACGAGTAAAACCCTTACTAAAAAACTGCTCGCGGTAGTTAACACAGCCCATTGCACAACTGGCACGAAATTGCGGATCAAAGCCCACACCTGCCGCCAACTCGGTGCTCCCACCACCTATATCAAACACTAGAGATTCACGCTCTATTTTTTCTGTATGAGCAATCGCTTGAAAAATAAGTCGGGCCTCTTCGCGGCCGGCAATGACTTCAATTGAATAGCCCAGCAATGCCTCTGCTTGCTCTAAAAAAACGTCTCGATTATGCGCCGCGCGCAAGGCATAGGTCGCCACCGCTCGCACCTGATCAGGCTGAGCATCGCTCAACAATTTGGCCATACGCTGCAAACATTCCCAACCACGCTGCATAGCAGCATTGGTTAATAGAAGCTCTTCGCCCAAACCCAAAGCAAGCTGAGTTCGCTCGCGATGGCTGTTAATAATCTGCAAAGAACCCTTCACAACGCGCGCAATAACAATATGGATGCTATTTGATCCAATATCTACCGCCGCCAAAATTTTATTATCAGGCAACATCATAGGTCTTGCTTCTTAGTGAGGGCCATACGCTCGCGCCTTTCCATAGCTTTCAAATACTCATAAATTTTAACCTGCGAGCGAATTTTCTTTTTATTACCACGCAACCTATATTGATTCGCTTGCTCCTGGTCTATTAGTCGAGCCTTGGTAGTATCAGACCATTGTAAGTTAAAAATAGCTATTATTTTTGTTTTTAAGCTTTCGTCATAAATAGGGCAGCCCACTTCAACACGCCGATCGAGATTTCGAGACATCCAATCAGCAGAAGAAATGTAGACGCGCTCTTGGCCACCATTATAAAAAATAAACGCCCGAGGATGCTCAAGAAAACGATCAACCACTGAGATTACTGAGATATTCTCACTAAACCCGCTCAAGCCAGGCACCAACGAACAAATGCCACGTACAATAATTTGAATTTTTACACCCGCGTTACTCGCCTCATACAATTTTTTTATAATGTTGTAGTCAACGATATTATTTAGCTTTATTTGAATGAATGATTTTTTACCCAGCGATGCTGCATTTATTTCGTTATCAATTAGCGCCACAATAGTTTCACGTGCATTTTTTGGCGACACCATTAAATGCTCAAATTGATAGTCTCTATAGCCGCGCACCATGAAATCAAAAACCTTCAAAACTTCGTCGGCGATTTTTTTTTGGCAAGTAAATAAAGCAAAGTCGGTATATATCTTTGCTGTTTTCTCATTGAAGTTGCCCGTGCCGACATGGGCATAATGAATAATTTCCCCTTCTTCACGCCGCTTAACGCTAATTATTTTTGCATGACCCTTAAGTGACGGTATACCAAACTCAACCTTGACATTGGCATCAGTTAACACCTTAGCCCACTCTATGTTTGCCTCCTCATCGAAGCGTGCAGCCAGCTCAATAAAAACAGTAACGTTTTTGCCATTTTCAACAGCATCAATAAGCGACTTTACAACTCGGCTATTTTTTGCGAGCCGATAAATTGATATTTTTATTTCTTCTACCAACGGGTCAAGTGCCGCCTGGCGCAAAAAATCGGTAAGGTATTTAAATCTGAAGTAAGGATAATAGAGTAAAACGTCTTTTTGACGAATAGCTGAAAATATATTTCGCCCAGAATCGAGTGCACTTGAGGCCAAGGCTGGAATTTTTGGATAGGCCAGATAGCCACGCCCCACATTCGGAAAGTCAATAAAATCTCTGAAGTTATGATAACGGCCGCCCGGCACAATTGAATCGAGACCAGTAATACCTAAACGAGCTTTTAACAATCCGACCATGGACTCAGGCATCTCTCGATCATAAACAAATCGAACTGGAGCAGCAGTTAGACGCTGCTTCAAACCCTCTGACATCTGCTCAACTCGAGATAGGTCTATATCATCGGTGACACCATATTCAGCATCACAAGTTATTTTCATTGAATAAGACTGACAATAATCGTAGTCAAAAAATGGCCGAAAAATCTCATCCGCACAAAAACGAATAATGTTATCTAACATGATTAGATTTTTTCGCCTGCTACCCTTTTCCTTTGGCAGCTCGATAAAACGCGGCGTATCGTCAGTAGGCACTTCAATAGCTGCGTAACGAGTAGAATCTTTAGTGACCATTTGGGTGATGAGGTAGGTCAGATCGTCTTTTAAAACTTTAGTTAAATCAGTGCCTGGCTTGATGATAATGGGGGCCACATAGCGCAGTAATTTATTTCTAAAATATTGGCGCAACCATTCGCCCTGTTCCTCAGTTAATTGATGCTCGCTAATCAAAAAGATATGGCTCTTAGCCAAGCCTTTAATAACATCAAGATAAATCTCATCAAACTGCTCTTGTAGCTGTAAGACCTTATTTTGAATTTTAGTTAACAAATGCTTGGACGATGCAGCCTGCCCACTTTCGGATGTGATGATTAAACGACGCTTGACATCGGCCACGCGCACGCGAAAAAACTCGTCTAAGTTATTAGAAAAAATACCAAGAAATCTCACCCGCTCGATGATGGGTACCGACTGATCGGCGGCCTCTTGCAGGACGCGCTGATTAAAAGAGAGCCAGCTAAGCTCTTTTTCTATGTAGGGGATTTCTTTGGAGGGCATAGGGTTTGGGTATCACTCAATAGGCGCAATTTAATACGCCTCGCCATCGCCTGTGGAACCGATAACCCAAATTAAAATGTAAATTTGATGCCGATAAATGGGTCTTCGTAAATATCTTGTTTACCGCTTTTCTTACTGTCGACTTCAAACTGACGATAACCGATATACAACAAGCCGTTTTCAATAAGCTGGTAACACAAGCGCAGCTCTGCATCGAGAGTACTATCAAAATCGCCGCCTGTAATGATTTCAGGGGCGTAAAATACTTCGCCGGTTACGAACACCTTACCCATAATATTCGTGTTTGCACCAATACCTAGTGCAGCACCAAAGCCATCATCACTATCTACACCCAAAAGAAAGAGCCGAGTACCCAGCGTTATATCAACACGGTCAATGGTTCCACGAGTAGCAAAGGTATAACTCACTTGGTCACTTTTTACATCATTATGATCGGCATGCAGCAAAGCAAAAGTCCCACTAAAATCTTGCTCGTAACTGACCGCAAACCTAAGATCAATAATCTCATCGCTTATTGATAACTCAATCTCATTAGCAGCCACATGCAACGAAAGCCCGCACAATGCTATAAAACTCCAAACCATTTTGTACATCGTTACTGTCTCCGTTATTGCACATACTATCCAATCTAATTAGAGCATATTTTGGCTAGCCACTCAGCCTTCAATTTTACCCAACAACTACCATCGCGAACACTAACCTTGCCTAAGCTGATTGTGAATTC
>CAJQKT010000030.1 GCA_905478995.1 uncultured Pseudomonadales bacterium | reverse complement strand
AGGCTGGCATACCTATTGGCGCAACCCTGGTGATACAGGCTTAGAGGCGCGCCTCAATTGGCAGCTTCCTGAGGGGTTTCGCGCCGGGGAAATAGAGTGGCCTATTCCACAAAGAATTGATTATGCCGGTTTAACCAGTTTTGGTCACCACGCAGATACGTGGCTATTAATACCCGTAGCTATTCCTGGGCAAGCGCAGCTAAACCAATTAGCCCAGCAGAGCCCTGATGGCTTGGTGCGTCTGCGTGCCCATGCCAAGTGGTTGGTATGCGAGGAGGTGTGTATTCCTGGTGAGGGCGATTTTGAGTTGGCCTTGCCAGTAGCCGAATCCGCCAGCCAGCCCAATATTGTGAACGAAAGCTTGCGCGATGACTTTGCCCTCGCCCGTATGGCATTGCCCAAGCAACTGGATGGCGCGCCGGCTGTGTTCAGCACGAATCAGCAGGTAGAGGTGCAGCTGCCGTTGCAAAACATTCCCGTACTGAATCGTCAGCCCGCGGTGTTTTTTGCCAATAAAGGCTTGGTCTCTAATCAATTGCCGCCGCGCGTAGAAATCATTGACGATGTTTTGGTAGTTACTGCGCCTAAGGATCCTTATTTTGAATCCGCCCCTCACTTTGCTTCTATGCTGGTGGTTACAGCGGCCGACGAGGGTGGATTACAGGCCTACGAAGTGTTGGCTGAACATACGCCAAAACTTGTTTCGATGAGTCAGGCGCAAGCATCTACCAGTCTTACATTCGACAAGTCTGGGTTGGGCAGCACATCTAATGCACCACAAAATTTGCTTTACGTGCTCTTGCTGGCCTTGCTAGGGGGCTTAATCCTCAATGCTATGCCGTGTGTTTTTCCTGTGCTGTCTTTAAAGGTGATTAGTCTTGTTGAGCATGGCAACCATTCGCCGCGTCAGCGGCACCATCACGGTTTAGCTTATACCGCCGGAGTTATCAGCAGCTTTTTGTTAGTGGCCATTGTACTTATGTCGTTGCGGTCGCTGGGTGAGCAAATTGGCTGGGGCTTTCAGCTGCAATCACCTGGGTTTATTGCGGCGCTCGTTTATGTGCTATTCGTGCTGGGTTTGTCACTGTCGGGGGTTATAGGGCTGGGTAGCTCGCTACAAAATGTGGGTCAAGAGCGGTTAGAGTCGGCTACGGGTGAGAATCGGACCAATTGGCACAGTTCGTTTTTTACGGGAGTATTGGCCACCGTAGTTGCCACGCCATGTACGGCGCCTTTTATGGGTACAGCCATGGGCTTTGCATTGAGTCAGCCTCTTGCCATTGCACTACTAACGTTTGCCATGATGGGCCTGGGTTTGGCGCTGCCGTTTTTATTAATTGCTTATATTCCTGCGTTTGCTAATGCTTTGCCGGCGCCGGGAAACTGGATGGTCAGGTTAAAAGAGATTTTGGCTTTTCCTATTTATCTAACTGTGGTGTGGTTGCTGTGGGTCTTTTCTAAGCAAGCCGGTAGTGATGCAACGGCGTTGCTGTTGGCGGGTTTGGTTATGCTGGCGTTGGCGGTTTGGCTGTGGCGTGTGACCTTGTACAGTGTGCGCGCAACGTTGGGGCGGCTACTGTCGTGTCTAAGCGCGGGGCTTGCTCTACTACTTTTAGTGATGGGCTTGTCGTTGGGTAAAGCGTTTCAACCGGCGACGGGAGCGGGCGCACAAAACGTTCAGCATACCAACTCCGGTATGGCCAATAGCTATTCTCCTGAGCGTTTGGCTGAGGCTTTAGCCGGCGAGCAAACCGTGTTTGTCAATATGACGGCCGACTGGTGCATTACTTGTAAGGTCAACGAGCGAGTTGCATTAAAAACCGCATCGGTTTTACAGGCTTTCGATGAGCGCGATATAGTGTATTTAAAAGGAGATTGGACTAATAGCGATCCGCAAATCACACAGTACTTGGAATCATTTTCTCGTAATGGTGTGCCGCTCTATGTCGTTTATAAACCGAGCCAAGAGCCACATATTTTGCCGCAAATATTAACGCCCCGCACAGTTTTAGAGGCGTTGTAGTCGCGTGAGTAGTGGCCCTCTATTGTTTATCATTAACTCGAAATGGCTATCTTATTTTTTGATTAATCCATTTTTTTAGGTGGTTTCTGTCTATGCAAGAAAAGTATGTAATCGCCAACGGCGTGCGCTTAGCCTACGACGAGTTTGGGGACTCTACTAACCCCGCAATGTTGCTTATTATGGGTTTGGCCACGCAAATGATTGCCTGGCCTGAGGCATTCTGTGAGCAGTTGGCGGCGCAGGGCTATTGGGTTATTCGCTATGATAATCGTGATATTGGTTTGTCAGAAAAAATAGAAAGTGCCAAGCCGCCCAACATTGCTAAGTTGATCATCCAGTCTAAGTTAAGAATGACTGTAAAGGTTCCGTACTCGCTAAAAGACATGGCAGACGACTCAGTCGGATTGTTAGATGCACTTGAAATAGATAAAGCGCATATTGTTGGGGTGTCCATGGGAGGGATGATTGGCCAGTTAGTTACAGCCCATTCAGCAAGTCGCGTTCACACGTTTACCTCCATTATGTCGACCAGCGGTGATAAAAAAATACCAGCAGCTAAGCGCCATATAACCGCGGCGATGTTGCGGAAGTCTAACAATTCTGAGCAAGCGGTTTTGGCTAATAAGATGCAAGTGCTACGCCTTATTAGTAGTCCCGCATACCCTCCGAGTGAGGAGGAAATGACAGAAAAAATATTAAACAGTTATCGGCGAAATTATTATCCGACGGGTGGTTTGCGTCATATTGCGGCCATTATTCATTGTGGTAGCCGTGTTGAGGCATTGCGAACCATTACGCGGCCTACGCTGGTTATTCACGGCAAAGAAGATGTTTTAGTCAACGTAGCGGGCGGTATCGATACGGCTCGCCATGTTCGTGACGCTAAGCTGGAGTTGATAGATGGTATGGG
>CAJQKT010000029.1 GCA_905478995.1 uncultured Pseudomonadales bacterium | reverse complement strand
TATTTAGCGGGCGAACTCAGCGACAGTGAATTTCTCCCTCTGCGCTTACAAAACGGCTTATACATCCAACGCCTAGCTCCTATGTTACGTGTAGCAGTACCCTATGGTTTGTACGACAGCGCCCAAATGCGCCAACTTGCTTATATAGCCCGCCACTATGATAAAGGCTATACGCATGTATCCACTCGACAAAACTTCCAATTCAATTGGCCACGCCTTGAAGATGTGCCCGACATTCTTGCTGACTTAGCTGATGTTGACATGCATGCAATACAAACCAGTGGTAACTGCATACGCAACATAACCACCGACCAATATGCGGGCGTCGCGGCTGATGAAGTAGAAGACCCTCGCCCCTGGTGCGAACTCTTGCGCCAGTGGTCAACATTCCATCCCGAATTTGCGCTACTACCACGCAAGTTCAAAATCGCCATGTGTGCAACGGTCGATGACCGAGCCGCGTTTCAGTTTCATGATATCGGCGTTGAACTGACGCATGATGATAAAGGCCAAACTCAATTTAAAGTATATGTTGGCGGGGGCTTGGGCCGCACACCCGTTATAGCGCAGCTCATTCATTCTGAGCTGCCTTGGCAGCATTTATTAACCTACCTTGAAGCCATTTTGCGCGTTTACAATATGCATGGTCGCCGAGATAACAAATACAAAGCGCGCATAAAAATATTGGTCAAAGCAATGGGGGTAGACGCCTTTCGCGAAAAAGTTGAGCAAGAGTGGGCCCATATACGAGGCGGCAGTAATACTTTATCCAGCGCAGCCGTTGAAAAAGTGAAAAACCACTTCCAGCCGATTGATTATCCTCAGCATGATGACTCATCAATGAATCGTGAGCTCGCCTCTCAGCGGCTAGAGTCACCCGAGTTTGCACGGTGGCTAGACAAAAACACGCTTGCCCATAAGCAAGCTGGCTATGCCATTGTCAATTTAGCCCTCAAACCAACCGGCATTGCACCTGGAGACATTACCGATGTGCAAATGGATGCCATCGCCGACCTAGCTGACCAATACTCCAATGGGCAGCTGCGTAACACGCATCATCAAAATATTGTATTGGCTGACGTGTGTAAAACTGACCTATGGTCTTTATGGCGTGCCATTGATGCTCTGGGCTTAGCCACACCAAACCTTGGCTATTTATCAGACCCTATCTGCTGCCCCGGTGGTGACTATTGCGCGCTGGCCAACGCTAAATCAATTCCAGTGGCCGAAGCCATACAACGCAAGTTTGATGACATTGATTATCTTTACGATTTGGGCCCCATCGACTTAAATATTTCAGGGTGTATGAATGCCTGCGGGCACCACCATGTTGGGCACATCGGCATACTAGGCGTTGATAAAAAAGGCCGTGAGTTTTATCAAATATCTCTGGGCGGAAATATGGGGCGTGCAGCAGCCATAGGAAAAATCCTCGGGCCCTCGTTTTCACAAGAAGAAATCCCCGATGTCATCGAAAAAATTCTTGATACCTACATAGAAGTTCGCCAACCCGAGGAAATGTTTGTTGACACCTACCAGCGCGTCGGCCTTGGACCTTTTAAGGAGAGAGTATATGTCAAAGCTGATTAAGGGCTGCGAAATAGTCGACAACGAGTGGACGTTAGTAGAACAAGATTCTGAACTACCCTTGCAAGCCATTGCGGCCGGTGAGTTAGTTATTTTACCCGCTCGTTTATGGCTCACAAATCAAGATGCGTTGCGCGGCAAAGCCAATGTCGGGCTCTGGCTAGACAGCCACGAAGAACCCGCCACAGCGTTTACTTCAGCGGCAGTTAACCCCTCTACTCAGGATGAAAGCGAACAAGCATCAGTGCCACACAGCGTACTGATTGACTGCAACACGCTGCCCCTTATAGCCGTTAATTTTCCAGTTTTTTCTGATGGCCGAGGCTATTCTTATGCGCGCCAACTGCGCGAGTACTATGGCTACACTGGTGAGCTGCGAGCAATTGGTGACGTTTTGCAAGACCAATTATTTTTTTATCAGCGCTGCGGCTTTAATAGCTTTGCCATTCGCAGCGATCGTAATGTTGATGACGCACTGAACGGGTTAAATGACTTTTCAATCACCTATCAGTCTGCTATCGACGTCAAACAACCTGAGTCACGCAGCAGCTAACCGATCAAGCTATTAGAAGCCTATCAATACTATCATTAGCGAAGCCTAATAGATTAAAAGCTGCTGCACCGCTTATACTTGCCGCTGCTAGCTTTACTTTCATCGTGTCACGGACGCCTGTGCTAAATATTTTCAACGTATAGCGCTTTTGCATTTGAGTATCAAAAGAATAGAGAGGCACGAATGGAAAGCGAAACCCTAACATTTTCGTTTTTTCTTATTTTTAGTGGCGCAGCAGTTTTAGCAACTGCCGCGCTATATACACGCCAACCGCTGATTATCGCCTATATCGTTTTAGGTGCCATTATCGGCCCCTTCGGCTTCAGCCTCATTACCGACGTTGCGCTACTTGAAGATGTTGGACATATCGGAATCATATTTCTATTGTTTTTGCTCGGCCTCGATATGCAACCGCAATCGTTAAAAGCAGTGGCGCGGCCCGCTACCGCTGTTGCTCTGGGTAGCTCTGCATTATTTTTTATTATTGGCTTTGTTATTGGCTACGGATTTGGCTTTTCGCTGACTGAAAATATAGTGATTGGTATTGCGATGATGTTTTCTAGCACCATCATCAGTATTAAATTATTGCCCACCACCGTACTGCATCACAAACACACTGGCGAATTAATCGTTGGTCTATTGCTGATCCAAGATCTCATTGCAATTTTCGTACTAATCATCTTATTTAGTGGAACATCAGGCGAATTTGATTACAGTAAGTTGCTCATGGCCATGATTAGCTTGCCCATGCTAGCTGTAGCAGCCTATCTATTTGTTAAGTTTGTCTTGCTTAAACTCATCCTGCGTTTTGACCGATTTCATGAATACATTTTCTTAGTCGCTTTAGGCTGGTGCCTAGGCCTAGCAGAGCTCGCACAGATGCTGGGTTTATCAGTTGAAATTGGCGCTTTCATCGCCGGCATCGTGCTAGCCACAAGCCCTATATCTCAATATATCGCTATCAACCTCAAGCCATTGCGCGATTTCTTTTTAGTCTTATTTTTCTTTTCACTCGGCGCACAATTCGATCTCGCTATGATTCGCGAAATTGCTGTGCCTGCAATATTACTTACCGCAATGATGGTTGTTGTAAAGCCACTCGCTTTCCGCGGCTTGCTCGGGGCTATGCGCACACATAATGCAATGGCGTGGAGTGTGGGATTCCGGCTAGGACAAAACAGTGAGTTTTCATTATTGATCGCTTATGTTGCTACCAGCACACTGCTCATTGGCAAAGAGGCGTCACATTTAATTCAAGCCACCGCAATTTTGACGTTTTTGGTATCAACCTACATTGTTATTTTTAACTTCCCCACCCCTATCGCAATATCTGACCGCTTGCGGCGAGACTAATTCAGCTCCCCGTTGCTACTTGGCACAATCGACACAGCTAGACGCTATGGGATTGATTTTTAAGCGCTCTAAGGGAATTGGAAGGCCACAATCACTACAATACCCAAACTCACTATCTGCGGCATCAAGCCTGCCTAATGCCGTTTGAAGCGCTTGTAACTGCGCCTTTAGCTGCATACTTCTTGCCCGAGCCATTTGTTGCTGCTGAATAGCATCGATACGTGAAACTCGCCCAACGCTTTGTTGATCAAGCTCAACAGGTTGACTGGCCCTATCGGTACCAACCCACTCGGCCTCTAACTCGGTTATTTTTATTTTTATATACGCAATTAAATCGGGTCTCTCAATAGAAGATGACCGCTGCGTCATATCGATCCCGCCTACCCATTAAGAATCATTACCGCGCACAGATCATGCAAGAGAACCTAATACAAAAGCAATGTCTAACTGCGACGCTATGGTGTGAACAATTAGCTCGTCATGGGGCGCAAGCCAATTGAAGCCTTTACTTTCTGCAGCAAAGGCCTACTCACTTCGCGGGCTTTTTCAGCGCCCTCTTGCAAGGTTTTCTCTAAAGAACTTCGGTCGGCCAGCAGCTCAATATAACGCGTTCTAGGCTCAGTTAATTCGACATTCACCAGCTCGAACAGCTGTTTTTTCGCCTCACCCCAGGCAATGCCATTAGCAAATTCTTCTCTCATCGACTGCGCCTGCTGCTTAGATGAAAATGCCTGCCAGATTTGAAAAACCGTGGATGTTTCAGGATCTTTAGGCTCACCGGGCTCTAATAAATTGGTCTTAATTTTATTAATTGATTTACGCAGCTTCTTTTCAGTGTCAAACAGAGGAATAGTATTGTTATAACTTTTACTCATTTTTCGCCCATCAAGGCCCTGCAAAACGGCAACGTCTTCTGCAACAACAGCTTCGGGCAACGCAAAATGCTCGCCGTAATGATGATTAAATCGTTGCGCAATATCTCGGGCCATCTCTACATGCTGAATCTGATCGCGACCCACAGGAATACGCTGCCCCCCAAACATTAGAATATCGGCAGCCATCAGCACAGGGTAGCTAAACAAACCCATAGTGACTGCAAAGTCATTATCTTCACCAGCTGCTTCGTTAGCCTGCACCGCAGCCTTATAAGCATGCGCGCGATTCATTAAGCCTTTGGCCGTCCAACAGCTCAACACCCAGCATAACTCCATAATCTCAGGCACATCAGACTGCCGATAGAATGTCACTTTGGCTGGATCGAGACCCAAAGCCAGCCAAGTAGCTGCAATCTCGACGCTGGACTGATGAATTTGCAGTGGATCGTGATTTTTAATGAGCGCATGATAATCCGCTAAAAACAAAAAGGAGTCGGCATCGTCCCCTGCACTTGCGGCAATGGCCGGTTTGATGGCGCCTACATAGTTACCTAGGTGTGGCGTACCCGTGGTGGTGATTCCAGTAAGAACCCGTGCCTGTTTCGTATTAGACATAGCTGTTGATAACCAATGTTAACTGTGGCCGAAAAGAATAATTAATTTATCATTACAAATCAGCACAATTATTTACCCGCTTTATTGTTTGAATGCTTTTGCTTTTTACTCTGCCCCATCAGGTGCTTGCGTTTGCTGGCCTGGCGAGGAGTAAGCTTATTCTTTCTTCCCGCATAAGGGTTTTCCGAAGTTCGATACTCTACTCTCACTGGCGTACCAAATAATTTAAACGCTTTACGAAAAGTTTTTTCCAAATAACGCGTGTAATGCTTAGGCACACCCGACGATTGATTACCGTGAACAATAATAAGTGGCGGATTTTGCCCGCCAGCATGCGCATAACGTAATTTCATACGCCGCCCACTAACCATGGGCGGCGGATGATCAAATAATGCTTTTTCAAGCACTCTAGTCAGCTCATTAGTGGGTAATTTTTGTGTGGCCGCTGCGTAAGCAATATCTACCGACTGATAAAGCTCTCCAACACCGGTGCCATGGAGCGCTGAAATAAAACGCACTTCAGCAAAGTCATTAAAGGCAAGGCGCCTATCGAGCTCTGACTTTATTTTTATTTTGTGCTCTTGGGCAAGGCCATCCCATTTATTAACGACAATAACTACAGCTCTGCCCGCATCAATAATATGAGAGAGCAAGTGCAAGTCTTGATCGACCAAGCCTTCGCGAGCATCGATAAGCAAGACCGTCACATGTGCATCGCCTATGGCTTGTAAAGTCTTTAATATTGAGAACTTCTCGACGGCCTCCTCAACGTTCTTACGACGACGCACCCCCGCGGTGTCTATTAATGTGTAGTCGTTTTTCGTGCCCTGTTTATTTTCACGCTCATACTCTATATAAATACTGTCGCGCGTTGTACCAGGATGATCAAATACAACAACGCGGTCTTCTCCCAGCATTCGATTAACGAGTGTAGATTTACCCACATTGGGGCGCCCGACAACAGCAATACGCGTCCCTTTGTAGTAACGCTTTTTTTCTAGCTCAGCATGTGTAGGATAGTTGGCCAGTAACTCCTCAAGTAATTGCCTAACGCCTCTACCATGTGTTGCTGTAACCGGAAATATACGATCAACGCCCAACTTATAAAATTCATTGGCAACACTTTCATCAACACCATCAATTTTATTGGCGACCAGGCGAAATGGCTTACCATAACGACGAATTTGGTTAACAATAGCCTCATCAGCAGGCATCAATCCGGCCCGAGCATCAACCAACAGTAAGACTTCGTCGGCCTCTTCGATAGCCGCTAACGCCTGCTGCGCCATAACCTCATCAATGCCGTCTTCAAGGCCACTCAAGCCACCTGTATCAACCACGATAAAACGGTGATCGTCCATGCTGGCTTCACCGTACTTGCGATCACGCGTCAATCCTGGGTAGTCAGCCACTAGCGCATCACGACTGCGTGTGAGTCGATTAAAAAGTGTCGATTTGCCGACATTGGGTCGGCCGACTAGAGCAATTACCGGAAGCATAGAAAAGAGATTTAAACCTTGTGAAGACTAGTGAGTCTTATCGAATAAACGTTCGGGCACAGTGCCCAGAAAAAGTGCGAACAACAACGCAAGCTGAATATAAGGGTGCGCAGCTCCTGACAGTGCTAACTAACGGACCTGCAGAGTATAGGCGGCCAACTTACCGTCATTGCTATAGATATAAAGCTGGTCATCGGCGACGCGCATTGGCACTCGCACTCCAGCGCCATCCACCCGTTTACGCCCTACCAGACTACCATCAACTTGAGACAAGGCATACAAGTAGCCCTTGTTATCTGCAACGAGCAGATAACCTGCAAAAACCACCGGCGCACTCAACTCGCGATTCAATAACGCCGACTGTTCCCAGCGCTGCTCGCCATCGCGTGAATTAATAGAATATATACGGCTTTCCTCATCCACTAGATACACATGGCCAAAGCCCTCATCAACCTCGCGATAGGTAGATGTCTCGAAGCGCCATAGTGGCGAGCCATTACGCTTGGCGAAGGCGAATAAATTACCATTAAAACTAGCTGCATAAACTGCATCGCTGGTTAATTTAGGCGAGGCATCAACATCGACTAGACGCTCAATTTCTGCGGTGCCGCTGGCAATTGCTGCCGCTTGATCCCAAATTAATGAGCCAGTGGCGAGGTCTAAAGCAACCACTTTGCCTGAAGCAAAACCCGTATAAACAACACCATCTTCGATAACTGGGGTGGCCGTCCCGCGCAATGTAAGCAGGGGCTCATCGTTTTTGTACTCCCAGACTTTAGAGCCACTGCGACTGTCCAGCCCAACCATTCGCCCTTCAGCCGTTTGCACGACCAGTCGATCCCCCGCCCCTTGCGGAGCTGCCAAGATCTCACTCAATAGCTCACTGCGCCAAAGCTCGGCACCATCGTCGCTATTAAGCCCAATAACGGCACCATCGGTTGTTGCAACGTACACCTGACCCGCTCCTGCTCCGGCGCCAGCAGAGATATCTGCGCCGAGCTTGCGAGACCATATTTTATCGCCCTGGCTGTCATAACATGCCGCGCGACCATTAACGCTGGCCGCACAAATACCCTCAGGCATAGCAGCCAATGTTAACCGACTATAAAGCTTGCCTTGGCCGGCGCCAACATTGCGATCCCACTGCTTGTCAAAGCTTACCCGTTTGGTAAACGAGTCTAAGGGCAAAGGCTTGCCCGCATCCTCGAGTTCTTGTGGCGTTGAACCACAACCAGCTGCCGTGATAAGTAAGCCTATAAAAACAGAATAAAGCGCAGTGCGCATGATATGTGTCATCGGTAACAATTCATTCGGTGAGTGAGCAGTCAAACGATACGATTATATATAGCTTGGCAAGATGCGAAAAAAAAGAACGTGGCTTAGCGACTCAAACTCACGCCAGCGTGCACATTGATCACAAATAACTTTTTGCGTAACCCATTTTGGCTACGAGTAGCGGAGCCATGGCAATACCGGCTTTCTCAGCACTCGATTGCGCTAACAGATACATCTCATGCGCCTGCTGGTGCTCGTCTAACGACATATAAATATCGCCGGCAAGCTCAGCTTTTTGCGGCACGAAAGCCGCCAGAGGATCGCTGTCATTGTCTTCAACAGTAGCTAGGTTTAGCAAGGCTAAGGCAGCCTCTGGATTTTCAGTAGCCACTAAAACACGCGCTAAACGCAGCTGCGCAATGGTAGTTAACTCACCCGACGGAGCATTGTCTATAACCCAGCGCAGCTCTGTTTCTGCAGCACTAAAATCCTCATCGGCAATCGCTTGCTTAGCTTTGAGCAGCGCCGCAAAATAGGCATAGCCACTATTAGAAAAATCGGTTTTTATCGTATCAGCTAAGTAGAGCGCGCTAGCAATTTTAATGTCATCAGGCGCCGCATCAGCCTGAGCAAAGGCCTCTAACATCGATTGATAGGTAACCGCAGCAGCATCAAGCTTTTGCTGCTGCTGATCTTGCCATCCACGCCAACCAAATACAGCAGCCAACGCGACACACAATGTCAATACGGTTGAAACGCCGTTCTCTTTCCACCAGTTTTTAATGGCCTGAATTTGTTCGTCTTCAGTTCTATATGAGTCCAATGCCTGTCTCCAATAGTTTTTCGATTGCAATTAAGCTCTCGTATTTTATTTAAACGCTGAGAGCTATGAACTCCAGCGCTGTAGGCCCGTTGCGGAGCCCAATCACTACTTTAATGCCGCAGCCAACTCAGTGGTATCTTTGCTCACAGAGACAATGCTTTGCTCACCTGTGTGCAAATTTTTAATAGTCACCGTTTGTTCTGCCACCTCATTTTCGGCGATCACTAATGCGAACTTAGCTCCGCTTTTATCAGCTTTTTTAAATTGGCTTTTTATACTACCTGCCGCTAAGTGCTGCATAATAGCAAATTCAGGCAGCGCACTGCGCAAACTTTCAGTCACCTCAAAAGCAAAAGCCTGATAAGCAGGATCGGCGACAATGACATAAGCGCCCGGCGCATCGCTGCCAGGCAAAGCCGCAAAATCATGGGCCTCAAGCAGCAAATAAAGACGCTCTATACCCATAGCAAAGCCTACCGCAGGGGTTGGCTTACCGCCCAACTGCTCAACCAAGCCATCATAACGGCCACCGCCACACACAGTACCCTGAGCACCAAGCTCATCGCTTACCCATTCAAACACAGTGTCATTGTAATAATCTAAACCCCGCACCAATCGAGGGTTGTGCAAGGCTTCGACACCACCGGCGGCAAGCAATTCATTGAGTCGAGCAAAGTGTTCTTTTGACTCCTGACTTACGAATGCCGATAACGCTGGTGCACCTTCTAACAATTGCTGCGTTGCTGCATCTTTACTATCGAGTATGCGCAGCGGATTCGTCTCTAGGCGGCGCTGACTATCGGCATCAAGATCACTGCGGTACTGATTTAAATAATCAACGAGTGCCTGCCGATACGCCGCACGTGCCTCACTAGAACCAATATTATTAATCTGTAATGAAATACTTTTCTCAAGCCCCAAAACGCGCCAAAGTTTGGCATTGAGTAACAATATTTCAGCTTCGACCTCAGCACCGGTATAACCGAATGCTTCGGCACCAATTTGATGAAACTGCCGCTGCCGCCCTTTTTGCGGTCTCTCATAACGAAACATAGGACCGTTGTACCAAAGCTTTTGTGGTGTATCGAGCAAGCTATGCTCAATACATGCTCGCACACAGCCAGCGGTACCCTCAGGTCGCAGTGCAATCGATTCACCATTGCGATCAGCAAAGGTATACATTTCTTTTTCAACGATATCGGTCACTTCGCCAATCGAACGGTGAAACAACCCCGTATTCTCGACAATCGGCATCCGAATTTCACGGTAAGCATAGGTCGCAAAAACGGCTGCAACCGCTTTTTCTAGGCGCGCCCAATGCCCAGACTTGTCGGGCGTAATATCGTGCATGCCGCGAATAGCTTTAATTTTTTTCAAGGGCATAAATGTGAAACCGAGAGTTTTCAACAGAGCTTACGCCCTGCAGTTAGATTAACCGTTGGAAGAATTGATAAAAAATGGCAACAAAACGACCAGCAAATAACGGCTGGGCAATCACGAGGCAGCGATGACAATCCAGCGCGAGCGATTGTATAGTTATTAGTTAGTTACTGGCCAGTGTTAAACGTGCACTATTGTCGGATCGGAACCGTTTAATAGCGATTGGCTCACCATTGAGCTGAAGTTCAAGACCAGGCGCATTGCCCAAATGCAATGAAAATGGCAGTTGCCCACTGACGTCGATCCTACGCCCAGCTCGAGCAAGGTTTCGATATAAACGGATACCCGCCCCATCTCTCACGTCGACCCAGCTATCTTCATACACCTCAATGACCAGCCTATCTTGCATATGGAGCTGCGCAATCATCTCGACAGCGCCTGGGCCTACTGGCTCATGCAGGCCCTGTATATTCGAATTGGGCACCATCAAACGACCCGCGCGCGTCTCGAACGCCAACAATCCGACATTATTCGCAATGGCCGTTGGGGATTGCGAACCCGCTATATGCACAAGCGCTTGCGTGGCAGGCACCAATGGTTGAGGCGATTCTGGTGTTTGCTGCGAGCTGTCAGCCAATACCATACTTGGCGATGCCAGATTACCTGCCGGATTAAAAGCAAGATTAGCAACCGATGACGGCTCAAACCGAGGGAAATCTTGTGGGGCGACATCGCTTGCTGCACTGACATCGCGCACAGCGCCCAAACTTGGCGCCATAACGAGTGACTGGCTAATTGTATAATTGGCGCTTATAGATGCCTGCGTCGAAACCGCCTCGTGCGCTAATACACCAAGTTGATCAGGGGCCTGCCCTAGACCGTGGCTACTGGCTCCAACGCCGCCGGCTTTGGTGAACTCATTGTCAATTGAGTGGTAGGCAAATGCCAACACACACAAACACAACAAAGGCAGAGCGGTGGTAGTAGCCCCGCGCAGCAAACCCAGTGGAGAACCGAGCAACCCGTTCGACCAACTGGAACCTGAGACGAAACCTACTAAATGCCGTCCAAAAAAGCCCTTTTCGGTAGGAGCCGCAACGGCAACTGGCTTTACCGGCTCGTCCATCGAGCTAAGATATTTTGTTAGTAGCTCAGGCTCCATGCCTAAGAATCGTGCGTAGCCTTTAGCATAACCTTTAACAAAAGTTATCGGGAGTGCAACACAATGGTTCGACTCAAGCGCTTCTATATGTGCCTGAGCAATATGGGTAGCACAACTAACATCAGCGATGCTCAACGATTTAGCTATGCGGGATGCACGTAGCAATGCGCCAAAACCGCTGATGGCTGCGGTCTGAGCGCCGCTCGTTACTGTAAGATCCGTAAGCTCAGCCGTATCTACATGCTCACTTACCAGCACCTCACCGCCCAATAACTCCTCATAATAGGAAGTTTCGGCAAACAGAGACCCTTGAGCCGCATGCATAGCCGCAGCTTGGGAAGCTTCTTTTTCATCGGCACTCAGATGTAAAGAGGGCTCTGTAATAGTTAAATCATTCATCGCATTTTACTTTTTAAACCGCTCGGCCTTAATTATTAAGTGACCAAGCCGATTTACATTTCTATTCGGCGCTTTGTTTGCGCTCGGTGTCTCGCAAGTAACTCTTATACTCGCGCGACTCAGGATAAATATTTTTTAATGCCAACACAAAACTCGATCTAGCATCTGCATCATTCCGCTGGCCAGCCAACTCAACACCCAGCAAAAGCATCTCGGCGCTAGGTTTTGACGTGTACTTTCGATACTGCTGCAAGTAGTACCACGCCTCTGTGTACTCCCTTGCATCATAACTAAGGATAGCTAGCTCCCGCAAAACTCGCCTATTCGATGGGTTCAAAACGAGAGCCCGTTCAAAAGATTCTTTAGCATTTGCGAGCTGGAGCAACTGCTGCTGTGTACGTCCAAGCAATAAAAGTGCCGACTCTCGCTTTTCGTACAAAGAATCATCAGCGACTACAAGCAGCTGGCGCTCAGCCTGCTCGAATTCGCCCTGCTGAAACAGGTAATTTGCGTAATTCACCCTAAATCGTGACTGCCCGTCACTCAAATGCACGGCTTTACGGTAATGTATTTCAGCCAGATCAAGCTCGCCGCTAGCGTGAAAAGTCAACGCCAGCGCGTCGTGTACGCTAGGGGAATCCGGATCCAGCTCCAAAGCAATTTTTAAATGCCGCTTGGCCGACTCAAAGTCTCGTTTTTGCAAATACTGTTTAGCGGCATTCACTCGAATAGAAACCGCGGCGTCAACGGTCTTCGCTTTTTCAAATCCGCCTTTTTCGGTCGTTACGCATCCGGTGGCCATGATAACCAGCAGCACGGCGACAATAAAGAAAAGTCGTGATTTAATCATGCGGTCTATTTCTGCCCAAATTTTGATCGTTTTATTGCTTATCAATGGCCGCTCATGTTTTGCAAAGATCTTCAGTCAGACCGATACAACCTCAACGGCCTCACTACTAGCCTCTGGCTAGAATGTTATCAGAATCTGCCTCACTTTTTGGCCCATCAACGACTAAAGCCTCAACATCGCTTCCATTTAAAGCGGTGCGACTTTTCAACCGATAACGAGCGCTGCGATTAGTTCGATCAAGTACCGCACCAGCCAACTGACCGCAGGCTGCGTCAATATCGTCACCGCGGGTCGTTCTGATCGGGGCTATAAAGCCTGCTTCATTTAAAACACGCTGAAATGCCTTAACTCGATTATTACTGGGTCGCTTATAGTCAGACAGGTCAAAGGGGTTAAACGGTATTAAATTAATTTTGCAAGGTACATCTCTCAGAAGCTCAACCAACTGCTCTGCCAACTCAAGCGAATCGTTCACTTGATCTATCAATGTGTACTCAATGGTTATCACGCGCTTATTATCGCTCAAGCCATTGATGTATCGCTGCGCGGAATCTAACAGCATAGCTATAGGGTACTTTTTATTAATTGGCACAAGCTCACTGCGTAACTTGTCATTCGGCGCATGCAAGGAAATTGCCAGCGAACAATCACTGACCTCTCCAAGTCGATCGAGCATAGGCACCACACCCGACGTACTTAACGTTACTCTACGCTTTGATAATCCATAAGCTCGATCATCCATCATCAAATTCATGGCGGCCACTACGCTATCAAAATTCAATAACGGCTCACCCATGCCCATCATCACCACATTAGTGATACGACCAATTTCGCCATCAGCATATTTTCGAGCAGGATCAAAGCCGTTAAAAGACCCTACAGCCAGCCAAAGCTGAGCAATAATTTCAGCCGCACTCAAATCACGCATAAAGCCTTGCTTGCCGGTTGCACAAAAACTGCAGTCAAGCGAGCAACCTACCTGCGAACTCACACACAAAGTACCGCGCCCAGGTTCAGGGATGTAAACCGTCTCAATACAACTACCACCGCCAACACGCAACAACCACTTTCGAGTTCCGTCAACAGAATCTAACTGGCTAACGACCTCTGGGGCACTAATTTGCGCCTGTTCAGACAGTGTTTTTCGCAGCCCTTTACTCAAATCAGTCATGCTATTGAAATCACTCACACCCATGTGGTGAATCCACTTCATGATTTGCTTGGCTCTAAAAGGCTTTTCACCTAACGACACCATATAGTCACTCAGGCCGACTTCGGTTAACCCTAACAGGTTGACCTTGGTTTGCATTACCTCTTGCACTGTATCTTGCACTTTGTCCTGCACAGTAATCGCTAGACCCGCTATCAATTAAGTTTAACTACTTGCCACAACAGACATTACTGACTTAGGCGGAGCATACTTCGTCATCGCTGAAAAAATATGCGATTTCACGCGCGGCCGACTCTGAAGCATCTGAACCGTGCACAGCGTTAGCATCGATGGAACTAGCGAAGTCGGCGCGAATAGTCCCTGCCTCGGCTTCCTGAGGATTGGTAGCGCCCATAATTGCACGATTTTTAGAGACAGCCGACTCACCCTCTAGCACCTGAACCATAACCGGACCCGAGGTCATAAACTCAACTAAATCGTTATAAAACGGCCGACCTTCATGCTCAGCATAAAAACCACCCGCTTTAGCATCATCCATATGCAACATTTTGGCCGCAACTATTTTTAATCCAGCTTTTTCAAAGCGGGAATAAATCTCACCAATAACATTTTTCGCTACAGCGTCAGGCTTAATAATAGAAAGCGTGCGTTCAGTACCCATTAAAAATATCTCCACAAGTTATAAAATTTGAAATACCAACAGCAGCAACATGTACTAATAATCAACATGCAACTTATCGACATAGAACCCATTCACGAATGAACTGGCGCATGGAGTCAGCTCTGCTAGCAAGTAAAAAAGGCGCGCGATTATAGTGTTTTAAAGACCAAGCCGCAATTGGAACAACTAGCGTCTTGCACCAAAAAACGTTTAATTTTGAATTACTTGTGACCCAGTGCAGCGCTTGCAGCAAGCCGCGGTGAAGCACTCGGCCAAGACCATAACAGCAAGCCCATAGCATTCAATGGGTTAGCACAATCGGCTCAATACAAACACGCTTCCAGCAGTCCATAAGCCAGCTCACGGCCCATCGCTTTAGCAAAAATCAGCGCGGGTAATTATGCTCGACGTAACGCTCGACCAAATGCTTGAATTCTTGCGCAATATGGTCGCCTTTGAGAGTGACGTTTTTCTCGCCATCAACGTAAACCGGTGCTACCGGCCGCTCACCGGTGCCAGGCAGGCTTATGCCAATATTGGCATGCTTGGACTCTCCCGGCCCATTCACCACACACCCCATCACAGCAACATTCATATTCTCCACACCTGGATGTCGCTCGCGCCACATCGGCATCTGCTCACGCAAATAGGTCTGTATGTCTTCGGCCAATTGCTGAAAATACGTACTCGTGGTACGCCCGCATCCTGGGCACGCAATCACCATAGGGGTAAATGCTCGCAAGCCTAGGGTTTGTAGAATCTCTTGCGCAACCTGAACCTCGGTGCTTCGACTACCGCCCGGCTCTGGCGTCAGTGAAATACGTATGGTGTCACCTATACCCTCTTGCAATAAAACCGATAATGCCGCGGTAGACGCAACAATACCTTTAGAGCCCATACCCGCCTCGGTAAGCCCAAGATGCAACGCATAAGGGCTTAACTGCGCAAGCTCACGGTAAATAGTGATAAGGTCTTGTACCTTGCTCGTCTTACACGACAGAATAATTTGACTGGCATGCAGCCCAACTTGCTCAGCTAGTACAGCACTATCGAGCGCAGAACGTATAACCGCTTGCTGCATGACCGTCTGCAACTCTGCAGGATGCTCGCGCGCAGCATTCTCATCGAGCAACGAGGCAAGTAAGGCTTGATCTAAGCTGCCCCAATTCACCCCAATACGTACCGGCTTTTGGTGTTTGCAAGCAATCTCAACCATCTCACAAAACTGCTTATCTTTTTTAGCTCCACGCCCTACATTGCCAGGGTTAATGCGATATTTGGCGAGCATCTCAGCACACGCCGGATGATCGGCAAGTAACTTATGGCCGTTGTAATGAAAGTCGCCCACCAGTGGCACACTCACATTGTGAATCTCTAAGCGCTCTTTGATATATGGGATGGCCGCAGCGGCCTCGTCATTATTTACCGTAATTCGCACAAGTTCAGAGCCAGCATCAGCCAATTCGATAATTTGGTTAGCCGTGGCTGCGATATTCGCCGTGTCAGTGTTCGTCATCGACTGCACCACGACTGGGGCACCACCGCCAACCTGCACGCCACCCACCATTACAGCTTGGCGCGACAACACCCGCTGAGATAAAGATTTTTGAACTTCGCTATTCATGGAATGATTATCTAGACGCCAAAGGCGACACTGAAGTAAAAAGAGCTGATCAACAATTGATCAGTCGCGTACAAGGCATGACACCCAACTCTTGTCTCGCGAGACATCACAATAAGCTAAAAAGAGCATGGATCCAAGATAAGCATAGTAGCGCAACCTCGCCACTTCGTGTTGCTCGAGCCATGCTAAAAGCACCGGTATTGTAGGATAAATATTTAACAAAGCCGCTGCCGCATAACCCAACCAACCTTTATCCATGGCACTTATCCATGGCACTGGCTTTGCTCAGCACAATATGTCAGCATTTAATTTTGCTAACGTTCAGAGGACCGCTGCCAGGCTCCGGCAGCAGAACTCCCTACTACCTAATCAAGGCGCTGTGTAATGGATAAATACGCTACTATTTTGGCCACCATAGGCAACACACCCGTTGTAAAAATAAACAAGCTTGCACCTAGCCACGTCAACCTGTATGTCAAGATAGAAGCGTTTAACCCTATGGGTTCCGTCAAAGACCGCCTCGCACTTGGCGTGATTGAGGATGCAGAAAAAAATGGCACACTTAAACCGGGGCAGACAGTTGTTGAAGCCACCAGTGGCAATACCGGCATTGGTTTAGCCATGGTCTGCGCACAAAAAGGCTACCCTCTGGTACTGACTATGGCCGAAAGCTTTAGCGTTGAGCGACGCAAGTTAATGCGTTTTTTAGGGGCTAAAGTTGTGCTCACGCCGGCCGCTTTAAAAGGCACCGGCATGGTCAAAAAGGCCAAGGAACTCGCCGACAAAAATGGCTGGTTTTTATGTCGTCAATTCGAAAACCAAGCTAATGCGGCGATGCATGCCAAAACCACTGGGCCTGAAATTATTGCTGCATTTGCTGATGAACCTCTCGATTACTGGGTCACGGGTTACGGCACTGGCGGCACACTCAATGGGGTTGCCAGCGTGCTACGCGAACATTCACCTAACACTAAAATTGTGGTTTGCGAGCCAGCTGATGCCAGTCTGCTGGAAAGTGGCGTAGCGCAAAAACAAAATACCGATGGCTCTGCTGCCGAATCACACCCCAGCTTCAAACCGCACCCCATGCAGGGCTGGACACCGGACTTTATTTCCAAGCTGACCCATGATGCAGTTAAACATCACTGGATTGATACCGTTGTCACCATCGACAATGCAAACTCCATGGAGTGCTCAAGAAATCTTGCCCAAAAAGAAGGCGTATTTGTTGGAATCAGTGGTGGAGCAACTTTTGCCGGTGCATTAGAAATCGCTGAAAAAGCGGCTCCAGGCAGTAACATATTATGCATGCTGCCCGATACCGGCGAGCGCTATTTAAGCACGCCTTTGTTTGACGGCATAGAAATTGAGATGGACGAAGAAGAACAAGCCCTATCGAAACTGACCCCAAGCTGTCAGTTTGATTAGTCGCTAAAGCGTTTTAAAGCTGCTCAAAAATCCCAACTAAATGGACTCTTGAAGCCTGGGTATCCCAAATCTCTACCCTGCATCCATTCGCGGTTTCAGCCTGATAAAAGTGCACTTTACCGGGTAAGAAAATAGGCTGCTTGAATTCGGTCCGCACGCGAACAGGGCCGTCACCCAACTGAGGCTCAATGGCCGCACACAAACGCGCCTTGCTCCACATGCCATGAATAATTTGACGCTTAAAGCCCAGCAGCTTAGCGGTGGACTTCCACAAATGTATTGGGTTTCTATCGCCGGATACCTTCGCGTAGCGGCGCCCTAAATCGGCCCCTAACTTCCACCGCTCCGCCTCGTTGTTTAGCGGGCGACGCTCGACTGATAGCGGCGCAATAGACGGCGTTGCACTGGCATCAAACTCGGGGTTAGCCATGCGACATAAATTAGTTGCACGCCCTTCTAAAACCAATTCACCATCAACATAAGCCTCAAGCAACAAGGTGATCAGCTTTCCCTTGCGATGATTTTCAAGTGGACCAAAGCGGCATTGCAACTCATAGCGATCGCCAGCCGATAAAGGTTTATGGCGCGTTATTTCATTGTCGATATGCACTAACCCCAATAATGGAAAATCACACCCGTCGTCGAGCAACATTTCAATTTGCAATTTAAAAGCCAGCACATGTAAATAGGTTAATGGCAGTTGATCACTACGCTCGAACCCACACACTTTTTGGTAGGCTGCAAGATGCTGGGCATCGATCTCAATATTCTTTAATTGAAAAATATCGGTCGGCAGTGCTTCATCAACGCCTTTTCTAAAAAACGTTTTTATCAAGCGCCACGGCAAGCGCGCCAAAGAAGGCATTTGATCAAAATTGCGTATCTTCTGTGTCATTTTTTCATTCCGCATAGGATTTCTAATAAACAATTAGCCAAGACGCCAACGTTTCAATAAGACCACCAACAGGCGAGCTTATGCACCGGCCCTGCCTTCAAAAACATCTTCGCTAGGCGCCCATCAAGCTCTGCCCGCAAACTCTCACCACATTACCGGTAACTCCTGCCGACGCAGGACTGGCATACCAGCAAATGGCTTCCGCTACATCAACCGGCCGACCGCCTTGTGACAATGAATTACCGCGGCGACCCGCCTCGCGAGGTCCAAAAGGCATAGCCGCAGTCATGGCTGTTTCAATAAAACCAGGCGCCACCGCGTTAATCGTGATGGCTTTTTCGAGCAACAAAGGCGCCATCGAGTTGACCATTCCGATCACACCGGCTTTGGAGCAACCATAGTTGGTTTGACCACGATTACCAGCAACACCAGCAATCGACGACACGCAAATAATATGCGCGCCTGAGTTAAGAACCTGCTTTTCGAGCAGTGCATCGTTAATGCGCTCCTCTGAAGAAAGATTGATGTCTAAGGTCATGTCCCAGAGCTGCGGTTTCATATTGGCTAGCTTTTTGTCACGCGTCACACCTGCATTATGCACAAGGATATCTAAACCAGAATGCTCACTGGTAAAGTAGTCAACGAGTTGCTGCGGTGTAGCCTCAGCGGTGATATCAGCAGTAATGTACGCGCCTCCGATTTGTGCGGCCACTTTTTTCAAATCATCTTCCGCCGGTGGTATATCGAGGCAAACGACCTGCGCGCCGTCTCTTGCTAATACTTCAGCAATGGCCGCACCGATACCTCGCGCCGCGCCTGTGACCAGCGCCACCTTCCCCGACAACGGCAACTCCCAATTTAATGCATCAGGAAGCTCAGCCTTGCTCACGCGCACAACCTGGCCCGAAACGTAAGCCGAACGCGCAGACAAAAAGAACCTCAGCGTAGATTCGAGATTACTTTGGGCGCCTTCGGCAACATAGCAAAGCTGCACAGTCGACCCCTTGCCAATTTCCTTAGCCATGGAGCGCGTAAAGCCCTCGAGTGCACGCTGCGCCGTTTGGTACTTAGGATCACCGCACAACTCCGGAGTGCGGCCAATAACAACTACCCGTCCAGACGCTCTAATTTTTCGCATAATTGGGTGAAAAAAATGATAGAGCTCTTTCAGCTGATCAGAGCTTCGAATACCACTTGCATCAAACACTACAGCCTGCAGCGAATCAGGCATGGTCACATCCACATCGCGCGCACCTAAGCCATCCAGCGCTAAAAGAGCCTTGGTTTGTGGTGAGTCGCATTTGACATAAATATTTGAGCGCGATTTTTTTAGCACCTCGGCAACTGATTCAATAACAGCACTACCGGGTGCAGCACCCATTAAGCAATCGCCATCGATAAAATCAACACCGTGCTCATAACGCCGCAATTTAACCGGCTGGGGAAAACCCAATGAACGGGCGATGCTCTGACCAATGCCCGAATTGACAAAGTCCATATAGCGATCAGACATAAGATTTCCTCGCTTGTTTTAAATCACTAAAAAGTAGAAAGTACACAAAGCATACTAAAAGAGGTATTTTGAGAGCGTCTGTGCAACACATTACAACCCATCAACGTTATGCGCTAAAATCCGAGTCGGCCGCTGGCAACGTATCACTACAGCGAACCGCAGTGACTTCGCCTGTATCTGCGCTTTTACCCAACCGCATTATACGGGGTAATTGTTAAAGGAAGAACAGCGACCATAAACACTTATTGCCGCTAATCGTCCAATCGACATACAATCGTCGGCGCCAAAAGATAGGCGGTGCACAAGACCTCAAAAGAAGTTACGCCAAGCTGACACTGCAATCCAATGCATCAAGCTATCCCGCAGAGTTAGCATGGTCGATATTACCGCCACACAAACCCAACCACTCAGGAGTAACGAGCATGTTAGTAGGTGAAGTCAGACGCGTAGCAATAATAGGCGGCAACCGCATCCCCTTTGCGCGCGCGAGCACGAGCTACCTCAACGTTAGCAATGAAGCGATGCTCACTGGCGCTCTCAACGGACTAGTCTCTCGATTCAATCTTGAAGGCGAACTCGTCGGCGAAGTGGTAGCTGGCGCCGTCATGAAGCACAGCAAAGATTTCAATCTAACCCGTGAGTGCGTCTTAAACAGTAAGCTTGCCCCAGAAACACCCGCTTATGATATCCAGCAAGCCTGCGGCACCGGTTTAGAAGCGGCGATTTTGGCCGCCAATAAGATAGCTCTAGGTCAAATCGACTCGGCAATAGCGGGCGGCGTGGATACGACGTCTGATGCCCCCATAGCCGTGAGCGATGGTTTCCGCCGCGTGCTGATGAACGTCAACGCAGCTAAAACAACTGGCGCTCGCCTCAAAGCTTTTATGGGCTTTCGCCCTGGGCATCTTGCACCTGCGCTGCCTCGCAATGGTGAGCCGCGCACCGGTTTATCGATGGGCCAACATATGCAGATTACCGCCACTCAGTGGGGTATTAGCCAAGCAGCACAAGATGAACTTACCGTCGCCAGCCATCAAAATCTTGCTCGCGCCTATAAAGAAGGTTTTTTCGATGACTTAGTTACGCCATTCAAGAGTCTCGAGCAAGATAATAATATGCGCGCCGACTCCAGCATAGAGAAGCTGGCGCGGCTAAAGCCTGTGTTTGCCAAAGAGAACGGCACCATGACTGCGGGTAACTCGACGCCACTAACTGATGGCGCCTCTGTTTGCCTGTTAGCTAGCGAAGAATGGGCCGCCGCGCACAACCTGCCTGTTTTGGCTTATCTGCGCTTAGGTGAAGTGGCCGCAGTTGACTTTGTTGACAAACAAGAAGGGCTGCTAATGGCGCCCTCCTTCGCGCTGCCACGTTTACTCAATAAAGCGGGCCTTACCTTGCAGGACTTTGACTTTTATGAATTTCACGAGGCATTTGCCTCGCAAGTGTTGTGTACGCTGGCAGCCTTAAATGATGATAATTTTTGCAAAACAAAATTAGGCCTCGATGCCGCGCTGGGCGAAATTGACCGCAGCAAGCTTAATGTCAATGGCAGCTCTCTAGCCACCGGGCATCCGTTTGCGGCCACGGGCGGGCGGATCCTCGCTTCACTGGCAAAAATGATCGATCAAAAAGGCTCAGGGCGAGGCTTAATATCAATCTGCGCAGCAGGCGGCCAAGGTGTCACCGCTATTGTTGAAAAATAGCCGCTTTAACTCAACTTCCCATTAAAAACACCCACAGGCTTTTGTGATGTCAGCAGATTTGCAGCAGTTTTTAACGCCTACGCGCTTTATTGATGCCGATCATGCGGCCATAATGGCCTACGCACACACACACAGTGTTGGGGCAACAACGGATAGCGACAAAGCGATTCGCCTTTATTACCGAGTGCGCGATGATTTTAGGTACAACCCCTACTCGCTCGATTTGTCGATCAAGGGCATGCAAGCAAGCACGGTACTAGCCAACGGTGAAGGCTGGTGCGTCAACAAAGCCGTGCTGCTAACCGCCTGCTGTCGAGCATTGGGGATACCGGCGCGACTCGGCTTTGCTGATGTGGTCAATCACCTCACCAGCGAAAAGCTACTCAAGGTAATGCAATCTAATGTCTTTAAATGGCATGGGTACAGCTCAATTTTCCTCAACAATCAATGGGTCAAGGCCACGCCCGCATTTAATATCGAACTTTGTGAAAAAGCAGGGATTCATCCACTTGAGTTTGATGGCGTGCACGACTCGATTTATCACGAGTTTGATAAAGCGGGCAACAAACACATGGAGTATCAACACTTTCGCGGAGAGCATGCCGATCTTCCTCTGAAAGAAATGACTGAAACTTTTAAGCGCGACTATGCCTTCAATGCCTCTGAGCCGATGCCCACAGAAAACTTCCACGATGCCGTGGCTCGCGAGCATACCCCATCACAACGCACAAAGTTGTGAGCATTTATCGAATGCAGCGCGCTAAACCCGCTGGCGGAAATAATCAAGACGCAGTAACAACACAGCTTCTGCACCATGCAATAATACTGACATGCGATGATCTCGCTGTCGCAACACTTTCATTTTAATTTTATAGCCCTAGCGATTATGACAAGCATGCCTCTTAAAATATCACGCGCCGGCGCCCTCGCCGCAGCTTGGGGTATTGCAGGTTTTTTTATACTCTTGGGCAATGCCATTTTTCATCTTGCAATAATTAGCCTAGAGGCCATGCAATATGAGCTATCACCATTGCAATGGTTAATATTATTTCTCAACGTTATCTTTATGGCCTATTCAGAAGGTTACAAAGGCTTTCAAAAAAACTATGCGCCACGACTCGCCGCTCGAGCAAAGTATCTGGCTCAGCGAGGCTCATTAGTTGAGAGAATTTTTGCGCCGTTATTTTGTATGACTTTCTTCAATGCTACAAAAAAACGCTTAGTGATTTCCTATGTTCTGCTATTAATGATTCTAATATTTATTTTTGTATTTAAGATCATACCTCAACCTTGGCGAGGAATTTTGGATGCCGGTGTTGTGGTTGGATTAGTTTGGGGACTGGGGAGCACCCTGTGGTACTGTTTCATTGCCTTTAGCCGCAGCGACTACGCCATCGATCCCGAAGTTAGTTCGTAAATCAGCACCTCCTATAACGGACATGGCTACTCCTATCTCGAATCATCAATCATCAGCGATGAAGATCCGTCGCATAACTGTGCACTTGCTATTAGCACTCAATTAATTAAAGGGAATCATCATGACCGTATACGTCATTGTGCAAGTCGAAATTACTGATCGTAAAATCTATGATCGTTATCAAGCTAATTTCATGGATGTATTTAATCAATTCGAAGGCACGCTTCTTGTGAACGATGAAGCACCCAAGCTGCTCGAGGGCGATTGGGCTAAAAACAAGGTTGTGGTAATGACATTTCCTGATAGACAGGCATTCACCGCCTGGGCAACATCACCGGCGTATACCGAAATCGCCAAAGACCGCATTGCCGGTGGCAAAGCAACCATACTGCTTGCACAAGGCTTGAGCGATTGAAGATGAAAGAATAGGACTCGACGATTAACGCCAAAAATAACAGCTGATTTCCTGATGCCCAAAAAAGCGCCCGTGCGAACCTCGCACTACCCGTGCTTGATTAAAAACCATCAAAAATCTACCTCTATGCGATCGATTTAAAAAGACTAAACAGGTTAGCCTTTAATAAAACACTATGGATCGTGGCACATGACAGGCTTACGGGTTGTTATTTAAACCCAAGTTCAAATGACTCCCGTCGCCATATTTGGCCACGCAAACACCTGAATAGACTTGCACATCAACACCATTTTTCTTTTTAACTTGATCAGATACATGGCCCATTAATAGGTCTTTAACTCTTAGCGTATCTTCGCGCAAAACGAAGCGAGAGATATGCTCTAAAAAACCGTTGGCTTCGTCAAAAATAGATAATTGGATACAGTCGACATCCAACACCTCGCCACTGTGGTCCAATATGCTCTCTCGCTGCGCATAATACTTCTGCCCCATCCAAAGGCATGGTCGACAATCGTCCACTTGCATACCATGCCTATTGGTCATCATATAGCGCCATAATTTAAAAGAACTCAACTCTACCCAACGCATACTCGCTACATTATTTTTATTGGTCACCGTACAGCGAATTAACTTTCGACTATCATCTTCCACAAACAAAGCCTCTATAAAATTATTCAACTTAAATAAAACATCAGATCATAATGACCATCAGTCTTAATGCAATAATGCGACATTTCATCAAACGATTGCTGCCCAGCACTAGCCCTAATAACCAGAGCACAATATAGCTGAAAAAGGCTATTTAAGAGTGTTTAGAGGACATAAACGCCAATTTTACACTCAATCACTTTGAACATCGCCTCAACAGAACTGCCTATCATTCATCCATCTCATCGATTAGACGATCAGATGGCTGGCCGGCAGCTTGCAAAACCTTGGCCATGCTCTCCACTTGATGCATAACCCGCAACAGATTTTCGCCGGCAATTTTAGCAATGTCGGCATCGGAATAGCCGCGCTCAAGTAACTCAACGAACAATGCAGGATAAGTTGCTACGTCTTCAAGCCCTATGGGCCCAGGCGGCATGCCGTCATAATCTCCGCCAATACCAATATAGTCCACGCCAATAAGATTCTTAACGTGGTCAATATGATCCGCTACTTGTGCAAGGGTGGGTTTAGGCGCCGGATTTTTTCGATGCCAAGCATCCAT
>CAJQKT010000028.1 GCA_905478995.1 uncultured Pseudomonadales bacterium | reverse complement strand
GCACGCCTGCACGCCAAATGATTGTTAACTCTTTTGCTTATTGATCTAGATCAATAAGCACCACTAAGATAACCACGATCCTAAAACCTCTTTCGTGTCGTCGAAATAAACCATGAAATCCGTCAACCTTATTGCTTAAAAAACATTCCGATATCATTCAATCGTCAAGCAATCACCTAACAAAACGAGCAGCAAGCATTGTCGGATTTCAAAAAAGCGGGCCTGATCGCTAGCTCTATTCCTCAGCCGCCCCATAAGGGTCAAAAAACGCGGCAATAAGTTGGCTACAACTCAAAAGCAGGGTCTACACTATAACAGTCGAAAGAAAATTGATGAGCATGCTTGTCTAAGCTCTCATAATAAAAGGCAGCAGCAAGTAAGGGATTGGAATGACCACAGCAATATTAGAAGGCGCAGCTCTTAAAGGGGTTGCCATCTGCGTACCGGATAGAATCTTCGACAACATCAAAGATTCAGATAATTTCGATCCGCAAGAAGTTAAAAAAGTTGTCACTATCGCGGGTATCAAGCGGCGTCGCATTGTTGACGCAAATACTTGCTCAAGTGATTTATGTCGACAAGCAGGAAAACAACTTCTAGAGGGTCTCAACTGGTCTCCAGAAAGCATTGACGCGCTGATTTTTGTCACCCAAACACCTGACTATTTTTTGCCGAGTACCGCATCCTTACTGCACCGTGACTTAGAGCTACCCACGTCGTGCGCTGCATTTGATGTGGGGCTTGGCTGCTCCGGCTACCCATATGCGCTATGGCTCGCGGCAATGATGATTCAAACGGGGGGAGCCAAAAGGGTTTTAGTCATGCATGGGGAGACTCCCTCGCTTTTCACTCACGCCAAAGATCGAGCAACGGCAATGCTATTTGGAGATGCGGGATCAGCTAGCGCACTAGAGCAAGAGGGTGATGACCAATGGGGATTTTCTCTGCATTCTGATGGGCAAGGTTACAAGGATTTAATTATCCCTGGGCGAGGTTTTCGCGAACCCCAGCCCGAGAACGACCGCGACAATTATCTGCACATGAACGGCGCTAGCTTGTTTAACTTCACAATACAAGAAGTGCCACTACTCATTCAAAACACGCTCAACCTCATGAGAAAAAATATTGACGATATTGATGCGTTTATATTTCATCAATCAAATCAATTTATGATGCGACACATCGCCAAAAAAAGCGGCCTGCCCCTTGAAAAAACCCCAATGATCTTGGCGGATTATGGCAATGCTGGTGGCGCCTCTGTCCCTATGACACTGTGCCAACATTATAGAGACAAAAAACCTAACTCGACAGAAACAGCCATGCTGCTCGGCTATGGTGTCGGTCGCTCTTGGGGTTCCGCGCTGATGACAATCCACCCTGACACGGTGTATTTGCAATCGGAGTATACAAAGCACTAGACGAAGTGTTCCAATAAAACTTTATCAAATCTAATTTCATTGACCGCCGCCACGCTTTGAACGGTTTGCGGCATTAGAGAAGCAACATGTCTGAAAATAAAATTTCCATATCACAAGCACTATCAATAATCGCAGAAGCGATCAATAGCCCAGAAGATGCAGTGCACCCAGCAGCCCAGCTAGAAGATCTTGAAGGTTGGGATTCTATGGGAGTCTTATTACTAATGGCAGAACTGGATGAGCGCTTTAGCATCATTCTTGAAGAGGATACCATTAGTGCATTTAATACAGTGGGGGATATATTAAGCAAGCTCAAAGCCGTAAATGTGCTCGCCGACGACCTGAATTAATTTAGCCTTCATTATCCGAAAACTTCTTAATAGTGCATTGCTAAACGACCTGGCTGATAACTATGTTGTATATTGAAGGCAATACTTTTGCAGTAAAACAAAGTTAGGCCAAAAATCGTTAAATTTAATGGCGACTATGAAAGCGTAGAGACCAAGCATACAATGTTACCGAAAACTTCATTGTTTTTTATTTCGATTGCTATTAGGCCGAATGATGAGATACCGATTTGTCGACACAATTATAGCCCTGGAACCGGGCGTTAGCATTGTGTGCCAAAAAACATGGCCTCAAGACCTTGAAATATTCGAGGATCACTTCCCCGCCTTCCCAGTAGTGCCTGGCGTTCTGCTCACAGAAATGATGGGCCAGGCAGCAAGTCTTTGTTTGTCCAGCCATAACAACAACGGCAATTCTGCAATGTTAATAAAAATTAAAAATGCCGCTTTTCGCGACTGGGTCAAGCCCAGTGAGTTATTACATATTAGAGCTGAAATTATTTCATCGTTGCCTCGGCTTGCCCGCATTAAAGCCAGCACCGAACGCGATGGCGTATTAGTTGCCAACGCCGAATTATTGTTTTCTTTTGAAGCCAACAGTAAGCTTGGACTAGCTGAAACGGACCCCTTATTAGCTGCCTATTGGGAGCAGGCAAAAAATGGCGATTGCTTATGAAGCAGCTATTTTCTGTTGCAGGAAAAACTATATTGGTCACTGGTGGTACCCGTGGAATCGGTCTTGCCATAACAAGAGCACTCGCTAAGAGCGGCGCAACCGTTATTGCCAATTATGCGCGCGATCAAAAAAGCGCTTTAGCTGTACAAGACGAATTGGGTGCTCAAAACGTTAACATAGTTCGGGCTGACTTAACGAGAGATAAAGGCATGGACAAATTGTTCGAAGCGATGGTGCCCATTCTCGGCGGAAAAACCCTAGACGGCTTGATTCATTGTGCAGCAACGGGCATTCACGCACCTTTTGATCAGTTGCAGTTAAAACACTGGGACTGGACTATGAATCTCAATGCGCGCGCTTTTTTTGATTTGATGGTTCGCACGAAAGACCTATTTACTCGAGGTGCTAGTGTCATTGCCCTTTCCTCTGAAGGCGCTGCGACGGCTATACCTAATTATTCTTTGGTGGGTGCATCAAAAGGTGCGCTCGAGTCGCTTTGTCGTCATCTTGCCATCGAAATGAGTGCGGCCGGCGTGCGTGTCAATATCCTATCGCCTGGAAGCGTACTCACCGATGCTTGGGATGCCTTTCCGGACAAGGAACAGCGACTCCAGACCACATTAAAAAAAATCCCAGGAGGCAAGCTCACTTCACTGGAAGAAGTATCGTCGGTTGCATTATTTTTGTGCGCCGAGGCGTCAAACGCCATTAATGGGCAGGTTATCATTGTAGATCACGGCGAAAGGATTTCGAACTAGATGCAGAAGAGGTACCCATACTGTGTCTAGCCAATTTACCCGTCTGTCTGCCGTGCTCGCGAAATCACTTAGTCTTAGCATAGATCAATTAACTCAAAGCTTTCGCCCCGCCTTAGCGACCGAAATTTCTCTGATTAGTAATATGCGCCGACAGATATTCGGCAGATCGATAAAAGATAGTGATGAGGAATACCTAGCATGGCGCTACTTCCGAAGTACAGACTCTCCCTCGACGCTTTGGGTTTTTGAATATCAAGGTGCCATCATCGCGGTAATCGGCACTGAACCCGTTGAGCTAGTAAACTGCGGCAAGCATGAAGCAGCCATCAGGAATATGGATGCGATGGTGGACCCGCTGTTTAACAACCGCGGGCTTGGCGCGTGGATGTCTCTGATGTTGCAAGAACGCCACACCTGTATTTTAGTATGCGGTGCTAACAATAACTCAAGAAGCATGCTCAGAAAAATTTTTCATGGCATGCCTGCCCGACAGAATCGCAAACTGATACTCGCGTCAGAAGGCTACTTCCAGAAAAGAGTCATCCCGCCTATTGCAGGCGTTATGAGCTTAATCACGAACGCCTTGCTGGCATGCCGTCACCATTTCAAATGGGAAAAAATTTCTGCTCCAAAAAATGTAGAAATCCTCACCATCAATTCTATCGAAGAGCTTTGTGATTTGATGCCTAATGGAGCTGGTTACCTTGGCGACATTAAAGTCCACCGCTCAAGAAATTATTTAGACTGGCGCTATCGCGATAATCCCCAAGCCGACGTTATGATAACAGGCGCTTTCAAACAAAAAAAACTGTTAGGCTACGCCGTCTACCATTTGAATACCGAAACCCAATTTAAAGTAGGCCGCATAGTCGAATGGGATATTTTCTCTGAAAATGATCGTACCAGAATACTTAGCTCGATTTATCTGCAAGTGATCATGCGGCTAAAAAATGCAGGTGCCAAGGAAATACTCATTACTTTAAATGATAAGACTTCTATTGATTCCGCAAAGAACACTGGCTTTATATTACGGGAATCAGACTCTGAGATATTTGTCTACTATAAAGGCGCCAAGTCGGACGATCCTATTTACTCACCTGAGCGCTGGTACCAAAGCATAAGCGACGCTGATGCCGAGGGGATTTGATCTCTAGCAGATTTCGAACGCGCATTTCGTCAGGAACAAGCAGCTTGTGTTGGCCCCAATAAAATGCCAAATCTATTCATACAATCAAAAAATTAATTTCAAATGGCAAACGATATTTTAATATTTAACATTTGATAAATTTACTATAAACAATTTGGGTGCTCAAGATTCCCGTCAATGCCTGCGATTCTGAGGTTGACAATGGCTTACCTTTAGCAGCTTTTCGTTGCAGAATTGAAACTTTGCTAGGAGAAAAAAGGCCAGCATCTTTCAACATCTTTTCGGACAAGTGATACTGAGATTCCTCCCCTATAAATTGATTTGAACCCGTATTTACATCCGGAGCTCGATATGGCTGCTTATGACGGCGAATGATGTCGGCCGGCAAATACCTAGTCATCGCTTTCTTAAGTACATATTTTTCATTCATAACTTTCATTTTTATTTTAGGATGCAGCTTATTAGCAAACTCTATAAGTCTGTGATCTAGAAACGGAAAGCGGCCTTCCACCGAATTCTTCATCAACATACGATCACTCTGGCTACTAAGTAAATAACCAGACATAAGCGTTTTACTTTCAATGTACTGAGCACGATTGAACGCATTGTAGGAATCAAGTTTTTTTGGTAATGATTGCGTTAATGCATCCACAGCACTTCCTCGAAGGCTAGCATTCAAATCATCAGAGAAAAAAGCCTTGGCTTTGGCAGTTGTTGTCCATCTTGGAATATGCGAAAAGTAGGGTAAATCAGGGCTATCTAGAGCTTGCCCAAAAAATGACTTGAGATAAATACTGTTATTACCATCTGACAAGTTTAAATAGGGGTAGAGCCGCTTAAGTAACAAAGGGCGCCACTGGGAATTCGGATTACGCGACCAAAAACGTCGAACTTTCGCCTCTTTAAATATGTCATAGCCTCCAAAAACCTCGTCAGCACCCTCCCCTGTCAGTACTACCTTAAAGTTATTATCTTTAACCAAACCCGATAAAAGCCCCATAGGGACAGGCGCCGTTCTTAAAATCGGGGCTTCAGTATGATATATGGTGTCTTCGAACGCCCGGGCGATATCATCGGCTCCCACCATGATATTTGAATGCTCTGTGCCTAGTTTTTTAACTAAGGCCTGCTGGAAGTTTGCCTCGTCAAAATTGCCCTGATCAAAATTAAGTGAAAACGTTCGCAACGGTACATTGCCATATTTATGAATCAATGCAACGATCGATGAAGAGTCTAGCCCGCCTGACAGGTAGGCGCCCACCGGCACATCCGAGCGCAGTCTTATTTTAGTTGCATCTACAAGCAAGTCATGCAGTTCACCAATCGATTGCTCTTCGCTTGCTTGGCTAAAATCTTCGTCATAGCTCCACTCCCAATACTGAATGCTTTTGATTGTGCTGCGATCGACAACCATCATATGCCCCGGAGGCACCTCAAAAACATTTTTAAAAATAGTATGGGGTGAAACAGGCGCCCAAAAAGTGAAAATCTGGTCGAGTGCTTCTGCAGAAAGTGATAGCCCATTCGATAGAGCCGGCTTAAGCGCTTTTACTTCACTGCCAAAAACCAGCTGACCCTGATCGATTGTATAAAAGAGCGGACAAATTCCAACGCGATCACGGATTAGAAGCAACTGCTGTATGCGCTTATCCCACAGAGCGATAGCAAATTGTCCATTGAGGTGGCTAACAAAATCGAGCCCGTCGCGTTGATAGAGGTGTAGGATAACCTCGGTGTCTGATTGCGTAGTGAACTGATATCCTTGGGTGACAAGCTGCTCACGCAATTCAACAAAATTAAAAATCTCACCGTTAAATACCAGCACTAAATTGGCGTCTTGGCTCAACATGGGTTGCTGGCCTGTCGCCAAGTCGATAATACTCAAGCGACGGTGGACGCACCCAAAGCCTTGCTCCGAATAAATGCCTTCATCGTCGGGGCCACGATGGCGGATGTTATGCCCCATATCACGGAGTAATTCCGCAGGAGGCGAAATACCACCATGAACCGCTCGATCGAAAATTCCTGCAAAACCACACATTGTCGCTATCTCACTTATCTAACTATGCAACACAAATGGAGGCGACTAAGTCGATACAGCCATGTGTTAGTGAAAAAGACCATAACTTCCCTTCGTCATAAGGTAGATCCAATGACCTAAATACAAATGCTATTAACAAAAGTACCTTAGAAAATAGTCATCAGTGGCTACCCACGCTCTATTGAGCAGAGATCTAAATAGTATAGTGATAATAGGGGTTAATTTATAATTTTGAGGCCCTAATTTAAAAAATTAGGGCTAACTTTGCTCAGTTAACTATCTACAACGTATTGGCTGACAAAGAGACACGCATTAACTGGCACGGACTTTACGCTCGCAAAAGAGCTTTGTGTGCTACAGCTACAACTACAGTTACAGAAAATGGCAATGAATTTAGCTAAGACGCGGCATGTTGTGAACGATAATAGCCGACCGTAATTGGAGGCTTACCCGGCAAGATGCGCTTTTCTACTCACTATTAGTTACGGTACACTGAGCACACTATGGATTTTCTGGACGCTTAAAACTAATGACCCAAACTAATACACTTGCTCGCTTTAGCCAAAATCGATCCACCCGTTTTATTTTCAGCCTGATACTGCTTGTATTGCTTGCTGGATGCGGGCAAGGAAAATCTGCCAAAGCAGAACTATCAAAATCAATTAACCTCGCCACTGGTTTAATTGAAGGCACGCACTACGCCATCCTCGAAGATCCGTGGCCGGCGCAGGACGGTATTGTCACCGTTAAAGAGTTTTTTTGGTATGGCTGCCCACACTGCGAGTCTTTTGAACCCACCTTACACCGATGGCAAAAAAATCTGCCGGCAGAGGTATCACTCGAACAAGTACCTGCCGTATGGGCAAAGCTGATGGATCTGCACGCTAAGGCATTTTTTATTGCGCAATCCATGCAGGCAAAAGAAGCTGTTCATGCTGATTTATTTAAAACGATTACAGCTTTGCGTTCCGAACCAAGCATGCAAAAACATCAGGTGGAGCTTGAAAAACTTTTTGTCAAACATGGGCTCCCCGCTGAGGCATTTCAAGAGCAACTTAACGATGATGATTTAAAAGCGCGGCTAAAGAATGCCAAAGTGACCATGAAGCGTTCGGGAGCTACTAGCACACCAACGCTCATGGTGAATGGTCGCTATTTAGTTTTAAACACCACGGCTAAGTCACACAAAGATATTACTAACATTGCCGATAAACTTATTGCACTAGAGCTGGAAAATATTAACCAGTGATATCTTACCTAAAATTAGCGTAGAAACCCCGCCACTTCGAGCCTACGCTTGGCTCAATAAAAATGACTACATAGCCGACATGCCACCGTCAACTGCAATGGCAACACCATTCATATAGGTGTTCTGTGGCGATAACATCATTACCATTACATTAACAATTTCATCGAGCTCAGCAATCCGCTTCATAGGGCACCCCTGAGCCAGCTTACTATTAGCCTCTTCTACCGTGCCGCTTTTAATAGCATCCGACTCAAGGACCATAGGCGTTTGGGAAAAAAATGGGCATATGGCATTAACGCGAACATTCTTGCCGCCAAATTCACAGGCGCCCGTTTTAGTCAGGCCAATCACTGCGTGTTTAGCCGCGGCATAGCTCGATGCCATGGGCGCACCACCAATACCCGCCATTGAACTCACGTTCAATATAGCGCCACCACCGGCTTCGGTAATCGCTGGTAACTGATACTTCATGCCAAACGCCACGCCCTTAACGTTCACGTTGAGTTGAAGGTCCAACACTTCAGATAGAGTCTGGTGGATAGGGGCCATATTCGGCGCCACGCCGGCATTGTTGACTGCAAAATCTAACCGGCCAAATTGGTTTTGAGCCAGATCAACCAACGCTTTAGCATGCAACTCGTCTGCCACGTTACCAACCAACATAGCGACCTCGGTGCCAAAGGCTTTAACCGTAGCAACGGTTTCATCCAAACCCGCAGCATTGATATCCGCCAAGATCAGCGTTGCGCCGCGCGCCGCTAAAGCACAAGATAATGCCGCACCAAAACCGCTACCTGCTCCGGTTATTAGAATAGTTTTATCGGTAAAATCGAGAAGCGAATCCATAATTTTTCCTTATATAAAAAACGCAGGAGTATACTGATTAACATAACGAGTGGTGTTACCGTATTTTAACTTACAATAGAGCCATCACTAGTTGAGGCAATAGTGCGCAACACCCTCCGCGTTTATTATTTTATCGACGGTGCGCTGCTCGATGAGATAATTAATGTGCGCCAGCGTTTCACCGATCGCCATTAAACGACCAAATGGGTCCAACTTGCGCGCAAACAGCGCAAAACTAATTTCGGTTGCAGTGTGTTGCTGTGGCAAAGCTTTCACTAATTTCTCAAGCTGCTTTTCATGACTTTCTATCAACTGCTGCATGCGCAAGTGTATACCCGTAAAGGGCTCCTGATGGGAAGGTAGCACTAAGGTGGCGTCAGGAATAACGGCCCGTAACTTACGACACGAATCTAACCAGTCAAGCAATGGATTTTGGTCAGCATTCTCAACGTAAACACTAACTATCGATGTAATACGGGGGAGCGCCTGATCGCCTGCAATCATCACTGCAAGCTCCTCACAATATAAGCATAGGTGAAGCGGCGAATGGCCGTTGCCGCTTATAAACTGCCAGCGCCGGCCATCAATCAATAACGCATCGGGCTCATCGACAAAGTCGCATACCGATCGTGGCAAGGTTTTGGCTTGAGATGTATCGCTCAATGCATTCGCGTATAAATTTTGCAGCTCTGCGTCGGCTCCCGCCTCCACCATAAATGCTGTGGCTCGCTGACGAAACAAAGCTTGGTCGCGCGTTCTAATTGAATAGTACAAATCATACTCTGGCTGGCTGATTACCACTCTGCAATCGCACTTTTCAGCCAACCAGCTGGCCAGGCCCATATGATCGGGATGAAAGTGGGTAACAACAATGCGCTTTACTTTTTCTGGTAAAACAAAATGTGTAAAAACTTTCTCCCATGTCGCCTTGCACGTTTCATCATAATAACCCGTGTCAACAATCGTCCAGCCTGAGCCGTCTTTTAAAAGCCAAAGATTGATATGATCAAGCTTGATCGGAAGGGGCATACGCAGCCAATAAACACCCGGCACAACCTCAAAAGGCTCTCCGGGTTCTGGGTGCCAATTTTTTTTAAATGGATAATGCAGTACCGGCGACTCAGGCATTCTCTTTTGTTACTCAGCTGTTGGAGTAGGGTTAGCGTCAAGGCTCGATCCTGAATCAACGTCCACATCAAATGCGTCAGTTAATACACTCGCATCGAACAAAAAATCTCCGATGCTTTGGCCGCTCTGAAGCAGCACAAAAGGTGGCTTGAGGGATGCCGAATATTGAGGCGATAAAATAAAATCTGGCTCTTTCAATACAGCCAGACCGTAATAAGTGAAGACGCATGCCGAACTGATTAAAAGAGCGGTCAATGCTGGTTTTGGCGGGTGTGTAGAAAAATAAATATTCCAGCGTAGCAACCAAGCAAGCAGAATAAAAGTAAGAGTACACGCAGCAATAGCGCCTGCCAGATTGCTCGAAGTAATATAGTTAACCAAATCGATTAAAGGGATCGTTAGTACCATTAAACCGCAGGCCAGTGAAGTCACCAAAAGCTGCAAAGCATAGTGCGCTTGCTCGCGCGCTAGACGACCAATCAACGACCAGACACTTGCCCAAACCAAAATACTCGCAGCCGTAGAAAATACCGTATTGAGCTGTGATTTCCATTCATTACTTTGCGCATACATAAAATAATCAAACAGCGCGTCTAATAAAGCAATAATAAGCACGGTAAGAAATGCCACGCAAAACGCTGTCTTGCCGCCATATAGCCAATTGGAAAGCAAGAGCTTTCGGGTTGGCTCAACTTGATACCCTTGAGAATAGATATCAAGGTGTGTACGGCCAATCGTGATACGATCGCCCGAAGTAACTGGAAAAGTTCGTCGCTTGAGCATGGCATCGTTTAATAGCACAGGATTTACATCATCGACAACTTCGACATGCCAGTGAGCGTCTTGCTTAAAAAATACTAATTGATGCTGACCCACGTAGGGATCTGTTAATACCACTGTATTGTCTAGGCTGCGTCCGACTGTCACGGGGTCGTCAGATCCTCGCACAAGTTCGGCCACGTGACCGCGCCGCTCTCCCACGCAAACAATTAACGATTCCATTGCACGCTCTCCATAATGGCTTTGAAGAGTGCCAATGCATTCTCTTTAGAAATGGCACTAACTCCAGACTTTACAATGGCGCCCTTGTCCTTAGATTCAACTAATGCCATTAAAAAGAGTGCGTCATATAACTCGGCGAACTCTTTATAAGCGCGAAAACATACCGATGCTTTCCATGTATGGTTGCCGATAGCAACGAAGTCTGTGTTGCACTTATATTGCGTAATGTCTTTTTCTAGCGCCACACCAATGAGCTCACTATGTGTGAAGCGCGCCTGCAAAAACGTATAGAACTGCAATGGATTCAAACCTGTGCTGCTAATCCACTCTGCATCATAAGTAAAATCACCGACAACAAGATTATCAGATATATAAATATCATCATCAGAACGACAATGCTGATGCGTGGCATCATAAAGTGCATCTTCAGTATCGTCACTATGCCCCCAGCAGCGCAAAGACTCATCAATATCGCCCGGTATAGAAAGTTCTCCAAGTGATTTAATGGCAAAGGGCTTGGCAAGTAAGGCGGTAAAAAAATCGTCTTGGTCTTTGTACAATGCCTTAAGAATCTCATGCTTAAAATTAATTGTTTTTTCAGTAGCCGGTAACAAGCCCATCAATATTTGCAAGTGAGAAGCAGGCACTAAAAAACTAATTTGCTCACCGGCCTTAGATACGTTGATGCCAACAACCTCACCCGTGGCGCTGACCGTAGGTCCGCCGCTCATGCCCGAATTTAATGATCCAGAAAAAAGAATTTTTTGATAGCGAGAGCGCTTCACAAGACCGTTGTATGTGCCTTCGATAATCGTCATACCCAAATCAAAAGGATTGCCAACAGAATAAATTCGCCGGCCCTTTTCAAGCGGTTTACTCGCCAAAGATAAGAACTGCGGCGTTAGCCCGTCGGCTTTTAAAATAGCAAGATCATGCACGACATCAATATTGCGCAAAAGCGCTGACTCAATCGCTCCCGTACTCGTCACTAGTTCAAGACGATACTTGTCAGGTTCGTGGGCGAAGGCTGAAATGACATGGAAATTAGTTGCCACATGTCCCTGCGGACTGATTTGAAATCCCGACCCTAGGCTATATTTATCGCCTGAACCGATGTCTATCACACGCACTTGGAAAACTAATGGCTGCAAGTCGACGAAAAGTGTTTGTGCAGTAGATTTAGCGGCGTCGGTAGGCTCTGCCAACATGAAGGTAGGCAGTAACAAGACAACTGTAGCGACTATCCACCGACCAAGGGCTTTCTGTAGGCTCATGCAAACTCGTTTTATGTTATGGCTCGGCTAGACAGCCTATAGTAACTGATGTCATCCAATGCCCCCAAAGTTATGCCATTAACTTTTACTAGTAATTGGGGCGCATCGGCGGGAAGCTTGTTGTTATCCATACGCTAGAAGGCGTAAAGAAGTTTTTTAGGCTGCGCAGAAACGCCTCCTATGCTGTTACTTATCCGCAAATGACTACTTAGGTGCGATAATACTCGGCCTTAACCGGATAGATAAGACAACGCCGCTGACTGGCTGCCCTGGAAGCTCAACCATACAAGCTATTAATGTTGGAACTCTACGCACTAAGACACGGTAGGCTTAATAATAAGCACGTCGGTACGGATATTATGCAGCACTTTTTCAGCGGTATTGCCTAGTAAAACGCCCTTAACACCTTTGCGGCCTACGCTGCCCATCACCACTAAGTCGGCTTTCTGCTGATTGGCCACGCTAGGTATTTTTTTAGCAGGCTCGCCTACTGGCGACCATAATTTCGCCGTACCAAAGCCAACTTGGTTGAGTAACTCTTGCATGGCTTGCTTAGCCAGAGGCTCTTTTTCACGCTCAACTTCACGAGGTGCAACCACATCCAAATCAACTAATGCACGATTAATCTCAATGCAAGAAAGGACCTGTGGTTCTGATTTTTCGTCATGGGTTAATAGATAGGTCCATGCCAACACATCAGAATTAATCCTTTGTTGGGCCTGACTATCACTTGAAACATCGACAGTGGCCAAAACTACAGGCTTACCCCTCCACTTGTTTTGTGAGGCCAATAACAGTGGACAAGGCAGCCCTCGAATTAATTGCCAATCAGTGGGCTGATAAAATATATTTTCAGTGCGGTGGCCTACTTTTAATACAAGGTCGACTTTACTCTGGTTGCAATGATCAATAACCCAAGCTGATAAATCTTTTACACGTACCACCTGACAAGTAAAATCTTTACTATTCAACACATGGGCTTGTGCAGCGGCTTGTAATTGGGCACATAGCTCATCATCACCGATTGATTCATCAGGCTGCGTGTTACTAGAGCGAGCATCCGCATCGCCTCGAAATGCAACGAGCTCAACACTACAAGAAAACTGGTCGACTAGCGCACGCATACGATCAAAAAGAAGCACTTGGCTCTCGCCTGGCTCGGCAATCACCAACAACTGGCTAGGTTTAGGTAATGAATCGGCCGCACGCAAACTACCGTTAAATTGATTGTTATGTTCGGACATCGAGATTTTTCCTCTTTTTTAAATAGTGACCCAATACAGGCCGCAGAGTATTTAAAAAGCATAGCTGCGTTTTTGAACTCTGAGCAACCGAGTTAATATTACCTCTATTTACGCCATAGAGCAGCGATGTTTTTATTGATGTAGATCAACGACACTGCATTATGAATACGATATATTCGCAAGGCGTTAATTGATTGTGGCATCACAAAAAGCGCTCGAACTAAGTACTAAGGTATACAGCGCTTTTATCTTGCTGAAGCCGGCATTTCATAGTACTTTCTTTACTAGGCTGCGCCGTGGCCAGGCTTCGTACGACACCACGGTCGCCATGATTCTACAGAATAACCTTATAGAGTGAGGTTTTGGTATGTCAGCTTACAAAAAGATTTTAATCGCTGTGGATGTTTGCGACGACTACCAAGAAGTCATCAAGAAAGCGATGAAGCTCGCCGATGACCCCGAATGGCTTCATGTCGTGCATGTAGTTGAGCCCATTTACTACCCAGAAAATTATATGGGCGGCACAGCGATCGATTTTCAGGAAAAAACTGTTGAATTTGCAAAAAGTGAACTCGATGAGATCGCAACAAAACATGCGATTCCACCAGCCAACCGGCATATTTTAATTGGTAAGGCAGCAACGTGCATTCATGTGTTCAGTGAAGAGAACGCCATCGACCTTATTATTGTGGGCAGCCATGGTAAACACGGGCTGCAGCTCTTATTAGGCTCCACGGCTACAGCAATTTTACATGGGGCTAAGTGCGATGTTCTAGCAGTGAGAATTTTCGACTAATCAACGCCGAGCTAACAACTATCACCGGCTAATCCTTCTAAGAGTTTACGGGCATAAAATAAGCAGTGCGGCGTAGAGCTAAAGCTCGGGCATATAATGATGCTATAGTAGTCAAAATCAACCCCGTTCCTGTGGGCTCTTCACACTAGCTTAAGCGTTCCAAAACAATCCCCTGCTATGTTGGTAACTTCAAAAAATCTAGCTCGCGCAACACGGCCACCTGCTTTAGTCGTATTGCTGCTTAGCGCGATTTTTCTATTATTCATCAATCAGCCCGTTCTGCCCGCCCAGCGCAGCATGCATGAATTATGGAACTTTGGTCACCTTGTACTTTTTTTTGTTTTCGCGATCGTCACATGTCAGCTCTTTAGTACCATTATTAGCCGCTGGTCGTTAATACGCCTAATAGCAACCAGCCTCATCATTTCGGCCATACTTGGAGCGGCCATTGAGTATCTGCAAACAGGCCTATCACGGGAGGCGTCAATACAAGATTGGCTGTTAGATATTGCAGGCGGGCTATGGGGAGCCGCTATCTATTACCAATTAAAAAAACGCTGGGATGCCACCGGAGCAGCAGGGTCTGCGGCACCGGCTGCTAATCGCAAGCGCGATGTTGCCGCCATAGACAGAGGCTTGCTTGGCGCAATTTATCTTTTCACGGTTATCAGCTGCGGCCCATTGCTACTAGCGTTGACCGATGAGCTAACAGCAAAAATACAATTTCCTATCTTGGCCGATTTTAACTCGCCACTTGAAGTAACGCGCTTTGATGCCAACATCACAACACACCTTGAGCGCGGCCGGCTACATGTTTTTTTTAATACACAGCGCTTTGCAAAAATCAATTGGACATTTTTTCCGCGCACGTGGGCAGGCTACAGTGGCTTGGTCATCACACTCCATAATCCGGCAGCCTCTACCCTGCCCTTAAATTGTCGTATACACGACATTCAGCATGAAACCAATTATCGGCAAAATGATCGCTTCAACCGGCAATTTATAATTGCACCGGGCCAAAATGTTTTGGTAATACCGCTTGCCGAGGTCGAACAGGCGCCGCTGGGGCGTTTAATGGATATGAAGCGTATTGCGGCGCTGCAGTGCTTTACTTCACACTTAACGGCCAGCGCTGAGCTGATTTTTAAACAAATTCGTCTTGTACCCGCCTTGCCCGAAGCCAGTGCCATGCCATAAGTAAGGCTCTTGGTCACCTACTTTGTTAGCCAGCTCACATTTGCCGCTGTTTTTTTGAACAAAGCACTCACTTTGGATACCTTCTTGTAGCGCCTATCAGCGATTTCACTAAAATTTGGTTAGCGTTTATTACACCGGAGCTATTCAGAATGAACAAACAATTATTTATGGTGGTCATTGCCTGGGCTACCTTTCCACTAGCGAACCTGACACAAGCTGACTCACTGTTGGGCTTGTATGGCGGTATCAGCTCGTGGGAGCAAAGCTATGACGGCACTATTCAGGATCTAGATATCACAGGTGGCGGCGATGAAATCGATTTTAATAATGATCTTGGCCTCGACGAAGAAAAAGGCAACGTCATTTACATAGCGCTAGAGCATGGCGTGCCAGTTTTACCCAATGTGAAGGTACAAAATACTGAAATAGAAACGGTGGCTACGGGCAACCCAAGTAAAACCATTAACTATGGCGGTGAAACCTTCGACGTGAGCGACACCATAACGACCGATGCCGACTTAAGTCATACCGATGTCACCATGTATTACCAAGTATTAGATAATTGGCTATCACTCGATATAGGCGTGACACTGCGCTTGTTTGATGGCTTTATTAACATCACCAGCGACCTTGATGGGAACGCAGCCTCTGAGGACTTTAATGCACTCGTGCCCCTTCTCTATGCCAAAGCACGTTTCGATCTGCCCTTATCCGGCGCCTATGCCGGCATACATGCCAATGCATTAGGCGATGGCGACAACATGTTTGTCGACTTTCAAGCTACCATTGGCTATGAAAGCTCTTTGGGCGCAGGTGTGGAGCTTGGTTTTAGAAGTTTAGATTTAGAGCTCGATGATATTGATGATGTCGCTATCGATTTAACAATTGAAGGAGCATTCATTGGCGTCTTTTATCATCTTTAATTCCGCTGCTTTATTTTTCTAAATATAAGCGCCTACCACGCACCGAGATAAACAATTTTTACCCCACCTCAGCCAGTAACAAAAAGGCATCCTTCGGGGTGCCTTTTTGTTTCTAGCTAGCCGATAATACCGTGAAGAGGAAATCACTGGCTTAAAAAGCGCTACCATTTAATTCAATTCAGTGGTAATCATCGTATTCACAAGCCATCTCTATGGGCAAAGAATGACTCCTGCCATTAACGTCGCTAAAGACCATAATATTCCACACATCGTGCATGAGTATACCCAAAGTGAATCTTGTGAAGCTTATGGGCTTGAGGCCGCAAAAAATATGGCCGTGCCGCAAGAGCAGGTCTTTAAGACGTTAGTGGTGTGCCTAGATAGCAAAGAATTAGTGGTTGGTGTCATTCCGGTTTCATCCATGCTCAGCATGAAACTCATTGCCAAAGCCTGCCAAGTAAAAAAAGCAGCCATGGCTGACAAAGACGATGTTGAGCGCTCAACGGGTTATATACTCGGCGGCGTTAGCCCCTTGGGGCAGAAAAAAGCTTTGCATACGTTTATTGATTTATCGGCTAAAAATTACGATTCCATCTACGTTAGCGCCGGGCGACGAGGCCTAGAAATAGAATTGAGCCCTGATGATTTACAAACACTCACTCACGCAAAGTTTGTTAAACTTCGCCAGTAAACTCTCATAATTTTTATAATCATGGTAACTCCGCCCTATGAAAAAGCTATTGCTGCAATTATTCAGCCCCATTCTCGGTATCTTCGAAACAGGTGAGCAAGCTGAACATTACAAACGATCGCACCGAATCATTTTAATTATTGTAGGCGCTTTATTTTTGTTTTTGTCTTTGGGTTCTGCCGCAACGGCTTTTTTTAATAATGCAATGGGCGCGCTGATCCCCGCCATTATATTTTTTTGTGTGGGCTTGGTGGCCGTAATTGTAGGTGCGCTTGGCTCAAATAATGCAGTTGCCAAAATATGGGGCCACAAATAAATCTCATTGGGCGACGCAATACACAACTAGGAGGAAAGATGTCTCACTCAGCATTAAAAGAAAAACTAGATGCCATATTTGATGCGCATATGAACGCAGAATTAGCCGGTGACCTCGACGAGACAGTGGCGACTATGACCTCAAATCCACACTTGCTAAATATCCCCACCATGGTGGGTGGTCAAGGTATCGAAGGGGTTCGGACATTTTATTCAAAACGGCTCATAGGCCAATTTTACCCGCCGGACGTCACATTCGAAACAATTTCGCGTACCTATAGTGAGGAGCGGCTGGTCGATCAGCTCATTATTTCATTCACTCATACGATAAAAATGGATCATATCCTTCCAGGTATTGAACCAACGGGTAAGAGGGTAGAAACCGTTTTTGTGGTTATTGTAGGCATCGAAGACGACAAGGTTGCCTATGAACATATACTGTGGGACCAAGCCAATGTACTTGTTCAGCTGGGACTACTCGACCCCAAAGGACTACCTGTTGTTGGCGCTGGCGCAGCTGCAAAGCTGAGAAACCCATCGCTACCCGATCCATTTTTTAACGAAGGCTAAAAGGGGAAAAATTGAAACATTTCGATGCAGGCTCCATCACAGTCATTGCCATTACTTTTATTCTTTTCGCATTAGCGTTATTTACTACGGGGTTCACGCACGACTTATTATTAGAGGCCGGTGTTTTTTTAGTTTCAGTCAAGTTGATTGTCATGGCTTATAAAGCAAACAAAAGCGCCGAGAAAATAGAATCTGACCTAGAAGAGCTCAAGGCCCTTCTCAAAAAATCTGAAAAAAACACTTAGCTGCGTTTAAACTACCCCCTTCACCAAGTCAAATGCTAACTATGAAACGGGGTTGCGACTGCGTTTATAAATTTTAAACGCAAGTTTATGTCGTTCGTCAATCGGGTGGTCATGCAGTAAATGGCTATGCCAGCCGGTAAAATCAAATACTGGTAACACGGCATCACCTTCAACATCCACATCGACCACCGTTTCATACACCACATCAGCGTGAGATAAAGCTGCCGAAAAAAAACTGACTCCGCCGATAATAAAAACCGACGGGTTATTGGCACCGGCTATAGCAAGTGCCTCGTCCAGCGAATGAGCCTGCACTATGCCATCAGCCAAAGGATAATTTTTTTGCGACGACACAACAATATTAAGCCTGCCAGGCAGCGCGGTCTTATGATCGTCATACGTTTTACGGCCCATAATGATTGGCTTGCCCATAGTGGTATGCTTAAAGTGGGCAAAATCATCCGGCAAATGCCACGGTATTTTTCCATCAGCGCCAATGCAATGATTTTTTGATCGCGCATAAATTAACGATAAAGTATTGGGTTGTTTCATATTAAACCGGTTATCCATTAATAGATTTATTGCACTGTTAGCAATGCCGTTGCAGCGGAAACAATGTTGGTCTGATGCGCTTTTTCAATATCTAGGCGCTCTTTTTCGAAAGCTTTGCGCTGAGCATTATCCAACGCCTGCCAATCTTCTAAAATAGGAATATGTGCAGTAGCGCTCGCCAATTGCGCAAACGCGGCGTAAAACTCATCATCGGTTTCACTTTCAGGTAGTGCTCGTGACAACGCCGTAATACGAATGGCCGCCTCAGTAGCACTAACCTGCTTTTGCAAGACGCAACGCGCCAACACCTCAATACTTTCGCGATGACCAAGGCTATGTGAACTAGGCGAAGGTGGCACGTACTCTTGCACACTCGGGGCAAGTGTTACACGGCGCTGCCGCCAAAGCCGATACATCAACCAACCGGCATAAACGGTAAGTACGCTGATAATCAGTATCATTAAAATAACAATGGCTAAATGCATTTTTTCGCTTCTCTTTGCATGGTTCTTAATCAATTAAATTTTCGTTAAATCTTTGCGCCATCAATCTCTGACTAGTGCACCGTATGATTTTTTACTACGGTGCAATTTTTTCTAGTGGATATTTTTTCTCGTTGAGCCGCACCTTGTCGGCAACCGCTTTAAGAATGTCAATGTTAAGTTCATCAGCGATCCTCACTAAATATAATTGTACATCGGCAATCTCATGAGCAACTTCTTGCAAGCTTGCGGCATCAAGAGCTCGCGACTGCTCAGCAGTAAGCCATTGAAAGTGTTCTAACAGTTCAGCAACCTCAACGCTTAAAGCCATAGCAATATTTTTGGGCGTTTGGAACTCCTCCCAATTGCGCTCACTAGCAAAATGGGCTGAATACTCACGAATATCTTCAAGTGTTTTCACTGGTTACTCACTGCAATCGATGGGTACGGGCTACCTGCGCTAACTATATAGTAATCCTCATTGGCAAGCAGACCTCAAACTGCCGCTGATGACAAAATATGGAGATAACGACCCAGCCATTTAAACGGTTCTTTATCACTATAGGCTAGCTCCATAGCCAACACTGCCTCTGGTGATCCATGGCCCCCGCGCTGCTCAACCACGTAATCATGAAAAACCCGAATACCCGACTCACTGAAAATATTAAAATCTTGGTCGTGTATCCAAGCTCGCACCTGTGCCAGCTCGCAAGGATTATTCGGTGTTAAGCTACCAGTATTAGAACGATAATTGTCTTGATTTTCTAGCCAATCAAAATTACCTCGAATCAAGTTACGGTATATTTTAGCGGCCGGGTTATAAAAGCACAGCGATAAAAACCCGTAGCTTTCGAGCTTGCGGGCCACAAAACTAAAAACCTGCTGCGGTTGTTCAAGCCATTCTAACAAGGCATGACATAATACGAGATCGTACTTTTCATCAAAATCCAATAACTCAAGGTAGCCACATTGCTGCCAAATAAATTGTTGGCTGACGCCGGCCTCACTGACCGCCAATCGAGCTTTCTCAAGCATGGCTCCAGAGACATCATTATAAAGAATACGGTGTCCCCGCTCGGCCAGCGCAATCGATATTTGTGCAAGACCACCACCAATATCCAAAATATTTAAAGGCTGACCCTGCTCTTCTAGCCTCTGCACAATCGGTAATAAGTCTCGCCATAAAACACACAGTCGCACGTCACCCTTCAGCCCACCGTACACGCGGCGCTCAAAACGCTCGGCCAATTCATCAAAATTACGATCCATACGAATAACCACTGAACTTTGCTAATGGTTAATTACCGATTTACATACGCTATCACGTACAATAAAGACTATTGAACTTAAAGTACCTAGTCACCCGCCTGTTTAACCCGCCCTACTGAGCTCACAAATATGACCACTTTATACGACCATAGCATTACACTTGCCGATGGCACACAGCGAACTCTTAACGATTATAAAAACAATACTTTGCTCATTGTGAACACCGCAAGCAAGTGCGGCTTTACACCTCAGTTTGAAGCGCTCGAAAACCTACATAAAAAATATGCCGACAAAGGTCTGGTTATTTTAGGCTTTCCCTGCAATCAGTTTGGCCATCAGGACCCTGGCAATATGGCTGAAATAACGGAATTCTGTCAGCTCAACTATGGGGTCAGCTTCATCATTGGCAAAAAAATCGAAGTGAATGGGCCTGGCACACACCCCTTGTTTGCCGATTTAAAAACGCAGGCTAAAGGCTTGTTAGGATCCAAAAATATAAAATGGAACTTCACTAAGTTTTTGGTTGGCCCCAATGGTGACAGCATTAAGCGCTATGGATCAACCACAAAGCCCCAAGATATGGCTCATGATATTGAAGCCCTGCTCGTCTAAGTATGGCGAAGAGGCTGCATATAAAAAATCGCCACTAAACCAGTGAGGTATCGCAATGAGTGCACTTGGTTGGCATGCGAATTAAGCCCTCTTTAGAGCGAACAACTTGATGGCAAGCTGGACAGCGCAGTAATTTTCCAGCATTAAACAGCCAAATTAAAAACAGCGTGGTAATCGGAATAAATGCCTGCGCGTAATAATTATATTCGCTGGCCAGATAAAGCATCGCTGCTAAAAAGAGCAACACCGCTAGATTAATTAAGTAAAAGCGACTCGCGCTGCGTCGAAACTGGCTTTTAATTGCATCAGCATTATTTTTCACGGCAGGCTCTTTAGCTTATGTAACAGGGTAATGGCGGTTATTTTTGCTCGAGAGTGCGGCCATAAAATATTTCTTCGTCGAGTGCTCCCTCGCTCTTAGCCACAAGACAAGACACCGCAGAATCACCCGTTACATTGACTGCGGTTCTCATCATATCAAGTAAGCGATCAACACCGACAATAAGCGCAATCCCTTCAACAGGCAGACCTACTTGCTGCAAAACCAGAGCTAGCGTAATCAAGCCGACCCCAGGCACGCCTGCCGCACCAATAGACGCTAGTGTGGCGGTTAATATGACAGTTAGATAGCCCGCCAAGCTAATATCAACCTGATAGGCCTGAGCGATAAAAACGGTGGCCACACCTTGCATAATAGCTGTGCCGTCCATGTTAATGGTGGCGCCAAGAGGAATAGTAAAAGATGCTACGGAGTTTTTCACTCCTAATTTTTCTTCTGCAACTTCAAGTGTTACTGGCATAGTGGCATTACTTGATGCCGTGGCAAAACCAAACATCATTACAGGCCGAATGCGTTTTAAAAAAACTAGCGGGTTCAACTTAGCAATAAAAGCCAGTAGTGATGTGTAGATAATTGTGGCATGGATAATCAAGGCCATCATCACTGTTAAAAAATATAGCAATAACTGAGCGATCAAGCTAAAGCCCGTTGCATAAAATATTTTGGCCAACAAGCAAAAAACTCCGTAGGGCGCCAGCTGCATTAATATTTTAACCATTTCCATAATTATTTCGTTGAGCGCAGAAAATGCTCCTGCTATACGCTCACCGTATTCACGGGCGCGAGATATAGCAACGCCGAATAAAATCGCGAAAACAATCACTTGAAGCATATTGCCTTCGGCCATGGCTTTTACGGGATTACTAGGAAAAATATTAACCAGAACTTGCTTCAACGCAGGCGGTTCAGCTGACTGATATTCGGAAGTGCTTTGATAGGTATTGCCCGCACCAGGCTCAATAATAAGGGCGAGGGTCAGGGCAATAGAAATAGCAATCGCCGTGGTCAGTAAATAAAGAGCGATTGTCTTTCCAGCCATGACGCCCATACGTCTATTATGCCCGCCAAGACTTGCGGTGCCGCAAACTAACGAAACAAAAACCAGTGGGACAACTAAAACTTTGAGCGAAGCAATAAAAACTTTTCCGACGATTTCTAGCGCGCCAAAAAAAAAGTAAGTCTCTAACAAGCTAACCCATTGGCTACCGTGTAATGCTGGCTGTAAAAAGTTGCCCAGCGTACCCACAGCAATACCTGCGGCCATAGCAATAAATATTTTGTTGGTTAACGTCATCGCATTTGGCTCGCCGGTTTAATGAGGTATGGTGCGACAAAGCCCGCTATCGCCTATTGCTCTATAACAATTAAGGGCGGGCCCAGCTCGCAACCAAGGCGCGTCGACGCTAGTTGACGCTTGCTTTTAATGCCTTACCTGCTTTAAAACCAACAGACTTGCTGGCAGGTATATCGATTTCAGCACCCGTTTGTGGGTTTTTACCCTTGCGCGCGCTGCGTTGACGCTGAGTGAATGTACCAAAACCAATCAGACTAACCGGCTCATCACGAGCTAGTGCTGCAGTGATCTCATCAGTCATTGCATTGATGACTTCATTAGCTTTTTCTTTTGAAATATCGGCTTTATCGGCAACCATCGCTGCTAATTCATTTTTGGTCATGGATTTTTCCTCAGTTGATAGTACGGTTGGTAGTACAGTTGGTAAATATGTGCTGTTCAATTCTTACTTGTATCACCCGATAACTATTACGCCCCTTGTGCGCGGCCATAATAGCTTACCGGCAAAAATTGACTACTACTTCTGCTACCTAAGTGGCCTACACATGAGTAAGATAACAACACCTGCACACTGACGCTTACTCAGTAACTGGCATAAGGTATCATGCAAGTATTGCCATCGATACGCCTTTTATGGTCCGGCAAAAATTTTAACATTCGAGTTGTATGTTTGCCTAAAAGGGTTGCGCATTGTACGTTCATTACCACTCTGGTTTCCAGCCTGAATCGCCGCGCTGGAAAGATTATCAACACCTGCTGCAGGCTGAGCTGCCCTATTGGCATCGTTCATGGCTACTCGATTCTGGCTCGCTGAGCGCTCGGCTAGTGCGTGCCAGCGATAATCATTTTCGCGTGCAGGTGCTGTCGCAGCATTGGCAAAGTGCCCGGCTCGATGAATATCGCTTACTCGGTATCATGCCAGGGCAGCGCTGTTTAATTCGTGAGGTGCTGCTACTATGCCACGAACAGCCATGGGTTTATGCGCGCAGCGTGCTTCCGGTGACGTCGCTAGTAGGTAAATTGCGCCACTTACGGCAATTTGGCACGCAGCCTTTGGGCCAACTTTTATTCAATACGCCCGGGATGCGACGCAACCCTTTTGAAATTGCTCGAATTTTGCCCGCACAACTGCCTCCCGCAGCACGGTTCATGGATCGTGACAAGCTCAAGCCCAACACGCAATCAGAGCCCGCTTGGGGTCGTCGCTCACGCTTTACCCTGTATCATAAGCCCCTTATGGTGAGCGAAATTTTTCTACCCTCTTTTTGCCCCTAACCAATTGATTTTAAATTAGAAAATTTTCATGAAGCTATTAAGCAAAGACCATTTACCCGCTTATCTGCGCCTCATGCGCGTCGATCGCTCGGTTGGCACTTATCTGGTCGCGTGGCCGGCGCTATGGTCGCTCTGGCTGGCCGCAGATGGCATTCCGCCACTAACATTGCTCGCAGTCTTTTTGGTAGGTGCATTTTTGATGCGCTCAGCAGGCTGCGTCATCAATGACTACGCTGATCGAAATATTGATCAGCATGTGGAGCGAACCAAAAACAGGCCGCTGGCATTAAATGAAATTAACGCTGGCGAAGCGCTCACATTATTTGCCCTGTTATGCGCACTTGCCGCCTGCTTGTTATTGTTCACCAACACCCGTACCGCGGCATTGGCGGTGCTGGCCGCAGTAATCACCACGCTTTACCCGTTTATGAAGCGTCATACCCATTTACCACAGCTAGTTCTGGGCATGGCATTTAGTTGCGCCGTACCCATGGCTTTCGCTGCTGTAAACGATAATGTGCCCTACGTTGCATGGCTGCTCTATACCGCCGTGGTGCTATGGGTCATCTCTTACGATACCTTTTATGCGATGGTTGATCGCGACGATGACCTAAAGATTGGCGTTAAATCGACCGCCATTTTATTTGGCCGACATGACCGCACGCTAATCGCGCTATTTCAAATACTTTTTATTGCGTTAATGATAGCTGTCGGACTCATCGCACAGCGGCATATAGGTTACTTCGTAGGGCTATTAGCAGCCGGCATTTTATTTATTTACCAACAAATATCGACCAGCCATCGTAGTAGAGATGCGTGCTTTGGGGCGTTTTTAAATAACAATTATGTGGGCATGGTTATTTTTATTGGCATTGCGAGCGACTATGCGCTCTTCAATCCACTTACCGTTACAGAATAGAATGTGAATAAATGATCATGCCTAACTATTCAGTGAAGTTTGCAAAAAGTATTGAAGATATCGGCTTGGATACATGGCGGCGTATTGCAGGGAGCGACTATCCATTTATGCGCTATGAGTTCTTGCATGCGCTTGAAACTGCACGCTCGAATAACCTGAAAAAACAACAGAGCGAAGCCGCGTGTTCTCGGCGCAGTGGCTGGCAACCCAACCATGCACTCGTAAGCGACGAACATGGCCTGGTAGCGGTTATGCCACTGTATTTAAAATATCATTCTTATGGCGAATATATTTTTGACTGGGCCTGGGCAGAAGCTTACCAACGCAACGGCTTAGATTATTATCCTAAGCTGCTCGCAGCCATTCCATACTCACCTGTAACCGGTCCGCGGATTGCCATCGATCCAGCAATCAACGCTAAAGTCACATTTGACTCTCAAGACTTAATGAAATGGTTAGCTGGGGCAATGCAAGAACATTGCACCTCAATTGGCGCTTCATCCTTTCATTTACTCTATCCCGAGGGCGATGTATGTAGAAGCCTTGCCGCGCACGGTGTTACTGCACGTCACTCTTATCAATACCATTGGTTTAACAGTACCAATGGCGAGCAGGGAGCGCTTAATCAATCAGGAAACCTCCGGCAAGAAACGATGTTTAACGATTTTGAACATTTTTGCGCCCACTTAAAATCACGCAAACGAAAGGTCATTCTTAAAGAACGGCGAGAGGTCGTACAACAAGGGATTACTATTGAGCGGCTTGTCGGCGACGCAATCACGCCCGAAATATGGCAGCGATTTTATCAATTTTACCAACTCACCTATGCCAAACGATCTGGGCATGGCGGCTACTTAAATGAGGAGTTTTTTCAGAAAATCGGGCAAACAATGGCAGATCAACTGATGCTGGTAGTGGCCAAAAAAGATAACGAAGTTATTGCCGGAGCACTAAATTTCTTTTCATCCACCACTCTCTATGGACGCTATTGGGGCTGTACCGAAGAAGCAGAATTTTTGCACTTTGAAGCTTGCTATTATCAAGGCATAGAGTTCTGTATTGAAAAAAACCTGCAGCGCTTTGACGCGGGTGCTCAAGGTGAGCACAAAATACAACGAGGCTTTAGGCCCGTTGATACCTACTCAAACCACTGGATTGCGCACCCAGGGTTTCGTGAGGCGATCAATGATTACATAGATCAAGAGCGCCAACAAAACCAACAGCATATGGATCTTGCGGCTCAAAAATTGCCGTTCAGCCCATTGCAAACAACTGAAATTAAATCGGCAACATAAAATGAATAGTAATCAAATCGGCTAGCTGTATTTACAGCACAATGCTATTGCTATGCGCCTTTTTGCTCAACCAGCATCGCTAAGTCAACAATAACTTTAGCTTGCTTCCACGTTGCATCATCCTGCATCTTGCCATCAATCATAACGGCTCCGGTGCCATCGGGCATAGCCTCAAGAATACGCTTTGCAAAGGCAACCTCATCGGGGTCGGGTGAAAAAACCTCGCGAGCAATAGCGATTTGTTTAGGGTGCAATGACCATGCCCCAACACAACCCAACAAAAATGCATTACGAAATTGTGCTCGACAAGCCTCATCATCTGAGAAATCGCCAAACGGTCCATAAAATGGCTTAATGCCATTAGCCATACAGGCATCGACCATTTTCACCAGCGTGTAGTGCCACGGATCTTGCTGTACAAAAGCACGGCTAGCAACATCAATCTCTGCGCCCTCCACGGGATCGGCCAACATGCCATAAAATGGATGGCCGCCACCGACTCGTGTCGTTTTCATGCCGCGTGACGCTGCTAAGTCGGCCGGGCCCAAGCTCATGCCGTGCATGCGCGGACTGGCTGCAGCAATATCGGCAATATTATTAACACCTTCGGCGGTTTCTAATATGGCGTGAATTAACACTGGCTTCGTGATGCCGTGCTTCGCTTCAAGTTGCGCTAATAATTGATCGAGATAATGGATGTCCCAAGCGCCATCAACTTTAGGCAGCATGATGACGTCCAGCTTGTTACCAATACTGCTCATCAGCTCAACAATATCGTCGAGCCCCCAAGGAGAATTTAAGCAATTAATTCGCACCCAAAGCCCAGTACTTCCAAAATCACAAGCTTGCGCGGCTTCAATCAAACCGGCTCGCGCCTGCTCTTTAGCATCAGCTGGAATCGCATCTTCAAGGTTGCCTAAGATGACATCTACTTCACTCGCGATTGCCGGAACTTTTGCGCGCATTTTTTCAACATGTGGCGGAAAAAAGTGAATCATCCGCTCAAGACGTGTTGGCAATTCACGGTACGGTGCAGGTGCGCCAACGGCAAGGGGTTTAAAAAAATTTCTGGGCGTTTTACTCTGCATAATTTTTCTCGAGGTTAAACCTATGTGTTTGTGCAGTCTAAAGATTTAATTGCTGTTTCTTTGACCTGCGAAGAAAGTCCAATGGATTGTTACTGGGGTTTTACGGGTCTTCAGAGAGCGCAGCAATGGCTTGATTTAAAGCTACAATACGGTGGGCATCTTGCACGTGTAAATTTTCAATTAATTTTCCATCCACTAAAACCACACCTTGGCCCTGGGCTTCAGCTTCAGCGTGAGCTGCAATAATACGATTTGAAAATTCAAGCTCCGCATCGCTTGGCGCAAAAACGCTATTGGCGCCCTCTAATTGTTTGGGGTGTATTAACGTTTTTCCATCAAAACCGAACTCAAGCCCTTGCTCACATGCCTGAGTAAAACCATCGGTATTACCTAAATCGAGATACACGCCATCCATAATAATTAAACGGTGCGCTCGCGCAGCTAACACACATAGATTGAGGCTGGCAATAACGGGCAGACGCATAGCTGTATGCTGGCCATGAATATCTTTAACGAGGTCTGAAGTGCCCATGACTAAACCAGCTAAGCGTGATGAAGCACCAGCAATTTCTTCGGCATGTAAAATAGATAACGGTGTCTCCATCATCACCCAAATACGGGTTTTATCGGACAGGCCGGATTCTTCAAGAATAAGCTGAGCCGCATGGATATCCGTAGCGCTGTTTATTTTTGGTAGTAAAATGCCATCAGGTTTAGCCGCGGCGGCCGCGCGCAAATCGTCCTCGCCCCAATCCGAATCAAGGCTGTTACTGCGAATGATAATCTGCCGTTTTCCGTAAGTGCCTGAATTTGCTTCGATAGCTGCTTGGGCGACCTGCTCACGAGCAAGATGCTTTTGATCAGGAGCCACTGAATCTTCCAAGTCAAAAATAAGTGCATCAACCGGCAGACTTTTGGCTTTTTCAAGCGCGCGTAGATTGGATCCAGGCATATACAGCATGGAGCGAAATGGATGGGTAAGCTGGCTCATTCGATGATCCTGTAAAACTTTGGGAACGTAAAAATACGTCGTGCACAATAAATTTCTCCCCTTTAACGGCTGTTCAGCTTGAACAGCCGTTAAATATTGGAGCGGAATTATAGCACCAGTGATGTGCAATGCCTTAACTTGCGTTAAACTATTGCGCTCTAAATTAGCCGTTCAAGCATTGGGTTATTATTTTGAAACCACCGAAGCTTACCAACGGACACTCAATAGCAGTGAGACTCGATAATGTCAGCAAGTAGTACTCTAGTAAATCTCGATACCGCAAAACAGCTCACCATCAATGCACAAGCCATCATCGACCAAAGCTTGACTAAGCTACGACAAGCTTGTAGCAAAGACGGCAAAGTCCGTAGTGCCTTGCTCGACCAACACCAATGGGTGAGCTTTGACCTTGCTCGCTCAGCAGCAGAAGTGTCAGCCGCTCGACACATGCTGGAATATGCCGAACGCTTACGCGAAAAAAGCACGGCTGAAGACAATTTACTTGAAAATCAAATTGCCGCGGCCTATTGCTCAGAAATGTTTACTAATTTACGAGCACGCATCGCGCCTAGATTAGCCGATTTTAAAATCGAGCCTATGCAGTTTCATGCATTGCTCGATCAGCCCGAGCTTGTTGCATGGGCGTCGGAGCAAAGTTGCGTAGAAAATATCGTGTCACTGGGCGACCAAATGCGCACTAGTAGCGGTCACCTTGGAAAAAGTGTTCTAGATCAAGAGCACGAGTTTATGGCAGATACCTTTAGCCGGTTTGCTCTCGATGTTGTTCACCCGCTAGCTGAGCACATCCATCGTAAAGACGCCGATATTCCTGATGACATTCTTAATCCACTCAAAGAAATGGGCGTATTTGGTCTGTCTATTCCCGAACAGTTTGGCGGTCTGCAGCCAGATGATCGAGAAGACAACATGGGGATGATCGTGGTAACTGAAGCGCTATCGCGAGGATCGGTTGGCGCAGCAGGCTCGTTAATTACCCGCCCCGAAATTCTTGCCAAAGCACTTTTGGCCGGCGGTACAGAAGAACAAAAGAAAACTTGGCTACCGCGGCTAGCACAAGGTGAAATCCTCAATGCCATTGCTGTCACAGAGCCCGACTATGGCTCTGACGTTGCCAACATGAAGCTCCCAGCCATAAAAACTGAAGGCGGCTGGTTACTCAACGGCGCCAAAACCTGGTGTACTTTTTGTGGCAAAGCCAACGTCTTACTCGTTTTGGCTCGAACCAATCCTGACCCGTCGGCTGGGCATAGAGGCTTATCAGTATTTTTAGCAGAAAAGCCTGTCTTTGCTGGTCACGAATTCGAGCACCATCAAGAAAATGGTGGCATGATCCGGGGCAAAGCAATTCCTACCATGGGCTATCGTGGCATGCATAGCTTTGAGGTTTATTTTGAAAATTATTTCGTTCCCGATGCGAACTTACTAGGCGGTGAAGACGGTTTAAATAAAGGCTTTTACTCGGTAATGAAAGGATTTGCTGGTGGTCGGATTCAAACGGCCGCTCGCGCCTTAGGCATCATGCAGGCCGCTTTTGAAAAATCACTAAGCTACGCAACTGACCGCAAAGTGTTTGGCCAACCTGTTGGCGATTATCAACTCACACGGGTCAAGCTTGCACGCATGGGAATGCTGCTGCAGGTATGCCGTCAGTTCACCTACGGCGTAGGGCGCCTGCTCGACAAGGGCGAAGGGCAAATGGAAGCAAGCTTAGTGAAAGTGTTAGCATGCAATGTGGCCGAGTGGGTCACGCGCGAGGCAATGCAAATTCATGGCGGTATGGGCTACGCTGAAGAGACGGCCGTCAGCCGATATTTTGTCGACGCACGGGTGCTGTCTATTTTTGAAGGCGCGGAAGAAACGTTGGCGCTAAAAGTTATTGCACGCAGCCTCATTGAAAATGCGGGTGATTAATTTAATGACAACTATTAGTAATAACAGCGTCCGAATAGGCTCTTAAGGCGCAATCCACAATAGCGCTTCACGCAGAGATCATGGCATGTCTATTGAATTCACCGCGCCAGAACAAACAGAGTTAGCACCCCAAACCGATGTGGTGTTAAACAAAGTTCGCCACCCTCACTACGGACGCTATCTCGAAGAATTTGTACCCGGCCAAGTGTTTCAGCATCCTCGAGGCATTACCATCGATCGAGGTATGGCTAAGGCATTCGCCACAACCTTCATGCAAGGTAACCCGCTTTATTTGAACGAAGATTTTGCACGACAGCATGGTTTTAGCGGCACGCCGCTATGCCCGCAAATGGTCTTCAATCTCGTATTGAGCCTTGGCGTACAAAATGATTCGGAAAAGGCCATCGCTAACCTTGGCTATTACAATGCGCAATTTTTGCGGCCGGTATACCCAGGTGATACGCTGCGCAGCCTCACCAAAGTTGTTGATCGACAAGAGCGCGGCGCTGATAAACCCGGCATAGTGACCGTACTGACGATGGGGCTCAACCAGCACGAGCAAGCTGTATTACAGTACAAGCGAAAAATAATGGTCGCCTTTCGAGGTGAGCGCCCGCCTACGATTCCCGCTAGTAATACCGATACAGATTTTCCGTGGCTCGATGCGCCTCAAGTAGTACTGCCCAGCGCACCAGAAAAGTATCCTTCGAGCTTGACCGGTAGCAACACCTATTTCGAGAACTTTTGCGCCGGCGATATTATTGTGCATGCCAATGGCCGCACCATTACCGACGAACATGTAAACTGGACGTACGGGGTTGGTAATACTCACCCTCTGCATAACGACCGCCTGTACTCTACCGCGCAATCGGGCGCTATGAGCGGTGAACCTATTGTTTATGGAGGCTTAGTATTTGCGTGGCTCGACGGCATGGCAAGCCGCGACCTTACCGAGAACTGTTTATGGGAACTAGGCTTTACTGAGGGTTATCATACGCAGCCGGCGTTTCGCAACGATACAGTAGCAGCGCTTAGCCGGGTGCTCGATACGCGCGAGGCACCGACCCAGCTGGCTGCAGGTATTGTGACCGTGCAATTTATAGGTGTAAAAAATATCACCGCAGCACATGCATTAGAAAAACACGGCTCAGATCTTTTTATTAAAGAAGGCAGCAAGCGTAAATTAGGTAAAGAAAAAATAGCCGACAAAATATTTGAAATTGAGCGTCAACTACTTATCAAAAAACGCCCTGCATAATTGACTCCGGAGCTTAATGTGAGCACATCTAAAGATCGTCCCTGGCTAGTGCGTACCTATTCGGGACACAGCTCCGCACGAACTTCTAACGAACTCTATCGATCGAATCTTGCTAAAGGGCAAACGGGCTTGTCAGTTGCTTTTGATTTGCCAACACAAACCGGTTATGACCCTGACCATCCTTTGGCGCGTGGTGAAGTAGGAAAAGTTGGCGTGCCCATATCGCACCTGGATGATATGGATGTTTTATTTGATCAATTACCGCTTGATCAAATGAATACCTCAATGACCATCAATGCCGTAGCGCCATGGATGCTGGCGCTTTATATCGCATTAGCCGAACGCCGGGGCATCGACCCAGCAAAGCTTCAAGGCACGACGCAAAACGACATTGTTAAAGAGTATTTAAGTCGCGGCACGCATATTTTTCCGCCTGGACCTAGCTTGCGTTTAATTGTCGACACGATTACTTATTCTGTGCCCAACGTGCCGAAATGGAATCCAACAAATATTTGCAGCTACCACTTGCAAGAGGCTGGAGCGACCCCGGTACAAGAGCTCGCCTATGCACTATCAACCGCAATAATGGTGCTCGATGCTGTGCGCGATAGTGGTCAAATCCCCGAGGCTGATTTCCCTAAAGTAGTCAGCCGCCTTAGCTTTTTTGTCAATGCTGGTATTCGCTTTATCGAGGAATGCTGCAAAATGCGCGCTTTTACCCAAATGTGGGATGAAATTACTCTTGAGCGCTATGGCGTTAAAGATGCCAAACAAAGACGTTTTCGCTATGGCGTGCAAGTCAACTCGTTAGGACTTACCGAGTCACAACCCGAAAACAATGTACAACGAATTGTGCTTGAAATGCTGGCTGTAGTGTTAAGTAAAGATGCTCGAGCACGAGCAGTACAACTGCCCGCATGGAACGAAGCCCTCGGGTTGCCGCGCCCATGGGACCAACAATGGTCGCTGCGAATTCAGCAAGTCATGGCGTTCGAAACCGATTTACTTGAGTACGGCGACATACTCAATGGCTCGCCTGTCATCGAAGCAAAAATGCAAGAGTTGATGGAAGGCGCCAACGCCGAAATTCAGCGGGTTGCCGAACAAGGCGGCGTATTGGCAGGAATTGACAGCGGCTATATGAAGCAAGCACTTGTAAAAAGTCACGCCGAGCGGTTGCGCGCCATTGAGACGGGTGAACTGACGATTGTTGGAGTTAACAAATTCAAAGAAACCGCTGAATCGCCCCTTACACAAAGTGGTGATGGCGGCATCATGAAAGTCGATCCTGCCGTCGAACAACAGCATATAGAAGCTATTCAAGCCCACCGCGCCAACCGTGATCAAGACAAAGTTAATAGTGCCCTGAATACTTTGCGTGATGTTGCAAAGTCTAACGACAATATTATGCCGGCCTCTATTGCATGTGCCCATGCCGGGGTTACAACGGGCGAGTGGGCACAGACGCTACGTGACGTTTTTGGAGAATATCGCGCACCGACAGGCATTGATATTAGCAGTAGTATTGGCGGTGATCCTGAGCGGGTAGCAGCTCTGCGCGAGCGGGTAACCGCCACTGGCAGCTCGCTAGGGAGACCGATTAAGTTACTTGTGGCCAAGCCAGGCCTCGACGGACACAGCAACGGCGCTGAACAGATTGCGGTAAAAGCACGCGAATTGGGTATGGAAGTGGTTTACGAAGGTATTCGTCTAACCCCGCAGCAAATTGTTGCCGCGGCACAAGAAGAAGGTGTGCACTTGGTAGGCTTATCGGTGCTATCCGGCAGCCATACGGCGATGGCTGAGATGGTAATTGATGGCCTGCGAGCTATTGATTTGGGCGCGCTGCCCGTGACAATGGGTGGCATCATCCCTGAAGATGAGCATGTCGCCCTCAAGGAGCGCGGCATAGCCGCTATCTACACACCTAAAGATTCTGATCTCAATAAAATCATGGCTGAAATGGTCGACCTAGCTCGGCTGGCCCATCAGCTGGACGCTTTTGGTCCTTTGTAATGCAGACAGCCGTATCTGACCCACAAACGCTAGCCGCCAAATTACGCTTGGCCGATCGACAAGCGGTGGCCGAAGCGCTTAATTTGATTGATGACCAACGGCCAGCCACACGCGCCAAAGCACTTGAATTACTCGCTGCACTTGAAGCCGAGCGACTCGCCAACGATGGCCATCTTATTGGAATTACGGGTCCTCCTGGTGCAGGGAAATCCTCTCTTTTATCAGCCTTAATTGATTACTGGTGTGCCAAGGGTTTAAAAGTAGCCGTTTTGGCCGTTGACCCCTCAAGCCCCAAAACGGGCGGCGCGCTCTTAGGCGACCGACTACGGATGACCGGCGCAGGGCAACACAAAAACTTATTTATTCGCTCGCTCGCTAGTCGTCAACAACTCGGCGGGCTCGCGGCTGAAGTGTGGCCAATGAGTCGCATACTGCTAGCTGGCTACGACATTGTTCTTATAGAAACGGTTGGTGTTGGACAGTCGGAGGTTGACGTGGCCAGCATGGTTGATACGACGGCCTATGTGGTACAACCGGCATCCGGCGATAGCATTCAATTCATCAAGTCGGGCATTATGGAAGTGCCCGATATTATGGTCGTTAACAAAGCTGATCTTGGTGCGCCTGCAATTAAAGCGGCCAACGATTTGCACCAGGTGATGCGTCGCAGCACGCAAGACTCCGACTGGAAAATTCCCGTATGCACTCTAAGTGCACGTGATCGGCAAGGGATTGATGCGCTGGTGAATGCCTTAGAGGCTCACCGGGCTCATCTAGTTAGTATGCAGTCACTTACGGCGGGGCGCACTGCACAGCAAGGTGCGTGGGCCATTCGCCAGCTGCAAGAAGAATTTGGTAAGAGTGGCGTGGCGCGCCTAGGCGGTGCTGCTGCTATTGCTCGGGACCTAGACAATCAACACGACCTAGGCGAACTCTTGGCCAGCTACAACGCGCGCGCAGAACATTTGCGTACAAGCACGAAGGCTTGGCCTACTTAGAGGTAGAGGCTAACCCATGCCTGCATGATCGACCGTGACACCCATCGCACCATGCTGAAGTGATGCGCGCAGATCTTCAGGAATCGGCATTTTTTCGAAGCGCTCGGCATCAATCACCACGTAAGTGATTTCGCATTGAGCTAACGGCTTATTAGTCACATGGTGAAAAAACTGCACATTGAGCGTGTAAGACGATACCCCAATACGCAAAACTGAAACACGGATAGCTAAAACCTCATCGAAATGAGCCGGTGCCTGCCAATCAATTTTTATTGCCACAACCTGATTATCAATGCCCTTTTTTAATAGCTCCGCATAATCGCCCCATAAAGCACGCGTAAATTCAGTCACGGCAACGTCCACATAATCGACATAGCGGCCGTTAAAAACCACCTTTTGAGCATCACATTCGGCATAGCGAACACGCAGTAAATAACAAAAATCATCGGTCATAGTGGTAGATTTACATCCTCAACGTAGCTGCTGACAATATTTTACAACTGACTAAGCAAAAACCTCACGAATGCGTCGCTGAATATCTAGCGCCGCATCGCGCGGAGAATCATATCCAGCATGATTTTTAATCGGCCGCCCCACTACTATATAGTCAGCACCATTTTCGAAGGCTTGCTCAACATTAACAGTACGTTTTTGATCGTCGGTATTAGCCACTGGGCGAATACCCGGTGTAATGATCATTATTCGCTGGCCTAAACTGCCGCGCAACGCAGGCGCTTCAAGACCAGAGCTAATAACACCGGCACAGCCGGCCTCAAATGCACGGCGCGCACGGCTGAGCACAATGTCTTTAACATCGGCTTTAAAGCCCAAATCATCGATATCACCTTGATCAAGACTCGTCAGCGCAGTCACAGCCAATATTTTTAATTCACTCTGCGCAGCCGCTGCCACCGCCGCTTTTAGGATACTGTCGTTGCCGTGCACGGTAGCAAAGGAAGCCCCGTACTTGGTCAGCTGAGTGACGGCTGAAGCGACTGTTTGAGGCACATCAAAAAACTTCAAATCAACGAATACTTTTTTATTTTGTGCAACGAGCCATTCGACTAGCGCAAAATAATTACCGGCCATGAACAGCTCAAGGCCTACTTTATAAAAAGTGACCGCATCACCCAATTCACTGACGAGCCGCATCGCTTCATCATTACTGGGCACATCAAGAGCAAACATCAAGCGCTCATCAACAGGGATATTTTTATCAGAAAGGGACGCAGCGGTAGTGGTGGTCATAGAATTCGCTATTCAATGTATCGGTGGGTTAAAAGACGATAAGATACCGATATTATCCAGCAATAGCGCACAACCAACAACTCTTGAAAATGCCGGCATTGCCTCGCAGCATAACTCATGGCAATCTAAACACTGTAGCGATGAATAGCACCCCCCGCCTCAACAAGGAGTCCATTTTGCACTCAGACCGACCATTTAAAGTATTAGGCTTACAACAAATTGCCATTGGCGCACCCAACAAGAAAAAGCTTAAGGCCTTTTGGGTCGACCTGCTCGGTCTAAAATTTTCACATAGTTATACCAGCGAAAGCGAAAATGTCGATGAAGATATTTGCGAGGTTGGCGAGGGATTATTGAAGGTTGAGGTAGATTTGATGCAACCGCTCGACCCCAACAAAAAACCGCGGGTAGACACGCCCGCTCTCAATCATGTTGGATTTTGGGTGGATAATCTGCCAGCTGCTGTCGAATGGCTGGGCGCGCAAGGTGTGCGCTTCACCCCCGGCGGAATTCGCCCCGGCGCTTCAGGCTACGAGGTGGTTTTTATTCACCCCAAAGGCAATGAGCAAACCCCCATCAGCGCTGAGGGCGTGCTCGTGGAGCTAGTGCAAGCGCCATCCGATGTTATTCAAGCATTCGCAACAATTGAGCAGGCTCTTAACTCTTAACCCTAACATGCTGCTATCTAGCCGCTAAAGAAAACTGCCTAGCGAAGCGATAAGCCCTGGAAGGATGATCGCACGCAAGATATGTATAACAAAAAGCGCCAACATCGGTGAAAAATCCAACCCACCCATGGCCGGCAACAAACGCCGAAAAGGCGTTAACACAGGGTCTGTTAATTGACTTAATAAAGCCGCTGCAGGGTTATAGGTTTGCGGGGCGATCCAACTAATAATGATAAGAATAATAATGGCGAAAAAGTAAAAGTTTAACGCCGCTTCAAGTACGCCAAAGACACCCACCAACAAATAGATAAACGGGTTAGTCACCAGTGCGCCTGCTAACAAGGACACTATAATCACACCCACAATTTGCACCAACAACGCCAACACCAGCGAAGAAAGATCGATACCCCAAAAGCCAGGAATAAATCGTCGCAACGGTTTGAGCAGCGGGTCGGTAGCTTTCACAATAAACTGTGACAGTGGGTTATAAAAATCAGCTTTAGCTACCTGTAATAAAAATCGTAATACAACGAGCAATGTATAAATGTCAGTAACGGTAGATACCAGTAGATGTAGAATGTCTTGGATCATACGAATTTAATTCCAATGTAAAATGTGAATGAAGTTTTAATGACAAACGTTAATAAGGTCAGCTCGTTCTTTAACCCAACTCTTTAGCCAAGTCGATAGAGCGCTGATGCGCAGCATTTAATGCCTGCTCGACGAGTTTTGAAAAATCATTGCTTTGAAAGCTTTTAATCGCCGCCTCGGTCGTACCATTGGGTGAGGTAACTTGTGCGCGCAGTGTGGCTGTATCAACCTCAGCATCTAACGCCATTTTGGCGGCGCCCAATGCCGTTTGCAACGTAAGCGCCCTAGCCATTGGCGCCGACAAGCCTAACTGCTCACCATTAGCCTGCATCAGCTCCATAAGTAAAAAGAAATAAGCGGGCCCACTGCCGGATAATGCTGTAACAGCATCAAGCTGATCTTCGCTGTCAACCCATATTGCCAAACCAACGGCTTCTAATATTGACTGCGCCAAATCTCGTTGTTGTGAAGACACTCTAGCGTTAGCATACAGGCCGGTAGCGCCGCACTGCAACAGTGCTGGAGTGTTAGGCATGCAACGAACAATAGACGCCGAAAGACTCGACCAAGCCGCCAGCGACGCACAATTAATGCCGGCCGCTATAGATACCAACAAAACCTGATGTTGAGAAATTAAAGGGGCTAATGGTTGTAGCACATCAGCCATCACTTGGGGCTTGACGGCCAATACAACGACGTCAACGCTGGCAACGAGTGCTGCATTATTCTCAGCCGTTTGCGCGCCTAGATCACGTACCATTTGCAGGCATTGTGCTGACGGGTCACTCGCAATAATATGCTGCGCATCAAAACCTTGTTTTAATAAACCGCCGATCAGGCTACGCGCCATGTTGCCGGCGCCAATAAAACCCAATCGAACGTTGGATGATTGTGCTGCTTGCGAAGACAAATCTACTTGCGTCAAAACATACTCCTGTTTACACGTTGCGCGGCTGCAATAATAAGCAACCTTTATGGTGAAGCTTTAGCACCAAGATCTTAGTTCTTAGTTGGCGGCGTATTATGAACTGCGGGGACCAAAAATAGCAGTCCCTACCCGAACCATATTAGAACCCTCAGCAATCGCTAATTCAAAATCGCCTGACATGCCCATCGACAAGCAATCAAAATCATCACCCGCCGCATGTTGTCGTAAATAGTCGCCGAGCTCTTTAAATAGACCAGCCCCCCGCCTAAAACTCGCTCGCAAAGACTCATCGCTCTGGCCCTGTGATGGTAGAACCATCAGCCCCCGTATCCGCAAATTGGGCAGACGCGCCACCTCTAGACCGATCTTCATACAATCGGCAGCTGTCATACCCGATTTTGCTGGATCTTGGTCGATATTGACCTGCAAACAAATATTGAGCGGAGGCAATGAGGCGCAGCGCTGGCTGCTCAATCTTTGCGCGACTTTCAACCGATCAACGCTGTGAACCCAGTCAAAATACTCGGCAATAAGCTTCGTCTTGTTAGATTGAATAGGTCCTAAAAAATGCCAAATCAGCGACTTTTGCGTGAGTTCGGCCATTTTCACTACGGCCTCTTGCACATAGTTTTCTCCAAAATGATTTTGGCCTGCTGCGTGAGCTTGAGTGATAGCTGCTGCCGGTTGCTTTTTACTCACAGCTATTAGTGTTATTTCACGGTCCCACGTCGCACTTTGAGCGCTCACTTGCTGTATTTTCGCCGTCAACGCAGCAATATTTGTTGCAATGTCTATCATTATTAAACAGTTGGCCTTAATGGATTGTTCTAACTCAATTTTATCGTCATAACTTCATGGCGCAGGTTATCATTATTAACGGCTTTTGTTCATTAACCACACGCTTAGAGATACGGTATGGATATTACAGAACTGCTCGCCTTTAGTGCCAAACAAAATGCATCCGATTTGCATTTGTCCGCGGGCTTGCCTCCAATGATACGCGTTGATGGCGACGTGCGACGTATCAACCTCCCTCCGCTAGAGCACAAAGATGTTCACGGCCTAATTTACGAAATAATGAATGACAGTCAGCGCCGCGATTTCGAGGAGCATCTAGAACACGATTTCTCATTTGAAGTGCCTGGCGTTGCCCGCTTTAGGGTGAATGCATTTAATCAAAATCGAGGCGCAGGCGCGGTCTTTCGTACCATACCCTCTAAAGTTCTGACGATGTCAGACTTGGGCTTAGGCCAAACATTTCGCGATATTGCAGCGGTGCCACGGGGGTTAGTACTGGTTACCGGACCCACCGGTTCAGGTAAGTCAACGACGCTCGCGGCAATGATCGATTTCATAAACGAAAATCGTTACGACCATATTTTAACCATTGAAGACCCAATTGAATTCGTTCACGAAAGTAAAAAATGCCTAGTTAACCAGCGAGAGGTTCATCGTGACACCCATGGCTTTAGTGAAGCGTTGCGCTCTGCCCTGCGTGAAGACCCCGACATCATCTTAGTAGGCGAGCTCCGGGATCTAGAGACCATCAGGCTTGCATTAACGGCAGCAGAAACCGGTCATTTGGTGTTTGGCACGCTGCACACCACCTCGGCAGCTAAAACGATTGACCGGATTATCGATGTATTCCCGGCCGCTGAAAAATCGATGGTCCGCTCCATGCTTTCTGAAAGCTTACAGGCGGTAATATCACAAACTCTTATTAAGCGCGCCAATGGCGGCCGCATCGCCGCCCATGAAATTATGATTGGCACACCGGCCATTCGTAATCTGATTCGCGAAGACAAAGTTGCGCAAATGTATTCGGCTATACAAACTGGCAGTAATGCTGGTATGCAAACAATGGATCAATGCCTTGCTAACTTAGTATCAGGAAGGAGCATCTCGCGCGATGCTGCACGTGAAAAAGCAAAGATGCCAGAAAATTTCTAGCGCTCGGAAAACTGACTTCCCTGCGAGCTACGCAAACGAGATAGATTATGGACATACAAACACTACTCATCACTGTTGTTGAAAAAGGCGCTTCCGATCTTTTCATTAGTGCGGGATTACCGCCTAGCATGAAACTAAACGGCAAAATGATTCCACTCAATAACACCACGCTGTCGCCAGAGATGACACGTGAATTGGTGTTGAGTATTATGAATGAAGATCAGCGCAACGAATTTGTTAGCACTAAAGAATTGAATTTTGCTATTAGCGCTCGCGGTGTCGGTCGTTTTAGAGCCAGTGCCTTTTACCAGCGCAACCTAGTTGGTATGGTTATCCGTCGTATCGAAACCTCTATTCCTAAGGTCGATGACCTAGGCCTACCAGATGTAGTCAAAGACCTAGCCATGACCAAGCGCGGCTTAGTGATCTTTGTTGGTGCCACGGGTACAGGTAAATCTACCTCGCTTGCATCAATGATTGGCCACCGAAACCACAATAGTCATGGCCATATCATCTGCGTTGAGGACCCTATTGAATTTATACACCCGCATGCCGGTTGCATGGTTACTCAGCGCGAAGTCGGCATTGATACTATTAGTTTCGAGGTGGCACTTAAGAACATGCTCCGCCAGGCTCCCGATGTCATTATGATTGGTGAGGTGCGCACCAAAGAGACGATGGAACACGCCATTACTTTTGCTGAAACGGGCCATCTTTGCTTGTGTACACTACATGCTAACAATGCCAACCAAGCGCTCGACCGTATTATTCATTTCTTTCCACCTGAGCGTCATACACAATTGTGGATGGACTTATCGTTAAATATGCGGGGCATGATTGCTCAGCAACTCGTGCCAACCCCAGATGGCAGTGGCAGGCGGGCAGTGGTAGAGGTGTTGCTCAACACTCCTCTTGCCTCTGACTTAATACGAAAAGGCGAAGTTCAAAAACTAAAAGAATTAATGAAGCGGTCAAATGAGCAAGGCATGCAGACCTTTGATCAAGCGTTACATACGCTTTATGGGCGTGGAGAAATTACTTATGAAGACGCTATTGCCCACGCTGACTCATCTAACGACTTACGTTTAATGATCAAGCTCGATAAAAATGAAGGGCGGGCGCCCAACGCAGCACCCGCAACTGGCTTACAAATGGAAAGTGATCCCGTTGAGCAATCAAAAATCTATAGATAGTAAGCCGATAGAAACCATGTAAAAAACCCCCGAAAGCGGTGTTGCAAACTAGACACAAAAAACTATCAACTGTTGCCGCTGTCTAACCAACTTTGCAAAATCAGTGCAGCCGCCACAGCATCAATTTTATTGTGTGCCACTCTCGCGCTATGTCCGTTAGTTGTATGCATGTCTTTTAACTGTGAACGCGCCTCACTTGAGGACAGTCGCTCGTCCTGTAACTCAACCCTGCAACCCAACCGCCCGTGAAGGCGTGCAGCAAACTTACGTGCTAACTGCGCACTTGTCCCCTCACTACCATCCATATGCAGTGGTAAGCCCACCACTAAGTAATCGGGCATCCATTCATCAATAAGTGCAGTCACCTGCTGCCAGTTAGGCTGACCTGACCTTGCATCCAGAATACATAAGGGTCTAGCCGAGGCCGTTAGCGTTTGCCCAACCGAAACACCTATCTGACGTAAGCCGAAATCGAAACCCAATAATAAGCCGCTTTTACTCATTCAATTCTTGCTCGTGAGGGTCGTCTGTTTTTCAGTCGCTGATCCGGTATTGACTAGGCCGTATCTTCATCAACAGACTCTTTACTGTTATGACGTCGCAGTGCTCGATTACAATTAAATCGCTGGCAAACATTATAACCCTATGCTTAAAGCTGTCAGCAGCTTTAATACCCATGGTAAAGACATCCTTAAAAGGCGCAGATTAAATGCCAAAAGAAAAGAACTCTGCATAACCGTAGGATCTTACTGCAAGTTACAGAGGTGCCTGTTCAGTTAGCGCAGCTTTGTAACACTGCCCGTTCGAACTTGCTGAGAATTAAGAGCAAACTTAATAAATTCGGCTTTCGGAATGGGTTTTGAAATATAGTAGCCTTGTATTCGTTCAACGTTCAGTTTTTGCAGAATCTGCAGCTGCTTTAACGTTTCTACGCCCTCTGCGACCATCTTCGTACCCACGGCACGGCTAAGCTCAGTGAACGCATAAACAAACCTTTCACCATCAGGCTTATCGATGTTGTTAATGAACGATTGGTCTATTTTGAGCCAGTCAGCGTTGAGCTCGTTGAGATAATTAAGACTTGAATAGCCAGTGCCAAAATCATCAATTGCAATATCAATACCCAAATCCTGAAGCTCACTAAACGTTTGTTTTACTCGTGCGAAACTACCAACAAAAACAGATTCTGTGATTTCAATGACAAGACGATCAGCGCTTATATTCGATTTTTCAATCGCCGCCTTTAATATCGAAACTATGTTTTGATATTTAAATTGGACGGCGGATATATTAACAGCCACGCTCGTAGATAATCCATGTGCCTCCAATGCTGCAATAAACGAGCAAGCCTGTTCCAAAATCTCAACGGTGAGCTCTAGAATTAGCCCGCTCGTCTCCGCAATATTAATGATTTCAGGTATGGTCACATGCTCTGGACCACTCGGCCATCGCAACAAACATTCACCACTGACCACCTTACGGGTCGATGCATCTATAATAGGCTGACAATATAATTCAAATTCTTTGTTCTCGATGCCGGCGGCTACTAAGTTGCGCAGCCAAGCCCGCCGCTGCCGCTCGGTATCCATTTGAGGCAGGTAATGCAACCAACAGCTGCCCGCTACGCTATCTCTTTTAGCTCGGTACATCGCCGTATCGGCAGCTTTTAATAAAGATCCTATATCTTTAGCGTCGTGAGGAAATGTTGCGACACCTATACTAACGTCTACGCCATGCCGCATTCCATCAGAAAATGTAAGCACGTTACAACCGTCAATAATGTTTTTGATAAAATCTTCTAAAGCTGGCTCTTGCATAGCCGGAGTGACTAACAAACCGAATTCATCACCTCCTAGCCGAGCGCTCAGACCGTTATCGCCAACAACCTTCTCTAACACTTGAGTGATTGCAACTAATAGCTCATCACCTGCCATGTGCCCTAACGTGTCATTAATCGACTTAAACTCATTAATATCAACTATAAAAATGTCAAACGTCTCTTTATTGGCATTGCACTTGGCAATAAGCTCTTGAAAGGTCTGGTTGAACTGAGATCGATTTGGGCCTTGTGTGAGTACATCGGTATGCGCCAACTTCCACAGCTCATTCCGCGCCTCCAACTCCTGCTTCTTAACCTTATTTCGCTCAGCCTCAAGCTGATCACCCAGATGGTTAGTCAAGCGCTCAAAAGCATTACTAAGCGTTTTTAATTCTACCGGGCCGGTATTATTAGTGTTATGAAAATGACCGCTTATAAATGCTTTATTCGAAGCGCTTACTAAGGTTTTAACCGGACGGCTAACGTGAGTAGATACCCATATCCACGAGCCTATAATCGCAATCAAATCAATTAAACCAAGGCCTAGCAGGCCAAAACGGTAGGCAGTGCGACTCTCTGCCAACAACAAACTATGCGCGCCGATAAGCGCCTTGACTTCGACCTGTATGTTGTCAAGGCTTTGCAAGCCAACAACGGCAGCATCATCTAAGCGATTTAAATATTCCGTTTGCAAAGCAGGATTCGTTTGTAAATCGGAAGAAACAGCCGTAGCAATAACGCCCTCCATTGTGATTAACGAAGAGTGTAAATTAACGGTATCTGTGTGTGAACAACACCAATTATCGGCCAGCAAAACAATTTTTATTTGTTTTCGTAAGACTTTGGATTGATTTTGATAACGCTCAATCAAAAACCCTTGGTCAGAGCCGACAATTAGATCGGCAAACACTAGGATAGTCGAATATTCGGCCGCCAGCGCATTAAAACGCAATTCATTATCGTTTAAGGTTTGATATTGATACTCTAAATTTTTGCCCGTCTGATTGCCATAATAAACAGCGTATGAGCTGATCATGATAACAATACTAGCCAAAAAAATAGGCGCTAAAAGCACATGAGAAATTCGCATCGCGAGTCTAGGCCGATTAACTGTTGGTATGCTTAATCAGCGCAGCGGCTTTTATACCGGAGCGAATAACGGAAACAACCAGCGCGTCACTCCCGGCAGGAAAAGTTAATTGCTCAAGGCCTTGGGGAGATAGATGCTTATGATCATCGCCCAGCAATTTTGCCAATGAGGCGCCATCTAAGACAGGCACATTGGCGAAGAGGCTTGCGCTATTCAAATCGTCACAAGAACGTGCACGACAGCGTTGAAACTCATAGCCAATAATTTGTCCGTCGCTTGAGATAGACCATGCAATTTCAGTAATGCCCCAGCGTGTTGCTTCAGGCCGGACGTGAATAATAGTTTCGCTTTCACCTGTATCATGAACATGGTATAGCGTGTGATAGCCAAGCTCTTGACGATGCATCGTGATGCCGGTCTCGGCAATCAACTCGTTACGCATTTTGTTGTTGATGTTGACAACGCTAGAGCGAAAAGAGTCGCTCTGCGGTACCATTTTATCAATGATAGAAACGGGGTCGCGCAGCGAGCAAAATGGCTGTGCAAATAAAGGTGCCGACATCAGCAAAATACCAATAGCTAAGCCTCGATTGATGTGATTTTTTTTGAGCATTAGCATGCTATAAACTCCGGGATGCTATAAAAATAGTGTGCCGTTTATCTTGTGGCACTAAAGTCTAAACCTTAATTGTGCCTCAACTTTTTCTTGCGCTTTAGCGCTATCAAGATCCTTTGTGTACTGAAGCTCTACGTCGGCATTTCTTAATGGTGTCCAGCGCAGACCCGCAAACATAGTAGACTCAGCCGATGGGAAAACTAGCGTTTTACGCTGATGTCTAACCCTGCCGTACAAAAATAAATCCTCAGACGGTGTTTTCCATGACAACTCGGTCATGCCATATTGCGTTTGACTCTCGCCATTTTCGCCAATAGAAATCTCTGCAAGCCAGGTATAGTTCCGATAGTAGTATCGATAATCTAGGCCAACGCGGTGGTTGAGCGTTTCATCTACTGCCTTACCAACGCGGTAATCACCATAGATGAAGGACACGCCAAAATCATATTTTTGCTGGCCATAGTAACCAAGCCTACCGCTAAAAATTTCGGTTGGGTTTTTCGTATCCCAATCGTTAGTACTACCACGCGTTACAGCCACTTCATATTCAAAGGAATCAACGACGCCGTTAATGCTGCCGCCCCAGTCTAATTTCTTTTGTATATCGGAAACCAATTGCCGAAGCGCGCCGCCATTAAGTCGCTCATTACTTTCGGCGCCAAAGGGCACTTCGATATGGCCGGCTTTTATATTGAAAGCACCCTTAGATAGCCCAGTATAGTTAATATAAGCGTACCGCCACTGGAGGTCCTTACCATTGCCGTCTGAAAAATAGGGCGGTGGCTTTGCGATATGGTTGAGTTTTGCAAAGGTTGGCTGGAAAACAATAGTGGCCCAATCTCGATTATTAGCGGTAACCACGCGGTGATAGTCGAGCCCAACGAAAAATATGTTTTGATCAGAGCCGCCAGCTGGATGGATTTGGCGCGCCGCCATGTCAAGAGCAACACGAGTATTATCGGTCATCCAACTCGTTGACGAGTCTACAGGACGCTCGGCGGCAGCTAGCACCGATAATAAACTCGCTCCAATGGCGATAATGCCTGTGCTAAAGATTCTTGCTAGCACCGCTGTGCAACCGAAAGCGTGCCCCCGCGATGGAATAATATTTTGCTTCATAAGGTGCTCTGACTACTAGGTCGTTGGTTAATGGAGGCATTCATTTATTGCCTCTCTGGGTAAAGTGTAGTGGGTTTATTCAGAATTCTTGACTTTGTGCCTTCAATCTCTAAAAAAAATGGCAACAACGTGCATGGATCACAGTTTAAAGAGGGCAGTTATGACAAGTGCGCCGAAAATAGGCGAAAACGAACAAGAAAGAAACTCATGAGAGGGCTTGGGAAATATTAAGCGAGTATAAATGGGGCGCACTGAAATGGGGCGAAGCTAAGCGATCATTGGACAAGCAGTCAATATCTGTAATCTAAGCGGCTAAGCCTTGCCAGTCATGGTAGCCAACGATGCTAAATCAATGCCTAGCAAATTAGCGGCTGCATTGGCGCGCTGATGGAAAGGGGTATCAAACAATATAGTTGGATTAGCAGGCGTGTTGAGCCAGGCATTATCGGCGAGCTCTTGCTCTAGCTGACCGGCCTCCCAACCTGCATAGCCTAAAACCACGAGGTAATTATGCGGCCCGCGCCCTTCATTTATAGCAAGCAAAATATCTTTAGAGCCCGTTAAAACGATTCGCTTTGTGACATGCAGACTAGAAGACCAACAAGAAGCATCTTCATCATCGGTTAATTGATGGAGTACGAAACCGCGTTCTAAACCAACCGGTCCACCCACCATTACCGGTGCAGTATTCTCTACTGGGTTCGGCGTAGCAGCATTGCTTTCGCAAACATCAGTGAGAATATCTTGCAAGCTCAAGCTGGAAGGCCTATTAATAATGATGCCCATGGCACCATCTTCATTGTGTTCACAAATATAAGTGACACTCGACTTAAAAATGCCCGTCTCAAGACAGTGTGTCGCTATCAAAAACTGATTGCGTAACGAATCACTAACTGATGGAATCATGGTTGGCATTTTTTAATACGCACTCTTGATGCTTGCCTTTTTAAATACCAATAACTGATTATTGGCCGGCATAGGTATATCAGCTTGCAATTCCATTGTAGCACCCTGCCTACTGGCAGCACTGCATAACGCCTCCGTCAGCGCTGTAAAGTCACGAAGGCCACTATGCTCATCTCGATGACGAAGATTAGAGTCGAACAATTCATTACTGTAACTGGTAAATCGGCCATCGTAATTAAACGGGCCGTAAATAAATAGCAAGCCACCCGGGCGCAAGGTCGTTATTACGCCGCGACAAAACTCCAGTACTAACGGCCAAGAAACAATGTGCAAAGAATTAGCGGTATAAGCAAAATCATACCGGTCTGGCGCCCATTGCGCAGACTTTAAATTGAGCTCAATGGGCGATAAAAAATTTGCGTTGTTGGCCTTTTTTCGCCATAAATCAATACCCGCAAGCTGTTCACGGACATCACTAGGCTGCCAGCGAAGCGATTTTAGCGACGGAAAATTTACAGCTTGGGAGAAGTGCTGGGTAAAATAAGCCGCATGCTGGCCCGTACCACTGCTTATCTCCAAAACCAAGCGATTGTGCTCTAGTCGTTGAGGCTGAGTTTCATCCACAATTAAATAAGATAACAAGGCTTGCAAAATGGGCTCGCGATTTCTTTCACAAGCCGACGAAATAGGCAGGCTAGCGCTGGCTTGCATTATCAAATCTGTTGGCACATTGCTCTAACATAAAACCCTAAGCCGCCTTTCGTAAGAACACCCACTCAGTGGGGGTAGATGCTGCTTTGTCATATTTATATCCGCCAACACTAAACTTCTTTAAAAGGGCCGGATCGGTAATTTGATTTTTTATAATATAGGCGCTCATTAACCCACGCGCTTTTTTAGCAAAAAAACTAATGATTTTATAATCGCCATTTTTATAATCTTTAAACACTGGGGTAATGATTGGAGTCGAAACAGCCTTGCTGTTAATCGATTTGAAGTATTCGTTAGATGCCAAATTGACTAAACAGCTCGAGTCTAATGCTTTTAGTTGCTTGTTAATAAGGTGTGTTAGCCTATCACCCCAGAAATCATAAAGGTTTGCACCACGCTGATTCTTCAGTCTAGTGCCCATTTCAAGCCGATAGGGCTGTATGAGATCAAGCGGCCTTAAAACACCATATAAACCACTCAATATTCGCAAGTGCTGCTGGGCAAAATCAAAATCGTGTTGGCTAAAACTATCGGCGTCTAACCCGGTATAAACATCACCCCGAAAAGCTAACAGCGCCTGCTTAGCATTATCTTTAGTAAAAGGCATCGACCAGTTAAGATAACGTTGGTTGTTGAGCTCGCCTAATTTGTGACTAATGCCCATTAATGAAACGAGATCATCGGGGCTGTAGTCACGCAAATCGTCAACCAGATCTGCAGACTCATTGAGCAGCACCGGCTTAGTTGCCTTAGATACACTGCTAGGGGCAGCAAAGTCGAGTGTTTTGGCCGGAGAAATAACTATTAACATACACATAACCTACTAATCATATCAATTTACTTTAGCGCTACTGGTCAAGCTATTAAATATGCCTTGTGGGCCAGCATACTGAGATAATAGCCTGCGGCAAGATAGTGGCTTGTTCACGGGTAAAGTCTACCAAATAGCAATGGGCGAAACATAATTTCAATAAGTGCGCTCTTTCAGCACGGTAAGTAACCATGAAACTTGTTGCGTTAGTAGCCCTCTAAATAGATGCGTTACACTATAGAAAAACTCAAACAAATAACCCGAGTGCATCTGGCGGTTTTGCACTTCGGCCACAGGTGATGCTTGGCAGTGCTTTAATGGTCAGAATAATATCAGCTTATGCCCAAGACTTGCGGAGTCCGAGTATGAAAAAATTTATTTTGCGCCATTTCATCGCAGGCAGTCTCCTGGCGCTCCTTCTATTGATACAGGCATGTGCGGTTAACCCCGTTACCGGCAAAAAAGAATTATCTTGGATGAGTGAGGCGTGGGAGCTGCAAACAGGCGAGCGTTACTATGGATTTCAACAACAAGCGGGCGGTGGTTATTATACGATTGACCCAGACCTGACACTTTATGTGCGCTCGGTTGGGAAAAAACTCATTCCGTTTAGCGCGCGCGCACACCTACCCTACGACTTCGTTGTACTCAACGACTCGACGCCTAATGCCTGGGCTTTGCCTGGCGGCAAAATCGCCATTAACCGCGGCTTACTCATTGAGCTCGATAACGAAGCCGAACTCGCCGCTGTACTGGCTCATGAAATCGTTCATGCCGACGCGCGCCACAGCGCACAGAGTCAAGAGGTAGGCACTATCATTGCTGGGGGGCAGGTTCTAGCGACCGTTTTACTGGCTAATTCTGACTATAACCACACGGCGTTGCAGCAAGGGGTTGCGCTTACCAGTCTGTACGGACAAACGCGGTATAGCCGTTCTCGAGAACTCGAGTCTGACCAGTATGGGATGCAATACATGCGAGAGGCGGGCTACGATCCGCGCGCTGCGATTAGCCTGCAGGAAACCTTTGTACGACTCTCAAACAGTAATAAAGCCGGTGTCTTTAGCACGCTGTTCGCATCTCACCCACCCTCACAGGCGCGTGTTGATGCCAATCGCGCCAGTGCTGCCCAGCTCCCGGCAGGAGGGCTATTAAATCGACAGCGTTACCAACAAGAAATCGCGCAATTGATAGATCGCCAACCCGCCTATGAAAAGGCTGACAAAGCGGGTAAAGCTATTGCCAATAAAAGTTATCGGCCGGCGCTTGGCTATGCTCAGCAGGCCATCGCCATAGAGCCCAATGAAAGCCGTTTTTTCGAACTCAAGGGCATCGCACTAAATCGGCTCAATAGAGCTCAAGATGCGCTGCAAGCTTACAGTAGGTCCATAGCGCTCGACCCTAACTATTTCAGCCCGTTATTACGCCGCGGCCTGCTCAAGCATGAGCTCAAGTCCTTTAGTGGGGCAGAACGCGACCTGAAAGACAGCCTAAAACTCGCACCAACACAAGTAGCTTACGCAACGTTAGGAGAGATCGCTGAACGCAAAGGCTTTGGCTGCAGCCAAGCTATGGGTTATTACCAACAGGCTTACCGTGCGGGAGGTAGTCAAAATCAAGAAATACAAAGAAAGCTAGCAGCCCTGAAAGTAAGCTGCCCAGCGAATTAGCTTAAGTTAAAATCGAGTAATTATTCAGCAAATGTAATTGCCCGTCGCTTTGCCGCGTCGGGCGCATTCTTTTTGATAATTACCACACACTACGGCCATACCCGGTGTTTTAGTCTCATCAGTCATACACTCCGAGCTCTTTTTAACTAGCTCAGCATTGCTAATGTCTAAACCCTTCTCGCACCCAGTGAGTCCTGTACCGACTAAAAAAAATAGTGCGCAATTCAGTAGTCTTTTCTTATACATAGCCATCTCTTACTTCAAAAAACTGCGCAAAACTGGCTTCTGCGCGAATATGTAATCCATTACCGTCGAAAAGTGAGATTAAAGCGGTTGTCGTTTATTATCAATAAACAGATCCCATAAAAAATGACGTTAAAGCGTCTGCTCACCAAAGTCGCATTATGTTAGCACTAATCACAGCTTTGAGTTTGCCCAAAATGTAACTGCAAGCGCTACAATATAGGCTCCAATAAAAACGCTCCGTCAGCGCTGCGCCCCCGTAGATCCGGCCGCTAACGCTGCACCTCACCAAGACGATGGCACATGCGCAACCAACATGCTCGTATCGCACAACTAGTAGGTATTATCGACCGCTTCACTCTTCTCAGCGGTCATTGGGTTGCCTGGCTATTAATGGTTATGGTTATTATTCAGAGCCTTGTTGTTGTTTTTCGCTATGGATTTGATAGCGGCTCAATTGCATGGCAAGAATCCGTCACTTATCTACATGCTGCTATTTTCTTGCTTGGGGCAGCTTATACTCTGCAGTGTGATGAGCATGTTAGAGTTGATATTTTTTATCGAGATTTTTCACCTGTAAAAAAAGCAAAGGTAAACTTATTAGGCTTTGTCTGTTTTTTATTACCCATGTGTGGCTATATTATTTGGGAGAGCCTTAGTTATGTCATGCAAGCTTGGTCAATTAAAGAGTCATCCGCCAACTCCGATGGCTTGCACGAAGTCTATCTTCTAAAAACGCTGATCCCCGTATTTGCATCCATGCTCATCCTTCAAGGATTTGCCGAGGCCCTGCGAAGCTTTTTAATTCTTAGTGGCCAACCACTACCCGCTTCGGATGATCATGATCCGACTGCAGCCATTTAGCGCTTTTAATATGCTTGAATTTATCCCGCTCATAATGTTCGCCGTGGTATGCCTCGTTTTACTGCTAGGCTATCCGGTTGCCTTCACGCTCGCCGGCACCGCACTTATGTTTGCTTTTGGGGGTATGCTTTTCGGCATTTTTGATACTGCGTTATTAGGCGCATTACCGAGCCGAATTTTCGGGACAATGTCTAACACGACACTCATCGCGGTGCCTCTGTTTGTTTTTATGGGCGTGATGCTCGAAAAATCTCGTATCGCTGAAGAATTATTAGAAAACATGGCCAGTGCCTTTGGCGGCATCCGAGGCGGGCTTGGTTACTCGGTTGTGATCGTTGGCATGTTATTAGCCGCTAGTACCGGAATTGTTGGTGCAACGGTTGTGACGATGGGGCTTATGTCACTACCAACCATGCTTAAGCAAAACTATGACCCGGCATTGGCAACAGGCACCATTTGCGCCACCGGCACTCTAGGACAAATTATTCCGCCGTCTATTGCACTGGTTTTGTTGGGCGATATTCTTTCTAGTGCATACCAGCAAGCGCAACTGAGCCAAGGTATATTTAGCCCAAAAACTGTTTCGGTAGGAGATCTATTCGTCGGCGCGTTACTGCCAGGTATTCTTTTAGTATTGCTGTATCTATTGTTTTTAATCATTTACTCACACCTTAATCATTCAGCTGCGCCTGCGATTGCGCAGAGTCAGCGCAAAGTTGGCGCACTGAAAATACTTGCTGGATTAGTGCCTCCTGTTGCATTGATTTGCTTAGTGCTGGGTTCAATCTTAGTAGGTGCAGCAACACCAAGTGAAGCCGCCGGCGTTGGTGCACTAGGCGCAATGTTACTTGCCTTAATGAAGCGGCAGCTCAGTCTTGAAAAACTTACAGTAGTCGTTAGAAGTACACTAAAAATTACGTCAATGGTTTTTATGATTCTTATTGGTGCAGCTGTCTTTTCGCTGGTTTTTCGCGCCTACGGCGGTGATGAGCTTGTGCATGCTCTTTTTGAAAACATACCCGGCGGAAGAATCAGCGCTTTACTGGTTGTAATGCTGGTCATTTTTTTACTGGGCTTTATTCTAGATTTTATTGAAATAACGTTCGTGGTCGTTCCAATCGTCGCCCCAATACTGCTTGTGATGGGCTTTGATCCGATTTGGCTAGGCATTATGATTGCAGTTAATTTACAAACTTCATTTTTAACACCCCCTTTTGGTTTTGCACTATTTTATTTACGCGGGGTCGCGCCCGCTTCCATCAAAACCACAACGATTTATCGTGGCGTAATTCCTTTTATTATCATCCAACTATTTTTACTCGTCCTGCTCATCCTGTTTCCTGCCTTGGTAACGTGGTTACCAGGAATCGTTTATCCCTAGGAGCTGCATGTACATAATGAGTTTCCGATAAATTGGCCGTGATAGCAGTTACTGCCAATAAACCGTAATTTAATCGGTCACATAAACCAAAACCGAATATACTAAGTATCTTTCACCTTTAGGTCAGCGCAATGAATGAAATCGATAAGACCCCTCAGCCTACTGGGGCACTTATTTTACAGGTGTTAGCAAACATTACTGATACAAATCCACTAGGCGACATTTATGCCGGCTGGTTGATGTCTCAGATGGATCTTGCCTGCGGTGTTACCGCCCGCAAAGTAGCTCAAGGTCGGGTGGCCACGGTAGCCGCGGGAAATATGAACTTTTTGGTGCCTGTTAAAGTAGGCGCACTGGTAAGCTTTTATACCGAAGTAGTCAATATTGGGCGCAGCTCTATCGAAGTGTTTGTTGAAGTATGGATCGATTCGCCAATGTTACATGGCGAACAAAAAAAGGTTACCGAAGGCGTCTTTGCTTTTGTTGCCATTGATGAGCGTGGGCGCACACGCAAAATTGCCTAGTACCTTACTAATCACTGCTTAATTAAGGCCTAGCATAGGCGCAAGCGTAACTCATTTTTTAATTATTATATAAAACTATACAACGTCTAAGAACAGCGTCTGCTGAAGCACAACAGCGGAGCAATTTGGCGAGTTAATCTATAAGCGAATCACCCTCTCGAATTTTATAGTAAGCTTCCTCGCTAATTTTGTGATAGTCGACAACATTCTTGCGGAAACTATCAAAAGAGTCGAACACCTTGCTAAACATAGCGTCTCGCTCGACGTTTTCTTGAATAACCTCAGCTGATATAGACCGTAGTGCTTGTACTACATCATCGGGCAACGGCTTAATCTGCACACCTTTTTGGCGTAAGTCGACCAGCGCTGCATTGTTGCGTGCGGTATATTCATCGAGCATATCTTGATTAATGGCTCGCGTTGCGCCCTCAACAATAGCTTGTAAATCATCAGGCAAAGCATTGTAGGCCTGTTGGTTCACAATAAACTCCAACATAGCGCCCGGCTCATGCCAGCCAGGATAATAATAGTACTTCACAACATTATGAAAGCCAAAAGCTAGATCGTTATAGGGTGCAACCCACTCAGCAGCATCAATGACACCCGTTTGTAATGAAGTGAAAATTTCCCCTCCAGGCATGCTGACTGACGTACCCCCAGCGCGGGTAAATACTTCACCGCCAAGACCCGGAATACGCATTTTCAGGCCTTTAAAATCATCCAGCGAGTTGATCTCTCGATTAAACCAACCCGCCATTTGTACACCCGTGCTGCCTCCTGCAAATGGCAGTAGATTGAAAGGCGCGTAAACCTCACGCCATAATTCAAGGCCGCCACCATAATGTAGCCAGCCATTCATTTCTTGCGCGTTAAGGCCAAAGGGCACCGCTGTAAAAAATACCGCAGCCGGTGCCTTACCCTTCCAATAATATGCGGCGCCATGTCCCATTTGTACAGTACCGCTCGACACTGCACTGAAAGTCTCGAGAGCCGGCACGACTTCTCCGGCACCGTAGACTTTTATTTTTAAGCGCCCATTGCTCATCCGATCTACTAACTTGGCAAAGTTTTCAGGAGCGGTACCAAGACCTGGAAAATTCTTTGGCCAAGTGGTCACCAACTTCCAATTAACTACGGCTTTTTTAGTCACCGCGATCGATGACTCGCTCTCGCTGACGCCATCATCGCCGCAAGCCAAGAGTAATGAAGCAAACAAAATGATTGAAAGTCTTTTTACAGTAAACATATTTTTTCCGCTAAATGAATTAAGCCAAGAGCAGCCCAATAAAATGCTAAGTGCCTTTCCCAAGATCAGCCCATAGCTTCAAGGTTTGCATAGGCAGCGACCAACCACTTGCTACCTTCATCATCAAAATTAACTTGCACCCGCGAATTAGAGCCCTGCCCCTCAAGATTGAGCACAACCCCTTCACCAAAAACAGAATGCATGACTCGCTGCCCAAGCTGCAGGCCACTATCATTTTGGCCCAATTGTAACCCATTAGAAATATTCAACGGCCGACTAACACTGGCATTGATGCGAACCTCCTCAATACAATGCGTCGGTATTTCTCGCACAAAGCGCGAGACGGCATTGAACGTTTCTTGGCCATACCAGCGCCGTGATTCGGCATAGCTCAAATAAAGTTTTTTCATCGCTCGAGTAATGCCTACGTAACACAGGCGACGCTCTTCTTGCAGTTGATCGGGGTCTTCTGCCGACATCTTATGAGGAAACAAGTTTTCTTCAACGCCCACCAAAAACACGGTAGGAAACTCAAGACCTTTGGCGGAGTGTAGCGTCATCAGCTGGACTGCATCAGCATGCGCATCAGCTTGCTGATCACCAGCATCTAGGGCCGCCGTATCCAAAAATTCTCGCAGTGCCGTGGCCTCCTCTTCAGGTTCGAATTGGCGTGTAGCGTTAATCAGTTCCTGCAAGTTTTCAACGCGCGCACGACCTTTTTCGCCCGCCTCTTTGCCATGAAACGCCATCAAATCGGTCGCTTCAAGCACCAGGTCTGCAAGGTCGGCAAGCCCCATCGTACTGACTGCCGCACCGAGGTCATCGACTAAGTCTATAAATCTTTGCAGTGATTTTGATGCCCTTTGGGTAAGTGACTGATCACTTACAAGCGCGGATGCCGCATCCCACAAAGCGCTGTTGTCGAGGCGGGCACGCTTCCTGACTGTCTCAACCGTGACGCCACCAATGCCACGAGTTGGTGTGTTAATGACCCGCTCAAAAGCCGCATCATCTTGGCGATACTGAGCAAGTCGCATGTAGGCAACGGCGTTCTTAATTTCCAGTCGGTCATAAAATCGTTGCCCCCCATAAATTCGGTAAGGAATCCCTGCACGAATAAGCTCTTCTTCAAGCACCCTCGACTGAGCATTGGAGCGGTACAAAATCGCCTGCTCGGCATACAGTGTGTTGTCTCGATAGTGCTCTTCAATACGCTCTACCACAAAACGCGCTTCGTCTTGTTCGTTGTATCCAGCATAAAGTGATAAGGGCTCGCCAACATCACCTTCGGTCCACAGACTTTTACCGAGGCGACCGCTGTTATTGGCGATGACCGCATTGGCCGAATCAAGGATCGTAGAGGTCGAGCGATAGTTTTGCTCGAGCTTAATCGTTTGCGCATTACCAAAATCGGTTTCAAAGCTTTGAATATTTTCAATGCGAGCACCACGCCAACCATAGATTGATTGATCGTCATCACCCACTGCGGTAATAGCGCAATGATCACCCGCTAAAACTCGGAGCCATGCATATTGGATAGCGTTAGTATCCTGAAATTCGTCGACCAAAATATGAGCAAAGCGCTGCTGGTAGTGCTGCAACAACACCGGATGCTTTAACCATAATTCGTGCGAGCGCAGAAGCAACTCGCCAAAGTCAACCTGGCCGGCTCGCTCACATGCCTGCTCATAAGCGGCGTACATTTTTTGCAGCACTTTCTCATGAGGGTCATTGTGATGGTCAACATGCGCTGCTCGCCGTCCTTCATCTTTATGTCCGTTGATATACCACTGGATAGACTTAGGTGACCAACGAGTTTCATCAAGCTGATGTTCTTTGAGCAAACGCTTCACCATGCGCAGCTGGTCGTCGCTATCAATAATTTGAAAATTTTGGGGTAGGCCTGCATCTTGCCAATGGCTTTTTAACAGACGATGAGCAATGCCATGAAACGTGCCCACCCACATCCCTTGAGGCGACATCTGTAGTAATTCGCCTATCCGTGCACGCATTTCCTTGGCGGCTTTGTTAGTAAACGTCACTGCCAAAACACCCGAAGCGGGCACATTTTGCACCTGTAAAAGCCAGGCTATACGGTGCACTAATGCCCTTGTCTTGCCGCTTCCCGCGCCAGCAAGTACTAACAAACTTCGACTGTCGTTGGTAACGGCTTCACGCTGCGCGGTATTGAGCGGATCTAATATAGTTGATACGTCCATTGATTAACTTTTCGCAAATATATGGGCTAATGAATAAGGTCTAAAGCACGGGGGCCAGCGGTATTTATCGATTAAAGCCGATTTCGATAGGGTTGGTATAACCACCAACGCTTGGGTACGGAGCGTGATATTTCTTGAATCGACCTACATGAGATAGATTAATGAACGACCAGCGAACTTGCAAACTTTTTTAAGAGAATGTTGGTAATTGTTGTTTTTATTGGAGTTTTTCCTTGCGCAAGCATGCCTCCCTTGGGTTTAATGCAAGCTCGTCTTATAGCCTTGGCTAAAGCATAGACAATAGCCAATAAAAACCAACCAGCCTAGTAATATTATTAAAGAGGCGCCACCGCTTGAGTGCAAGATCCCTGATAAACGCTTCAGTCTTTGAAAACGCCTCGTTGCTAGCGGGCCGCGTTGATATTCGACAGCGCTTACAGTTGGCAGTTGCAAAAGCTAGGCTGCGCAAACAAGCTCTGGCGCTGCTATTTATAGACCTCGATCGCTTCAACACCATTACCACAACACTTGGCCCTGAAGTCGGCCAGCAGTTAGTCGACGTTATTCATGAACGCCTTGCACATGCTCTGAATGGCGATCATGTATTGGTACATGTGGGCTCTGATGAGTTTGCGGTACTCGCCGAAAATGTTAGCAATTCATCTCAGCTGCGCCAACTAGGCAACCGGCTGCTCAACGTGATTCGCAAGCCAGCATACATCGACGACCAAGAGTTAGTCGCCACCGCAAGTATGGGGGTTAGCGTATACCCCAGCAAGGCCGATAACGAACAAATTTTGTTGCACCAAGCACTCACTGCATTACATGGTGCTAAAGAAATTGGCGGCGACGGTATTAAATTTTTTACTCGCGGGCATTCTAATGGCGCATTACTGCGCCGCCTCAATATAGAAATTGAATTACGACATGCCATTGCCCGTAAAGACCTTACTGTTCACTACCAACCGAAAATGGATTTAGCTACCGGCCAAATCAATGCACTCGAGGCGTTGGTTCGCTGGGAGCATGATGAGCTGGGTATGATACCGCCGGCAGAATTTATTCCTATTGCCGAGAGTGCGGGTTTAATTTCAAGTATTGGCGAAATGGTATTAGAGACAGCCTGTCGTCATGGTGCCCGCTGGATAGAAGACGGCGTGCCCAACGCCAAGATAGCCGTTAACCTATCGGCTAAACAGCTTATTCGTAACGATATGTTGGTGGTTATCAAGCGTATTCTTAAGCGCACCGGTTTTCCTCCGCAACAACTAGTGATTGAACTGACCGAATCGCTATTAATTGATACGCTCGACAAAACCTCAGACACATTGGCCGGCTTGCGAGCTATGGGTATTGAAATTGCTATTGACGATTTTGGCACGGGCTATTCAACCTTCAAGTTATTAAAAAATCTACCCGTCGATATTTTAAAAATAGATCAAATGTTTATTAAAGGTCTAATAGGAAGCAGCGTTGATGTGGCCATTACCAAAGCTATTATTGATGTGGCACACGCGCTCGATATGCGCGTTATTGCTGAGGGCGTTGAGAAGGTAGAACATGTTGAACTACTGCAAGAACTAGGCTGCGATTCAATCCAGGGTTTTTATCTTAGTGAAGCCTTGCCTAGAGCTGAAATAACCACATTGCTACATATTGGTATACCGGGAAAAACACGCAAGCGAACGGTAGTGGCCGAAGAAGAGGATGAGTTGGCGCTCGCTTAGTTGAGCGGTTATCCCTCCATACACTGACTATTTAGGCACTAGCCTTTCATTGCATTTGCAGATTTAGCCAGCTACTCATAAATTCAAAAACTTTCTAAAATACCCTCCTAGAGCTATAGGTATCTATGACTGAGAAAGTTACAGCTCTGCATTACTCTTTTTTGTAGTTCGTTTCGAGTATTTCTTTTTCTTTTAATGTCTTAATAAGCTTCTCTACCCTCACAAACGCTATCAACCCAAACACAAACCCCACCACCGCTAAACCTTCCATAACATTCTCCTTTTAACTCACGGCTGTGTGTTACTCAACAGTAACCGACTTAGCCAAGTTGCGCGGCTGATCAACATCGGTACCTTTGATCATTGCCACATGATAAGAAAGCAGCTGCAATGGAACAGTATAAATAATTGGCGCTATTAACGGATCGCAAGCCGGCACATGCAACACCTTCATTGCAGTATCTGAAACGAATGCCGCATCTTTGTCGGCAAACACATACATCAATCCGCCGCGCGCACGGACTTCCTCAACATTAGATTTAAGCTTCTCAACCAATTCATTATTAGGCGCCACTACAATGACCGGCATATCGGCGTCAATTAATGCCAACGGCCCGTGCTTAAGCTCCCCTGCTGCATAAGCCTCGGCGTGAATATACGAGATTTCTTTGAGTTTCAGCGCTCCCTCCATAGCAATGGGGTATTGATCGCCGCGCCCTAAAAACAAGCTGTGATGTTTGTCCGCAAAATCTTCGGCCAATGTTTCAATCGCTGAATCCATACCTAACGTTTGGTCGATTTTTGCGGGCAAGCTTTGTAAAGCACTAACGATTGCCGCCTCACTCACCGAATTCAAACCTTTATGATGGCCTACCGCTGCGGCTAACATTAACAAACCGGCTAACTGTACTGTAAACGCTTTTGTAGAAGCCACGCCAATTTCAACACCAGCCTGCATCATATAAGCCATCTCTGATTCGCGTACCAACGAACTTCCAGGCACATTACAGATAGTGAGGCTAGCCATATAGCCCTGTTCTTTGGCCAGCCGTAAAGCTGCCAGCGTGTCGGCTGTTTCGCCTGATTGAGAGATAGTAACTAGAAGGCTATTAGGCCTAACAAACGATTTTCTATAGCGGTATTCTGAAGCAATCTCCACGTTACATGAAACGTCCGCTAATTCTTCAAACCAGTAGCGGCTGACCATTCCGGCATGATAGCTGGTACCACAGGCAATAATTTGTACGTGCTCAACTTTAGGTAAAAGTTTAGCTGCGTTCTCACCAAATGCCGCATCGAGTACTTTCCCATTAGCGATCCGACCGTCAAGCGTATTTTGTATAGCAACCGGCTGCTCGTATATCTCTTTAAGCATGTAATGTCGAAACTTACCTTTGTCGCCGGCATCATGCGTAACCTGTGACTCAGTAATTTCTCGCTCAACCTTGTTGCCCTGCACATCATAAACATGCACGGCTTTGCGAGTAATTTCTGCAACATCACCCTCTTCAAGAAACGAAAATCGGCGGGTTACTGGCAATAAAGCTAGCTGATCTGATGCAACAAAATGCTCGCCAACACCATAGCCAATCACTAACGGGCTACCTGAGCGAGCCACGATCAGCCGATCTGGATCTTGGTTATCCATAACGACCGTGCCGTAAGCACCGTCGAGCTGAGCTACCGCGGCGCGAACTGCTTGCAATAAGCTATCGTTGAGAGCTAACTGTTCGTGCACGAGGTGGCAAATGACCTCGCTGTCGGTGGCTGAGGTGAAAGTATAACCGCGCTGAATAAGCGCCTTACGCAGCGCTACGTGATTTTCAATAATGCCGTTATGAACGATGGTAATACGGTCATTCGAGGTATGGGGGTGAGCATTCTCTTGATTAGGTTCACCATGGGTAGCCCAGCGAGTGTGTGCAATACCAGTGCCGCCTAGGACACCTTGTTTAGCCACCTCATCCATCAACGACTGAACTTTACCAACACAGCGAATACGACTGGTTTTTCCGGCACTTGCCGTGACCGATACTCCGGCAGAATCATAGCCGCGATACTCTAATCGCTTCAAGCCCTCTACCAATATCTCAACCACATCACGCTGAGCTACCGCTCCTACTATTCCGCACATAGATGATCCTATACCTTAACAATTAATATTAGTTACTAAAGATTGCTTGCCGTATATCTAACTTTTTTTACTTGGCCGAGTCCAGCCTTCTATATTTTTTTGCCGACCACGCGCCACGGCTAACGAATCAGCTAAAACTGTTTTAACAATTGTAGAGCCTGCTGCCACAAAGCCGTTATCCGCTATATCTAACGGTGCCACTAATGTGCTGTTTGAACCAATAAAAACATTTTTTCCTAATCGAGTTTTATGCTTGTTGGCGCCATCATAATTACATGTGATGGTGCCGGCGCCAATATTTGAGCCAGCACCCACTTGCGCATCGCCAACATACGCTAGATGATTTGCTTTACTGCCCTCTCCAAAACTAGAATTTTTAACCTCTACGAAATTTCCCACCTTAGATTTTTGTGCAAACGTTGAGCCAGGTCTTAATCGAGCGAACGGCCCAATAATACAGTCATTAGCAAGTGTCGCTTGATCAACAACACAATTAGCCAACAGTTCTGTATTGTCGCCAATGCTGCTATTGCTAACCACACAATTTGACCCAATACTGACATTGTCGCCCAGCGTAACGTTGCCTGAAAACACCGTGTTGACGTCAATGAAAACGTCCTGCCCAACGCTGAGTTCGCCGCGAATATCGACACGTGCTGGATCAGCTAGAGTGGTACCGGCCAGCATTAAGGCGTCGGCCAGGCGGCGCTGATAACACCGCTCTAATGCGCCAAGTTGAAGCTTATTGTTCACACCTTCAACCTCTTCAGGGCTAGGGGCATCAACACTTGTCACTCCAATACCCTGAGCCACTGCCATAGCTACCACGTCGGTAAGATAATATTCATTTTGTGCGTTGCTATTAGAAAGTAAAGGCAGCCAAGCCGCTAAGCACGATTGCTGGATGCACATAATGCCTGTATTGACTTCGTTGATGAGTAGCTGTTCGGGGTCAGCATCTTTTTGCTCGACTATAGAAGTCACTTCATTGTCGGTATTGCGACAAATACGCCCATAGCCCTGTGGATTATCGAGGGTTACGGTTAGCAGGGTCATGCTCTGCGCCGTACAACCGGCAACTAAGCGCTCCAGTGTTTGGGTTTGAATCAGAGGCACATCGCCATAGAGAATCAGTGTAATGGCATCCTCTCGCAGAATCGGCAAAACTTGTGCAACCGCATGCCCGGTGCCCAACTGCTCGCGCTGCTCGACAAAACTCTCGGCGCACTGAAGTGAACTGCTAACTAAATCGGCCTGATGGCCCACCACCACATGCAGTGCCACGTCACCCAGCCGTTTAGCCGCATCAATAACGTGTTGGGCCATCGGCTTACCGCCAATGGTATGCAGCACCTTAGGTTTAGTTGAATACATACGAGTGCCCTTGCCGGCGGCAAGCACCACCACGTCAATCTTAGCAACATCGCTTGGAGAACTTGTCATTTTTTATAACCTGCGGCTCAGTATGATCGGGGTATAAGATATTCAGCTAAGCGCAGCGTAGAAACCTAACCACTTTATAGCGCCCATTAAAAAAGGGTAGCAGATGCCACCCTTTTTGAAACCAATAAACCCGCTTAAATACAGCTATTTACCCAATTTTGAGCGTATTTGTTGGATCGTACGAAGTTGCGCCACTGCCGCAGCTAAGTCCGCCGCTGCCCGGGTGTAGTCAAGTTCTGAATTTTGATTCGAAACTGCCTGTTCGGCTACTTTTTGAGCTTCCAGTGCTGCGGCCTCATCAAGATCATCAGCTCGAATAGCAGTATCAGCAAGAATAGTAATGACGTCAGGTTGCACCTCAAGAAAGCCGCCCGATACATAATAGATTGCTTCATCATCTTCGGTGATGACTCTAACAGGTCCAGGCTTTAAACCTGTTAGCAAAGGTGCATGCCCGTGCGACACACCAAGGTCACCCAGTAGACCAGTAGCGATCACTGTCTCAATGGCGCCGCTGAAGATCTGCTCCTCAGCGCTGACTATTTCGCATTGCATAGTAGGCATAGATACTTACTCGTTACTCTTGTATAGATGATGCAAAAACCTAAATTTAACGACCTAGAGGTTTTTGGCTTTTTCAATCGCTTCTTCAATACCGCCAACCATATAAAATGCTTGCTCAGGCATGTGGTCGTATTCACCCTCCATAATGCCTTTAAAGCTACTAATGGTTTCTTTCAACGACACGTATTTACCTGGCGAACCTGTGAAAACTTCGGCCACGTGGAACGGTTGCGATAAAAAGCGCTCAATTTTACGTGCACGGTTAACGGTCTGTTTGTCTTCTTCAGAAAGCTCATCCATACCCAAAATTGCTATGATGTCTTTAAGCTCTTTATAGCGTTGCAATATAGATTGAACTCCACGAGCCACTTCATAATGCTCTTGGCCAATGATCAATGGATCCAATTGGCGCGACGTTGAATCAAGTGGATCAACCGCAGGGTAAATACCTTTTGCTGCAATATCACGACTCAATACAACCGTTGAATCAAGGTGAGCAAACGTCGTAGCCGGAGAAGGATCCGTTAAATCATCTGCCGGAACATAAACAGCTTGTATTGATGTTATCGAACCTGTTTTGGTTGATGTAATGCGCTCTTGTAATACACCCATTTCTTCAGCAAGCGTAGGCTGATAACCTACCGCAGAAGGCATGCGACCTAACAGTGCTGATACTTCTGTACCCGCCAACGTGTAACGATAAATATTATCAACAAACAAAAGTACGTCACGGCCTTCATCACGAAATTTCTCAGCCATGGTCAAGCCAGTCAGTGCAACTCGCAAACGGTTACCTGGTGGCTCATTCATCTGACCGTAGACCATTGCCACTTTAGAGTCAGTAAATGTTTCAACGTTTACAACGCCCGCTTCCTGCATCTCGTAGTAGAAGTCATTACCTTCTCGAGTACGCTCGCCCACTCCAGCAAATACAGAAAGGCCCGAGTGCTCAGTGGCGATGTTATTGATCAACTCCATCATATTAACGGTCTTGCCTACACCGGCTCCGCCAAATAATCCAACCTTGCCGCCTTTTGCAAACGGACAAACCAAATCAATAACTTTAATACCGGTTTCTAGCAACTCATCCGAAGCGGCCAGCTCATCATAAGCAGGGGCTTTACGGTGGATAGAGGCTGTCTCGTGTTCAGCTAGGGGACCCTTTTCATCAATGGGTCGACCTAACACATCCATTATGCGGCCTAAAGTAGCCTGACCAACGGGCACAGAGATTGGAGCATTAGTATTATCAACGGCTAAGCCTCGGCTAATGCCTTCAGACGAGCCCATCGCAATAGTTCGAACCACACCATCACCAAGCTGCTGCTGGACTTCAAGCGTTAAGTCCTTACCTGCAACCAACAAGGCATGGTAAATCTCAGGTACCGACTCTCGTGGGAATTCCACGTCGATTACCGCGCCAATTATTTGAACGATACGTCCGCTACTCATTTCGCGTTCCTCTTAATTCTGTAAGATATTCTGTGAAGTCGGAATAAATTCTTTGCGCCGTTAGCAATAAAGCTTAATAGCCGCCCGTAAAAAATTAATTAATAATGACACCTAGCTAATAGCTGCGGCACCACTAACAATCTCTGAAAGCTCTTGGGTAATTGCTGACTGCCGTGCTTTGTTGTAAACGAGTTGCAAGTCATCAATAAGATCGCCTGCATTATCCGTCGCGCTTTTCATAGCAATCATACGAGCAGCCTGTTCACAGGCGCCATTTTCAACAACCGCTTGATAAACTAAAGACTCAACATAACGAACAAACAACCCCTCTAATAAAGCCTTGGCATCGGGCTCATAAATATAGTCCCAATGATGCTGTTGGTCGGTTCGACTTGCTGGCTTGATTGGCAACAACTGCTCAACGTCTGGCTGCTGTGTCATTGTGTTAACAAATTCATTGCTAACTAAAAATAATTGATCGATTTTCTGATCTTCATAGGCGCTTAACATCGTTTTGATGCCGCCAATTAAGTCAACCAGCACAGGCTCTTCACCGAGATCACGCGCTGCAGCAACGACGTTACCGCCAAAGCTGTTGAAGAAACCGGCACCTTTGGCGCCAAGCAAACAAAGATCAACTTCTATATTTTGATCTTGCCATTGCTTCATGCTGACAATGGCTTTTTTAAACAAGTTTATATTGAGACCGCCACATAAACCGCGGTCGGTCGAAACAATAATAAAACCTACGCGCTTTACTTCACGCTGCTCCATAAACATGTGCTGGTATTCAGAGTTTGCATTGGCAATATGCCCAATAACGGACTTGATTTTGTTCGCATAGGGCTTACCGCGCTGCATACGCTCTTGAGCTCTGCGCATTTTGCTAGCCGCAACCATTTCCATAGCACTGGTAATCTTCTGCGTGCTTTTAATGCTGGAAATCTGCGTGCGTATCTCTTTTCCGCTTGCCATAATCTGCTCTTGAGTGCTTGCTCTCTACTCGGGTGATCGCTTAATCATTAAAGGTGCGGCGCGCGCACTACCAAGTTTGCGTACTTTTAAAGCTATCTAACAACCCTTTAAAAGCGGTTTCCAATTCACTATTCCAATCGCCTGTAGCAACAATATTAGCCATTAAATCAGCATGCTCAGCATGGACATAAGACAATAATGAACCTTCGAAGTCGCCGATTTTTTCAACTGGAATGTCATCTAAATAACCATTGTCGGCTGCATAAATAAGTAAACCCATCTCTGCGATACTTTGTGGCGAATACTGCTTTTGCTTCATTAACTCAGTAACACGCTCACCATGATCAAGCTGTGCTTTGGTCGCATCATCGAGATCCGATGCAAACTGCGAGAACGCTGCCAGCTCGCGGTACTGTGCTAGGGCGGTACGAATACCACCAGAAAGCTTTTTCATAACCTTAGTTTGTGCAGCACCGCCTACGCGAGACACCGAAATACCGGCATTCATGGCAGGCCGAACGCCCGCATTGAACAAGTCGGACTCTAAGAATATCTGGCCATCAGTAATCGAAATAACATTAGTAGGAACAAAAGCCGATACATCACCTGCCTGTGTTTCAATAACCGGCAAAGCGGTTAAAGAACCCGTCTGACCTTTAACGGCGCCCTTGGTGAAGGTTTCTACGTAGTTGGTGTTTACGCGCGCTGCTCGCTCAAGTAAGCGCGAGTGCAAATAGAAAACGTCACCGGGGTAAGCTTCTCGACCAGGCGGTCGACGTAACAGCAACGAGATTTGACGATAAGCCCAGGCCTGCTTAGTAAGATCATCATAAATGATCAAGGCATCTTCACCGCGATCGCGATAATATTCACCCATAGTACAACCAGCAAAAGGCGCTAAAAACTGCATAGCTGCCGGATCGGAGGCGGTCGCAGCCACAACGATCGTATGCTCCATTGCACCGTGCTCTTCAAGCTTGCGAACCACTGCGTTAACTGAAGCAGCTTTTTGACCGATAGCTACATAAATACATTTAACACCGGTGCCTTTTTGGTTGATGATGGCATCAACTGCGATAGCCGTTTTACCAACTTGGCGATCACCAATGATAAGCTCACGCTGACCTCGACCAATTGGCACCATCGCATCAATAGCTTTTAAGCCAATTTGAACCGGCTGATCAACCGATACTCGATCGATAACGCCTGGCGCTACCTTTTCTACAGCATCAGTTAATTGACAATCAATAGGGCCTTTGCCATCAATGGGAGTACCCAGTGCGTCAACAACCCGACCTTGCAATTCCGGCCCAATAGGTACTTCGAGGATGCGGCCCGTACAGCGGCACGACTGTCCTTCTTTAATCGGCATATAATCGCCAAGGATTACCGCTCCAACTGAGTCACGCTCAAGGTTGAGCGCCAGACCATAAAGGCCGCCTTCAAACTCAATCATTTCACCGTACATCGCATCGGCAAGGCCATGTATACGAATAATACCGTCCGAAACTGACACGACCGTGCCTTCGTTTTGCGCTTCGCTAGAAATATCTAAACTATCGATACGCTGCTTAATGATTTCGCTAATTTCTGAGGGGTTAAGCTGTTGCATTTCTGTCGTTTCCTCAATCCTACTAATTCAGTTCAGTAATTCGGTTTATAAAGCTTTTACAGGTAAATCTTGAATTGGGTGGAGCCTAATCATCTCTATGCGATGGTTAATCGGCAACTGACCACAAACTCGGGTGTTGTTTTATTGCCCGCTAAACCGCCATCGCTTCAGCGAGTTTTGCCAAACGGCCTCGAATTGAAGCATCGATAACGATATCACCAGCTCGAACAATCACGCCGCCAATAAGATCCTTATCAACCGAAACTTCAACGTCTACATCACGTTCTAACTTATTCTTCAGCGCATCACTAAGGCGGTCGCTGGTTTCACTATTGACTTCAAAGGCAGAGGTGATGCTAACGCCAATGCGCCGCTCTCGCTCAGCCTTATAATCGGCAAATAAATTGGCCACCGACGGCAATAAAGCTAAACGTTTATGTTCAGCAAGCACTTGTAAAAAGTTACTCACTACTGATGAAAGATCGCCAGCCACTTCGGCTAACTGCGTCGCTTGCTGAGCCGAAGCAATAGCTGGCGAACTAATCATCGCTGCAATCTTGTTTTGTTGCGCCAATGAGCTCAACAAATTTAACTGCGTAGCCCACTGCTGCAGCTCACCCGCTTCGTCGGCCACAGCAAAAGCTGCTTTAGCGTAAGGGCGCGCAAGGGTGCGTAATTCTGCCATCGTGTCTTATTCCGATTTAGTTCTTTATTGCAAGCGCAATTAACGTCATGTTATCGATCGCACAAACTCGTTCGCTACAAATTGGCCGCAAGGTTATCAACAATCTCTCGATGTGCGTTTTCATCAACAGAGGCTTGCAGTACCTTCTCGGCACCAGCCAAAGCCAGCAAGGCAACCTGTGAGCGCAAACCTTCTTTAGCTCGATTAACTTCTTGAGCAATGTCCGATTGCGCAGCCTCTTTGAGTCGACTGCCTTCAGTGATCGCCTGCTCTTTAGCTTCATCAACAATCTGCGCAGCGCGCTTATTAGCTTGATCAATGATTTGTGCAGCCTGCTGTTTTGCTTGGTCAAGCTGCTCAGCAACTTCCAACTTAGCCTGGTCGAGATCTTGACCGGCCTTTTCGGCTGCATTAAGCCCGTCGGCGATCTGCTGTTCGCGCTCCTGCATGGCGCCTATCAGCGGCGGCCAAACATACTTTCTGCAAAACCACACAAAGATCGTGAAGCTGATCAGCTGCGCGAGGATGGTGAGATTTATATTCACTTTAATACCCTATTTTAAAATGTTTGCCTGATTGCCGACCGACATACCAAGACTAAGGTGCACCGGCGGGTTTCACGCGCAATGGCGCGTTGGCTGACCTAAAACCAGATTACAGTGCAAACAGAATATAGAAACCAATACCGACACCGATCATGGGCACGGCATCAACCAAACCCATCATGATAAAGAACTGCGTACGCAACATAGGAATTAGTTCAGGCTGACGAGCAGCACCTTCTAAAAATTTACTACCAAGTATGCCCACGCCAACTGCCGCGCCAATAGCGCCAAGGCCCATGATTAATGCGCCAGCTAATGTAATGATTGATGCTTCCATCGTTTTCTCCGGTTAAAGGTAAAGTGTTCGCTAAACAAAATTAAAATATTAAACGCTTTCTCTCATTGCAACATCAGTGATGGTCGTAGGCCATGGCCAAGTAAACCACTGTGAGAATAGAGAAGATAAACGCCTGTAGTGTGATAATTAAAATATGGAAGATCGCCCAGGGAACCGACAAGGTCCACTGCAAATAAAATGGCAACAAACTGATGATGATAAAGACCATTTCGCCAGCATACATATTGCCAAACAAACGCAAGGCAAGCGAAATTGGCTTGGCAATTAGCCCAACCAGCTCTAAAAACAAGTTAAACGGTAACGCCCACTTAGGCAGCGGCTGAAACGCCAACTCAGCGGCAAAACCGCCCACGCCCTTTTGCTTGATGCTGTAGTAAAGGATAAGGATAAACACACCAATAGCCATTCCCGCGGTGGCATTAACGTCGGTGGTTGGCACTACTCTCATATAGTGCACACCAAACAACTTGGCAAGCTCAGGTATCCAATCAACAGGAACCAAATCCATCGTATTTTGCAAAAATATCCATACAAAGATGGTCAGGCCTAGCGGAGCAATCCATGGGTTATTGTGATGGAAAATACTTTTAACGTTATCATCAATAAAAGCAATAATCATCTCGACAAAGTTTTGAAAGCCAGTCGGAACACCTGCAGTGGCTGATCTTGCCACCCATGCAAAACTAAAACAAAACAACATGCCCAGAGCGATTGACCAACCCATTGTGTCGAGGTGGACTGCCATGAAGCCCATATCAGCTGCTTCTTGCGCACTGTGCGCAAGCGTCCACTGAGCCTGCTCTAAAACATGTGAATGCCCTTCGCTGACTCGCTCGTAACCTGCAGGCAATTTACCGTAGGTCAAGTTAGTCAAGTGATGCGAAATATATTCGCTCTTTGATAAAGTGTCGCCAGCCATAAACTATGACATTCTCTGCTATTTAACTATTGATCGGACGGCGCCAAGTTTTGCGCCCCTGCATAATGCTGCTAACGCAGCCATGCTCTAAATTTTGTCGGCCTGTTCGCCGGCTGCCTGCCCACTCGAATCAAAACCCGCTATCGCTATGGCACCAACCAAAGAGGTTAACGCGAAGCTCGCTACAACCCAGCCCGCGTGAAGCGCGCTAGCGTATTTAAAAACTAAACCCAGTAGCAGCAAACTCAAAAGTAACTTGCTCAACTCGGCTGCATAAAGCTGTAGCAGCACTCGCTCGGCGAGCAAATCGTCGTGGCGACGCCACAAACCCCGCCAAACACCAAATATCAACGCCACAATGGCCACCGTGCCCCCAGCGCAAACCGAGGCGAGCGACAAAAAAGCCCTATCAGTACTAAACCCAGCGACGATAGATAAGCACACCATGCCCAATAGCTGGATAACGACGGTAAAAAATACCGGGGAACGCTTACTCAAGACTTCTAGTCTCATTTTGACTGGCGCCAGAGTGTAAAAATACAAACACCCTGTAAGAGGCGGCGCGAATTATAAGGAATGGAAGATTTAGGTGCAAGGTTAGTCGGCGGCGAATGTGCCTTTTAACGTTTTTCAGCCATTGAATATAAACCAACAAATCACACCACACCGGAATTTTTACGCAAAGCGACGTCGGCCGGTTTAATCTTGGTAACTAACCTACTTAATATGTTCCAAAATACCATCTAATTCATCAAGATTATGGTACTTCAATATCAACTGGCCTCGGCCGCTGCTGGTGTGCTTGACCATAACCGGGACGCCCAGCTTTTCAGATAGGTCGTTTTGAAGGCGGTCAATATTTGCATCAGCGCCATCAGGCGCTGCATTGACGGCAGGCAACCTCTTGGGATTGAGCTGTTTTTTAACCAAGGCCTCGGTCTGTCGCACTGTCAAACTCTGGTTGACCACCTCTCTTGCAAGCCTTTGTTGGTTATCTTGGTCTAAAGCCAGCAACGCTCGTGCATGGCCCATCTCTAAATCACCGTTTTCAAGTAATTGCTGTACCTTAACCTGTAGCCCAAGCAGGCGTAAAAAATTAGAGACAGCCGCGCGGGACTTGCCGACTAAGTCGGCTATTTGCTGGTGAGTAAATTCAAATTGTTCTTGGAGCCGCGCAAGAGCGTGTGCTTGGTCCATTGGATTAAGATCCTCACGCTGCAAGTTTTCAATCAACGCCATGGCGCTGGCAGCTTCATCATCCAAATCTCTTACAATAGCTGGCACTGCTTGGAGTCCAGCAAGCTGGGAAGCGCGCCAACGGCGCTCGCCAGCCACAATCTCATACTTAGCGCCGCTTGGCGGTACCGTTGCCAGCTCCCGCAAAATAATGGGCTGCATTACACCCTGACTTACAATTGAATTGGCCAGCTCTTCTAGAGCATCATTATCAATAGCACGGCGAGGCTGGTATTTGCCACGCTGACAGTGCTCTACCGGCACCTGCACCACTCGGCTTGCATCAGCCTGGGGTGCGGCACTATTCGGGGTAACTTGCTGTGTTATTTGAACCGCGTCTGGACCAGGAGCATTGCCAGCATCGGTTGCAAACTTGTCGGTCGAGATAGGGCTCTCTGCGGCATCATTCATCTGTGTATTAATACCGCCTAACAAGGCATCTAACCCCTTACCCAAACCCTTTTTTTTGCCTGCCATAAACTTTCCGTAAAACCAATGAATAACCGAAGGAAAAGGCTGCTAAGCAGCCGCAATAATTGCTCGTCGCTTACTAACTAATCAGCCCATGACGATTGCTTTACCTGCTGGGGTTTTCTTCCAGCAGCAGGCCTTTTAGCCTCTTCTTTGCGCAACAATTCGCCTGCCAAAGCAAGATAAGCCTGAGCCCCTTTAGACTGCCCATCATAAATCAACGCTGGTTCACCGTGACTGGGTGCTTCTGCTAAACGCACATTGCGAGGAATCACGGTTCGATACACCCGCTCACCAAAGTGTTGGAGAAGCTGGTCAGAAACATCGTTAGTCAGGCTGTTGCGAGGGTCATACATAGTGCGCAGCAAGCCCTCTATTTTAATATCTGGGTTAATGCTTTCAGCAACTTTAGCAATGGTATTCATGAGCGCCGATAGTCCTTCAAGCGCATAGTACTCACACTGAATAGGAATAATCACGCCATCAGCAGCAACTAGCGCATTGAGCGTAAGCATATTGAGAGAGGGCGGGCAATCAATCAAAATAAAGTCGTAATCTAAGCGCAACGGATCGAGCGAGCGCGTTAGCACGCGCTCTTTATTATCTACCGAGAGCAGTTCGACTTCAGCTGCAGTGAGGTTGCTATTAGAGGGTAATAAGTCAAAGCCGCCACAGGTATTGCGCTGCAACGCCTCTCTGGCTGAGGCTTTTGACATCAAAACTTCGTAGAGATTAATCTCGCAGGTGTGTTTGTTCACCCCGCTTCCCATGGTGGCATTACCTTGAGGGTCGAGATCGACTAAAAGCACGCGGCGCTTAGTAGCGGCCAGTGAGGCTGCCAAATTCACCGATGTAGTCGTTTTACCTACACCGCCTTTTTGATTCGTAATTGCAAATATTCGGGACAAAATAACAAGCCTGATTCGATTGCCTTAAGTTGGCGGTTAAAGGTGTTGCTGAGTAAAAAGATACTCCAAAGGAATAACAGGGGCGCAAACTAAGAGCAAGCCTCTCAAAACCTTGCTCATCATTTACTCATGCCATGATGTCTGTCGCGCCAGCATCATACACTGCTATGTAAAGTTCGCCCATAACCTGAATTCCAGTTAGATGACATCTTCCAGCCAATATAATCTTAAGGAGGCTTTTGACCGATGCTAGAGCCACAATAACAATGCAGGCATTTGTACCAATGGATTAATTTTTATATGGAACATTTACTAATTCGCACCAAATGTCGCTCGGCGTCTAAGCCAGGAACATACAGCACATCAACAGCCTCAACTAAAAAGTCGTCCTGCACGTTCGACAACTCTGAAACTGGATTGTGGCCTTTCATTGCCATCCAAATACCTTTGTCTGAAAGTAGGTGCTTAGTTACATCTAACATTTCAGGCAATGACGAAAACGCTCGGCTTGTAATTGCCTCAAATGCTTGGCTAGGCAGCTGCTCTACTCGAGCATGAATAACGTCAATATTGGTTAGTTTTAAGCGACGCTTAACCTCGCGCAAAAAAGCTACCCGTTTAAAGCTTGCGTCAACTAAGGTGAATTGTTGATTAGGCCGGACAACGGCTAGAGGGATTCCTGGTAAGCCTGCGCCACTGCCAATATCTAAGACGGTACCGCTGGGCAGAAATGATTCAATACTCAAACTATCAAGCAAATGCTTAACAACCATCTCATCAATGCTAGGCAATGCCGTAAGGTTATGCGTCCGATTCCATTTCTGCATTAAATTCAAATACTGAAGTAAGCGATCACTATCCTTTAACGATAATTTTAAACTGAGTTTTTCACACCCTGATAACAAAACTTTTTTAGGTGCGCCATCAGCCATTGACTAATTACTATGAAGGTCTGTGCCGTCAACAAACCCGCTGCTTTGCTGAATTCGAAGGTCGTCGGTAGGCATAATTATTGAGCAGCAACTTTAGCTGAAGAGCGAGTTAACAGGCCGGTTTTTTTAAGATAAATTAATAAAAGGGAGATGGCAGCTGGGGTGACACCTGGTACGCGCGCCGCTCTTCCCAATGTTTCTGGGCTAGCCCTTTGGAGCTTTTCTTTAACCTCATTTGAGAGACCGTTAACCCTCGAAAAATCAAAGCCTTCAGGTAACGCAGTTTCTTCGTTGTCGCGTAATTTATTGATATCTTCTTTTTGTCGATCGATATAACCCGAATATTTAGCTGCTATTTCGAGCTGCTCTCCAACCTGTATGTCGACTGGAAGATCACCAGTTGCAGCATACAAATCGCTTAATGATAGTTCGGGACGCTTGATTAAATCGGCCAGACTATATTCTCGATTCAACGGTTTTCCAAGCTTTGCGCCTAATACCTCAGCTGCGCTAGAGGTGGGCTGAATACACGTTGTTTTAAAACGCTGCTGCTCTTGAGCGAGCGCCTCACGTTTCTGATCAAAAAACGTCCAACGATGATCATCTACTAACCCTATATCGCGTCCTCGCTCAGTAAGCCTTAAATCGGCATTATCTTCACGCAATGTTAAGCGATACTCAGCACGGCTAGTAAACATCCGATAAGGCTCTTTGGTTCCTAGCGTGATAAGGTCATCAACCATGACTCCAATATAGGATTCATCGCGCCGAAGCACCCAACTAGCCTCACCGCTCACTTGAAGCGATGCATTCGCACCCGCCAACAACCCTTGCGCGGCTGCCTCTTCGTAGCCTGTTGTTCCGTTAATTTGGCCACAAAAATACAAGCCCTTAATAAACCGCGTTTCAAGCGTCGGTTTTAAATCTCGCGGGTCAAAAAAGTCATACTCTATTGCATAGCCTGCACGGGTTAAATGCGCTTGCTCAAACCCTTTAATCGACCGTACAAACCGCATTTGAATATCAAAAGGCAAGCTTGTTGATATACCGTTAGGGTAAATCTCATGGGTAGTTAACCCTTCAGGTTCAACAAAGATTTGATGGGAATTTTTATCGGCAAAGCGGTGGATTTTATCTTCAATTGAAGGGCAATATCGCGGACCTATTCCCTCGATAACTCCGGTATACATCGGCGATCTATCAAGACCTTCGCGAATAATGGCGTGAGTTTCGCTATTAGTTTGCGCAATATAACAACTGACTTGTTTAGGGTGGTCAGTGGTTTTTCCTAAAAATGACATAACCGGCAAAGGTGTATCGCCTGGCTGTTCTTCAAGTTGCGAAAAATCAATCGTCTTAGCATCAATGCGCGGAGGTGTTCCAGTTTTTAAGCGTGAAACATTGAAGGGCAGATCCCTTAACCGCTCGGCAAGCGCGATTGAGGGCGGATCACCAGCACGTCCGCCAGCATGGCTATCAAGACCCACATGGATTTTTCCACCTAAGAAAGTACCGGCAGCAAGCACCACGGCAGGAGCATAAAAGCATAATCCAATTTGCGTGCGAACACCGGTGATTTGTTGGCTGCCAGCTTGGTCTTCAACGATTAAATCATCAACGCCAGCCTGAAATATAAAGAGGTTTTTTTGGTTTTCTAGCGTTTCACGGATCACTGCACGGTAGAGTACACGGTCGGCTTGAGCACGAGTTGCCCTAACAGCCGGGCCTTTGCGAGCATTAAGCACTCGAAACTGAATACCTGCTCGGTCTGCTGCGTGCGCCATAACGCCGCCAAGAGCGTCAATTTCTCTAACTAAATGACTTTTGCCAATGCCACCGATAGCCGGGTTACACGACATTTGACCTAATGTTTCTATGTTATGGCTCAGCAGCAATGTTTGGCTACCGCGCCGAGCCGCGGCTAGCGCAGCTTCGGTACCAGCATGGCCGCCACCGACAACAATAACATCAAATTTTTCAGGAAAATTCATCATACCGTTTAGTGCTAATGTTTACCCCTAACGCGCTAGGTCAATTAACTGAGGGCGCGGACTATACCATGGAGAATCTTCTTAAACTATAAGTCTAAGATCAAAGAATATAAAAAGCATAAAGGATAATAAGTTGAGTTTTAAATAGTTAATAACTTATTGTTTTATTAATTCAACTTTATATCGTGAAAGTAGTATTAGTCTTAATGTTATTACTATTAGTAAACTGTAATTCAGTGCATAGACTGTTTTAAGCTATATTAATCAAAAGCTTAGTTAATATATAAAAACGGTATAAACCGATTGGAAAGCTGTTTTTATAGGTGGATGGTCGGTGGGTAAATATCACTTCGATAAAACCGGCTGATTTAAAAGGTTTGATTAAGTGAAGTTATCAAATTGTTGTGCAGAAGCTTGTCACAGGTTATCCGCTTAGATGACATGATTGTTGGATTGCGGGAATTAGCTGTGAGTGTTTCGGTATAACGTGTAGGTAACTTAAAAATAGCTTTAAAGCAGACAGCTACAAGGCCGAAGCGACTACCGTAATAAACGCTGGCGTAGTGCTAGTGCCGTTTAATTACCGTTTAATTGTTTGGTAGCATTGGCGAAGTATTAGCACTAACAAAAAACCAGTATATATAGAAGGGTAAGTATCGATAGCGGGAGGCGTGGTATAGCAATAACGCGATATCACTTGCCTATGCAAAAACTAGAAAATATCTCGCCTAGCAACTCATCCGAGCTGAAAGCCCCCGTTATCCCTCCTAACAAATGCTGAGTAAGGCGTAAATCTTCTGCGAGTAACTCCGCAGCAGGTTGTTCTGAGGCTATTAATAATTGTTGGTGACAACGTTCTAAAATATCAAGGTGTCGTCTTCGCGCAGTAAAATTTGTTTCCGTGTGATTGCTCAACCCACAAAACAGTCTGATTTGTTCTGCAAGTAAGTCTAAACCAAGAGCCTCTTTAGCCGAGATAGCAACTGCTGCATAATTAGTGTGCAAATCCGCTGCAGATAGCACCTCAGGCCTTTTTTGTTTTAAGTCGATTTTATTATTAACCACCACTAGAAGGGTGTTTTTAGGTAGGGCGATTTTATATTGGCTAAGCTGCTCAGCAATGCAGTGGCGTGAAGGCTGCAAATCAATAGGATTAGCATTACAGTCTTGTAGATAAAATATAATATCGGCACGCTCAATTTCTTGTCCTGCCCTACGAATGCCTTCTTGTTCTATCTGATCTGAAGATATTCTTAACCCGGCAGTATCAATAAGCTTTAGAGGAAGCCCATCCAACATGATGGTTTCACGAAGCATATCGCGAGTAGTTCCCGCCTGCTCACTTACAATAGCAAGATCATTACCGGCAAGCTGGTTTAGTAAGCTCGATTTACCGGTATTAGGTTCGCCAACAATAATTAACGACAGGCCATCACGAATAATACTGCCCTGTTTAGCTTGTTGTAACACAGCCTGTAAACGATCAATAGTTTGTAACAGTGCAGACTGTACGTAGGTATCTGTTTGTAAATCTATCTCTTCTTCAGGGAAATCGATGGTTGCTTCTATATAAATTCGCAACTGAGTGAGAGCCTCAAGAAGCGCATGAATTTTATTTGAAAATTCACCCGACAATGACTGAACAGCATTGCGGGCTGCTGATGCATTGGTGCTTTCAATAATATCGGCGATGGCTTCAGCTTGAGCCAGGTCTATTTTATTGTTCAGAAAGGCGCGCTCAGAGAACTCACCTGGCTTTGCTAGACGTGCACCAAGAGATAATGTCCTTTGTAAAATATCATCCAAGACAAAGCGGTTGCCGTGCCCTTGTAGTTCGACAACATCTTCGCCGGTAAAGGAATGTGGGGCATTGAAGTAGATAGCAATGCCTTGATCGATGACGTTGTTATCAGCATTTTTAAAGTCGGAAAATAGCGCGTGACGTGGTGACAACGTACAGCGAGTAATTGTCTCGCCAATGGCACGAGCTTTAGGACCTGAGATGCGGACGACGCCTATTCCGCCACTGCCCGCTGCGGTAGCTATAGCGGCTATAGTTTCAGTATTCATGGCGTTTAATTAAAGCCGCTGCGCTAAGATGCTTCAGCGGCTTTTTCAATTTGTCGAGTAATAACCCATTGCTGAGAAATCGACAAAATATTATTCGACACCCAATAAATTACTAGGCCGGCTGGGAACCATAAGAAGAAGAAAGTGAATACCACGGGCATCCAGGCCATAACTTTAGCCTGCATAGGATCTGGTGGTGCAGGATTCATGCGTTGTTGGAACCACATGGTTACCCCCATAAGTAGCGGCAAGATATATAAAGGGTCCATTACAGACAAATCTTTAATCCACAACATAAACGGTGCATGTCTAAGCTCTACGCTTTCCATTAGTGCCCAATAAAGAGCAATAAAAACTGGCATTTGTATGAGGATAGGTAGACAACCACCCAAAGGATTTATTTTTTCTTTTTGATAAAGCTCCATCATTGCTTTTGACTGGGCTTGTTTGTCGTTGGCATAACGTTCTCGCAGCGCCAAAAGCTTCGGTTGTACGCGGCGCATATTGGCCATAGATCGGTAGCTTGCAGCTGAAAGTCGAAAGAACACTGCTTTCACAACAACGGTGAGCATAATGATTGAGACACCCCAGTTATGGAAGCCGCCAAAAACATGAAAGACCTTGCCAAATGCGTGGAGATCGCCTGTGGCAAACATATGCAGGAGAGCATAGAGAGGCTGTGACAGCATCCATAGCCAGCCATAATCAATGGTTAGATCCAGGTGATTAGCAATTTCGGCCAAGCGGTACTGGTTTTTTGGTCCGGCATAAAATAGCGCACCGATATTTTTAGTCTGGCCAGCCTCAACAATAATGGGGTCGCTGTAGAGTCCAATAATATTGATGCCGTTGCTGGTCTTTTTGGTGAAGTAGTGTTGCAAGGTACCGCGTTCTGGAATCCAGGCACTAACAAAATAATGTTGAATCATCGCAACCCAACCATCGGTATGGTCATTGCGATAGGGTTGTTTAGCGATGTCTTTAAAAGTGATTTTTTCGTATGGCGAGTCTGCAGTGGTTGTAGCTGCGCCCAAGTAGCTGCGCATACCAAATCCAGCGTCTTCAGTGCCGGGGTCAGGACTTTCGTCGCGACTAATTTGTGCATAGAACCGTGCTTGCCACGGTGCGTCAGACCGATTGTTGATAGCGTAGTTTACGTCGACACTATATTCACTGGGGTTAAATGAAAATATTTTGTTTAGCTCCACACCACTGGTGTCTTTAAACACCAATACAACATTAAGTGGCTGACCGGCTTCCATGGTGTAAGTGTCACTGCTACTGCTGAAGAACGGCCTAGCTAATTGCGGGCTAGAATCTTTGTTGGGGATTAGGCCTGATTCTGCGGTGTAAGTACGCAAGCCGTTTTTTTCAAGGAGGCGCAGTGGCTCGGCGTTTTCATCAAGAGATTCGAGATGGTTAAGCATTGCAACCTCAACGATATCGCCACCAAGCTTGTCGATTGAAACGCGTAAGGTGTCTGTGTAAACAACGATCGTTCTTGCGCCGCTGGGCGCCAAGTTTGGCTGAGCATTATCGGGCGCACCATTAATGGTCGGTAGCGTGTCGCTGCCAGTTATGCTTGAAACCATAGGCGCCTGTGCAGGATTCAAATTATCCATTGAATTGGAGGTAACGTCATAAGGCGCAGTAGTCTCACTAGACAACTCAGCTTTTGTGTTAGCAAACTGGGCTAGCTTAGCTGCATCTTCACTGGCTTTATAGTCTTCAGAAAAAGCCGACCACTGTTTAAGCAGCATAATGATTAATGCGGCGATGATGGCGTAAAGAGCGTACTTACTAATGGTTTGTGACATCACTTATTTAATTCCGATGGGGTGTTGAATGACTGTGCGTTGGTGCGTTGGGCACTTCATCAATGCCTCCTGGGTGGCCCGGATGACAATGACTAATTCGTTTGATAGATAGCCAAGTTCCCTTAGTTGGGCCATGCAAGGTAATGGCCTGTTTTGCATAATCAGAGCAGGATGGATAAAAGCGACAGCGAGGACCGAGCAGCGGGCTTAGTAGCAGCTGGTAGGTGCGAATAACCCCTAGTAATAGACGCATAAGCAACGCTTTAGCGTACGCTCGCGCTAGTTTGTTATTGTTAGACGTTTTTTTACCAACTTCGACCATTGTTGAGAAAGCTCGTTTGTCAGTTCACTATTAGCTAGTAATTCAGCATTGGATTTAGCAATAACGATTACATCAAAGCTGTGCGGTAGCGTGTGTAGCTCAGGCAGTGTGTGCCGAAAAGTTTCCCGAATTCGTCGTTTGACTCGGTTGCGTTGTACGGCTGTTTTGATATTCCGCTTAGCGATGATGATACCAAGCCTTGAATCATTAGCGGTGTTTGAGCGACTAAGAAAAGTAAAATATTTTCCGCCTTGTTTGCAATCAACGCTATCAAACACGTATTGAACGGTTGACGGGGTCAAGAGGCGGTTGGATTTTCGATAGACCAGCTCGCGCACAGGCAAATAAGCTCTGAGAAATTAACGTCGGTTAATACTTGATTTCGATTTTATTTCGCGTAGCACCGGCCAAAATAAAGCGCGCTTGTTGAGCAATGATTTTATTTGCCGCGACTTGCCAAGCCAGCTAACTATTAGACATATGGGGTCAAATGAGCGCCGGCTACGACAGGGTTCCGATGAGATTCGGATCAAGCACTTAATTTTTTGCGGCCTTTAGCTCGACGACGATTAATTAATTGACGGCCATTTTTGGTAGCCATGCGTGCACGAAAACCATGAGTACGCTTGCGTTTGAGATTGCTGGGCTGAAATGTTCTTTTCATTTGATTAATCCAAGTGGAAAACTGGCGCTACAGCTATTAGCTGTAGCGTTGAACCTCATTAGCGCAGCAAAAACGATGCTGCGCTAAAAATTTGAAATTGCCGCCTAGTAAGTGTCGCGATGTTGTAACTGCATCAAGGCAATACACTTTAAGCTGAATCTGCTCAATAAAACCTCACAGCTAAACCGAGTTGAAACACCTTACTAAGGGGCGCGAGATTTTACGCACTTTAGTGCAGTTGTTCAATGGGCGCGGCGTTGTTTACACAGTCTTTTTAGTGTTTTTGGAATATAACCAATTTTGCAGCCAAGGGCAGATTTGATATCTGTGGATTGCTGGTTGCCATGAGCCGCAAGGGCAGAGGTCAAAATGGCTAATTTTTTTGCGGGCAAGGTGCTTTGCTGGGGTAGTCGATTGATGAGAAGGTTTGTGGACAATGTTGATTGTGTTAGGTGGCTTAGGTTTGCAGTGAGATTTGGCGTAGGGCTTGAGCTAGTTTGTTAGTGAGTCCCAACAGACTAGGGTGGCTAGTTGTGCTAAACAGGGTTTTTTCAACTTTTATATACCAGTTATCCACAGTTTTGACACATGTTAATAACTTGATTTAAATTTTGTGTCTATGTCAGGTTTTTAATTTGATTTTTTAGGTTGTAATTTTTTAAATTGTTGAATTTAAACAGTTTTAATCGGTTTTTGCTGTTGGGGGGAGTGTTGAAAAAAGTTGAGAAAGGGTGTGGATAAATACACAGAAAAGCCGCTATAATCGCCGCCCCCAACCTAAAAGCTAAAAAGCAAGAATGGGCTGGTTCTTGAATTGGTCAACTCTTTGAGTTTGTGCATTTTCAGGCTTGTTTGGGTTAGATAGGCGCTGGCATGAATTAAAGGGGTGCCATAAAAATTAGAATAACTACAGACTATATTTTACCTTGAGACTGTCTTGCTGGCCCTGTGCAAAACCCGTTAGGGCGCGGAGGGTCGGTTATCACCCAGTTTGCACTCCGTTATAGGGTGCGGGGCGAGAGGCATTAGTTTATTTAAGTGTGTTTCACAGGAGTAAGTGAGATTGTCCATTTCCCAATGGCGCCAAACGTGGAGCCACTGTTTGGAGTTTTTAAAAGAAGAGTTGCCGGCGCAGCAGTTTAATACTTGGATTAGGCCGCTGGTGTTGGGCGAGCCCGAGGGTGACCATCGGGCTATGCGCTTATTGGCGCCGAATCGCTTCATTCAAGACTGGGTGTCCGATAAGTTTTTAACAAACATTCAGGATGCGGCTCAACAGTTCAGCGATCAGGCTGTACCCAAAGTTAGTATCGGCGTAATTGAGCAGCGCCGTGAAGCTGGGCTATTTTCTTCGGCCTCTCGAATGGATGGTCGTCAAGAGCCATCGATGGCTCACCAGTCTAAGGTCGGAGTTGCTGAATCGGAGCCTGCTCGGCACGAGCATCGAGCGGGGATAGGTGCTGATTCTGGTGCGTATGCACAGCGGTTGTCCGAGGCCGCGGCCCACGCCCGGACGGCACTGCCAGGCCATGCTGGACATGCCAATGCCGGCTCTTCGCTAGGCAGCGCTCTAGCTCAGTCGGGTGCAGCTATTCAGTATGGGGGTACGGAGCACGCGCCCGCCATTAGTCTCGATACTTCGATTGGATCGCCGGAAACACAGCTGCACAGGCAGCACACCGCCAGTTCGCTGGAGTTGGCGTATGAGCGCAGAGCCGTTGCAGCGGAGCAGACTCGTGGGCATCAGCACAATTTGATAGGGGCGTATCAGTTCGACAACTTTATTGAAGGCAAGTCAAATCAAATGGCCCGTGCTGCCGCAACTCAGGTGGTAGAAAATCCGGGTGGTTCATATAACCCTTTGTTTTTATATGGAGGGGTAGGTTTAGGTAAGACCCATTTGATGCATGCTGTAGGCAATGAGTTGAAGCGCTTAAAACCTAACGCGAAGGTAGTGTACTTGCACTCCGAGCGTTTCGTTGCCGACATGGTCAAAGCGTTGCAGCTTAACGCCATTAATGACTTTAAGCGTTTTTACCGATCGGTAGATGCGCTGCTGATTGATGATATTCAATTTTTTGCCAATAAAGATCGTTCTCAAGAAGAGTTTTTTCACACCTTTAATGCATTGCTTGAGGGTGGTCAACAAATGATACTGACCTGTGATCGCTACCCTAAAGAAATGGACGGTGTTGAAGAGCGGCTGAAGTCGCGCTTTAGCTGGGGTTTAACAGTCGCAATAGAGCCGCCTGAGCTTGAGACGCGTGCAGCTATTTTGATGAGAAAGGCTGAGCAAGCAAAAATCGAACTGCCTCAAGATGCTGCCTTGTTTCTTGCGCAGCGAGTTCGCTCTAACGTGCGAGAGCTGGAGGGCGCTTTAAAAAGAGTGATAGCGAGTGCACACTTCACTAAAAAGCCAATTAGTGTCGAGCTGGTTAAAGAGTCGCTTAAAGATCTATTAGCCCTTCAGGATAAGCAGGTCAGCATAGATAACATTCAGCGCACCACTGCAGAGTATTACAAAATTAAAGTGTCCGATTTGATGTCGAAGCGGCGCAATCGATCGGTGGCTAGACCTCGTCAAGTTGCGATGGCTTTGGCGAAGGAATTAACCAATCATAGCCTTCCTGAAATCGGCGATGCATTTGGAGGTCGCGACCATACGACGGTTTTACATGCCTGCCGAAAAATTAAAGAATTGCGCGATACAACCTCCGATATTCGTGAGGATTATAAGAATTTACTGAGAACACTAGCGACATGAATGCAGGGCGTGTTTAAATTACGGCGTTTGGTTTAAGCGCGTGTTTTGTGCGCCGTGGTCGTTTTAAAACCTTTAATTATTGATCATTGTTAATCGGCTAATAGCCGGCTATAGAGGCTTGTTATACTATGAAATTTTCTGTTCAACGCGAAGCGTTATTACGGCCACTGACAATTGTGGCGGGTGCAGTTGAGCGCCGGCAAACGATGCCTATTTTGTCTAACATGCTGTTTAAGCTTGATGGCCAAAAGCTGTTGATTACCGGGACCGATCTTGAAGTGGAGTTGACTGCTCAGCTGGCGGTAGAGAACGACACGCAGACGAAGGGCGCAGTTACGATACCGGCGCGGAAAATCGTCGATATTTGTAAATCACTACCCGATGATAGCGAAATTAAATTTACGGCTGATGATAATAAAGTGGTCGTTCAGTCTGGTCGGAGCCGCTTTTCGTTGGCTTCGTTGCCGGCTGCGGATTTTCCTTCGGTGCAGCGTGATAAAAGCAGCTTTTCGGTAACGGTGCCGCAAAAGGAGTTTGGAGAGTTAATCCATAAAACGGCTTTTTCAATGGCCCAGCAAGACGTTCGCTATTATTTGAACGGCATGCTTTGGGAGTTGACAGAGCAAAACCTGCGCGCGGTTGCTACTGACGGGCATCGCTTAGCGATCGCTGATGTCCACTTAACGAAGCCCTCTAGCCAGGCTCAGCAGCAAATTATTGTTCCACGTAAGGGTGTGCTTGAGTTGGCCCGCTTGCTGACCGACGATGATGAGTCGGCGACTATTGATTTGGAGTTCAGTGCTAATCATATTCGCGCTGCGGCTGGGGACTTGGTTTTTGTGTCCAAGTTGGTAGATGGCAAATTTCCTGATTATAAACGGGTGCTGCCAAAAGGCGGCGACAAAAAAGTTTTGGCGGACCGCCAAGACTTGAAGGCTGCGCTTAGTCGCACAGCGATATTATCGAATGAAAAGTTTCGCGGCGTGCGTTTTATGCTCGAAAGCGGAACGGTTGGCGTGCAGGCTAACAACCCGGAGCAAGAAGAGGCTAGCGAGGAAATTTCCGTTGATTATCAAGGGGATAGCCTTGAGATGGGGTTCAATGTGAGCTACCTAATCGACGTGTTGGGCGTGCTTAGCGCCGACTCGATATCCATAACGCTGTCGGATTCCAACAGTAGTGCGTTGGTTCAGGATGGTGACCCCGGCAACAACGCTATGTACGTCGTTATGCCAATGAGGCTCTAGTAGTTCAATCTTACCCACCCAGTCATTTGCTTTGCGGTGCTAATATAGGCATCAGTAAAAGTGTCCTGCCCGCTTGGTTTTGGACGGATCGGCCATCTGAAATGCCTAATGTTGCCGTTCGTTACGGTTCGTGTGTCGAGTGTTTCACGTGAAACTTTCAGAGCTAAAAATCAGTCACGTTAGAAACGTTCAGGATGCCCATTTAAAGGATTTGGCTGACGTCAACATCATTTTTGGCGAGAATGGAGCGGGTAAAACGTCGATTCTTGAGTCGGTTTATATACTAGGCCTAGCGCGGTCGTTTCGTAGTCCCGGATTGTCACCTGTTATCCAGCGTGATTCGGAAGCCTGTACGGTTTTCGGTCGTATTGTTCGGCCCGAACAGGTTGAGCTCCCTATTGGCGTACATCGCCCAAGGGGAGGAGGCTTTAAGATCAGGCTCGGGGGCGAAGCGGTAAGTAGCGTGGTTCGTCTAGCTGAGGTGCTGCCGTTGCAACTGATCAATGCTGCGTCTTACTTATTGTTAGATGGAGGCCCGAAACAGCGGCGTCAATTTCTTGATTGGGGTGTGTTTCACGTGGAACACTCTTTTTATGATCAGTGGCGCCGCGCACAGAAGGCGCTGAAGCAGCGCAACAGCATTCTTCGCGCACAAGGTACGGCCCAGCAGTTAGCTCCTTGGGATCGAGAGCTGATCGATGCTAGCGCCGCGATACACACGGCCAGATCGTCTTATGTGACTGATTTCATTCCAGTTTTTAAAGAAATGCTGGGTGAGTTGTTAGATCTCGATGGCATCGAGCTCGCTTATCGACCTGGCTGGGATAGTACCTGTAGCTATGCGGATGTGCTTAATCGTAATTTGACTCGCGATAAAGCGCGGGGTCTAACCCAAAGCGGGCCTCATAGGGCGGATTTAACTGTTTCGATCCATGGGGCCGATGCCGGTCAAATACTTTCGCGGGGCCAACAAAAACTGGTAGTGAGTGCATTGCGGGTCGCTCAGACGCGGTTATTAAGACAACAAACGGGTCGGCGCTGTATTTTGCTGGTTGATGACTTGCCGGCCGAAATGGATGCGGATCATCAGCGGAGACTATGTGCCCTTTTGGGTGGCTTGGATATGCAGTTATTTTTAACATGTATTTCTCCTGACGAACTATCTCGCGTTGATTGGTCCGAGTCCAAGCAGAAAAAAATGTTTCACGTGAAACAAGGTTGCGTTAGCGAAGTGATATAGCGGATTTGGCATTTGCCCACGCAGAGGGACTGACTGTCAATTTGCGCTGTAGGGCTTTTTATCGCGATCCTGACAGGCGCCGTTGAGCGCGGTGGCAGCCATGGTGTAGGGGGGGGTTATGTTGTAATTGGGCGATGGTTGCGCGACCTCTTAACGGCACGTAGAACTACCCGATTAAAGCCTTGACTAATAGCCCGCTTCAGCCACAAAATAGCACATTAATTCGTCGATAAGCACCTGATTCTAAAGGCGATATAGCGATAAAAACATCAGCAGAGCGCGTTTTGTTTGCGACAATTCAAGCACCTGTAAATACAGGGGCTTACAAGTTTCTTTACACGGTAGCAATTTATGACTGATAGTGAGAATAACAACGAATACGACTCGTCTAGTATCAAAGTCTTGAAGGGTCTGGATGCGGTTCGCAAGCGGCCTGGTATGTATATTGGCGATACTGATGACGGTACGGGCTTGCACCACATGGTCTTTGAACTGGTTGATAATTCTATTGATGAGGCGCTGGCTGGTCATTGCTCTCAAATTACCGCAACTATTCATACCGATGAGTCAATAACGGTGTCCGATAACGGCCGAGGCATTCCTACCGATATCCATGAGGAGGGTGTTTCAGCAGCTGAAGTTATTATGACGGTGCTGCATGCCGGCGGTAAATTCGATGATAACACTTATAAAGTCTCCGGCGGCCTTCATGGTGTGGGCGTATCAGTGGTGAATGCCCTTTCTTCGCGGCTAACCTTAACTGTTAGGCGAAAAGGAAAGATCTACGAGCAGCATTATGAACATGGTGTTCCGCAGGCTCCGCTTAAGGAGATCGGTGATACAGACGAGTCTGGTACTTCGGTGCATTTTTGTCCGTCTACCGACACCTTTTCTAATATTGAATATCATTTTGAAATTCTGGCAAAGCGTTTGCGCGAATTATCATTTTTGAATTCAGGCGTAAATATTTTGTTGCAGGACGAGCGAAGCGGCAAGGCTGATACGTTCTGTTATGAGGGTGGGTTGCGAGCTTTTGTTGAGCACCTTAATCAAAACAAGACGCCTATTAACAAAGTGCTGTATTTCAGCGTTTTTAATGAGGAGATTGGCGTTGAAGTGGCGCTTCAGTGGAACGACAGCTTCCAGGAAAACATATTTTGTTACACCAACAATATTCCGCAGCGTGATGGCGGAACTCATTTAGCTGGCTTTCGTGGGGCTATGACTCGCGGCCTGAATACTTACATTGAAAAAGAAGGTTTGGGTAAGGGCGCAAAAATTGCCACGTCGGGAGATGATGCGCGCGAGGGGCTAACGGCAATCGTTTCAGTGAAAGTGCCGGATCCTAAATTCTCTTCACAAACTAAAGATAAGTTAGTTTCTTCCGAGGTGAAGACGGCCGTTGAACATTGTATGGGCGAAAATCTCGCTACTTATTTATTGGAAAATCCACAAGACGCAAAGTTAATTGTTAATAAAATGATTGATGCAGCGCGGGCACGCGAGGCAGCTCGTAAGGCCCGTGAAATGACACGTCGTAAAGGCGCGCTCGATATTGCCGGCCTACCGGGTAAGCTGGCTGACTGCCAAGAAAAAGACCCAGCGCTTTCTGAAATTTATATTGTGGAGGGTGATTCTGCGGGAGGTTCAGCTAAGCAGGGTCGAGCGCGCAAAACCCAGGCCATACTGCCTTTAAAAGGTAAAATTTTAAACGTTGAAAAGGCCCGCTTTGATAAAATGCTCACCTCAGCTGAGGTTGGCAATCTGGTGACAGCGCTAGGTTGTGGCATTGGTGCTTCAGAATTTAACGCCGACAAATTGCGTTATCACTCTATCATTATCATGACGGATGCGGATGTTGATGGTTCCCACATACGAACGCTTCTCCTCACGTTTTTCTTCAGACACATGCGTGAGCTGCTTGAGCGTGGCCACGTTTTTATCGCTCAGCCGCCGCTTTATAAAATTGCTAAAGGTAAACAGCACAGTTATTTAAAAGATGACGACGAGCTAGACTCGTTTTTAATTCAAGTAGCGTTGGAAAAAGCAGCATTGCACATTAATGCCGAAGCGCCGCCCATTGCTGCTGAAGCGCTGGGGCAAATGGTGGGTGAGTATCGGGCAGTCACTGCGATGGTTGAGAGGCTAGCGCAGCGATATCCCTCCGAAGTGCTCACACTAATGATTGACCAGCCTGAGCTAAGTGAGGCCGCGCTGGCCGACAAGGCAGCGGTCGAAACTTGGTGTAGCGGTTTGGAGGCGAACTTTACAGCGCTTCATAAGGCGGGCCAAAAGCAATTTGCTATCGCTATACACCACGATCGAGAAAGACAAATATATCTACCGAAGGCGCTTGCTACCTCGCATGGCGTCACGAAAGAAACGGTCTTTGGCCACGAGTTTTTTCAATCTTCTGAGTATCGAGCGATTGTTGCCATTGGTGAAAAAATCAGTGATTTGATTGAAGAGGGTGGTTTTATTCGCCGCGGTGAAAAACAAGAGGCCATTGCGAGCTTTCCTGAGGCGCTCGATTGGCTGATGCATGAGGCCAAGCGCGGCTATATGATTCAGCGTTACAAAGGGTTGGGTGAAATGAACCCCAATCAACTCTGGGAAACGACTATGGATCCTGAGGTGCGTCGCATGCTACGTGTATCGATTGATGATGCCATTGCAGCTGATCTTATGTTCACTACACTCATGGGTGATCAAGTTGAGCCTCGCAGAGCGTTTATAGAGAAAAATGCATTGACGGTGGCAAACCTCGACATCTAAATAGTGGCGAGGTTGCGCTCTTACTCAAAGTAAAGCATTATCGAAGACCCTTTGCTGTAAGTGTGTCCCCACTAACTGATTTTTGTCTGAGTTGTCGCGTCTGTCCCGCAGTAAAAGAGCTGTCTCCTGCTCATGGTGTGCTTGAGTAAACCATTTGCTTAATCGTTTCTAGCCTCTTATGGTGACTTAATTATGCCTGCCCGCTCTGACCGCCATTGGCCAAAACTTGTGCAACACACTATGCAGGGTTTTCTGCGGTTCAATACAACGGTCTTCAAAGCGTCGCCCGCGCTTTTACGCTGCGCAATGGAGCGTAGGCCACCAACTCCTCGTGAGTTACGAGCGCTATTCGAATCACTCGGCACAACCTACATCAAGCTAGGCCAATTTATCGCCAGCTCACCAAGCTTCTTTCCCGCCGATTACGTCGCCGAATTTCAACATTGTCTTGATCGAACCCCTAACTTACCTTTTCCAATTATTGCGAACATTATTGAAAGTGAGCTTGGCGGGACCATTCAACAGACTTTTCGCAGCGTAGACCCTGAGCCACTCGCTTCGGCATCTATCGCCCAAGTTCACGCGGGCATCTTGCTTGACGGGCGCGAGGTAGTGCTCAA
>CAJQKT010000027.1 GCA_905478995.1 uncultured Pseudomonadales bacterium | reverse complement strand
TGTCCTGTCAGTTGTACCAGCGCAGTGCAGACATTTTTTTGGGTGTACCGTTTAATATTGGCTCCTATGCGTTACTTACCATGATGGTTGCGCAGGTGCTGGATCTAGAAGTTGGCGATTTTGTGCACACACTGGGCGATGCGCATCTTTATAAAAATCATCTAGAGCAGGTTGATTTGCAATTACAGCGAACGCCTCTCCACTTGCCCAAAATGACCATTAATCCTGATGTTAAAGATTTGTTTGCCTTTACTTATGATGATTTTGAGTTGTCTGATTATGAGCACCATCCACATATAGCAGCACCGGTGGCGGTATAAGTTAGGCGTAGGCATGCAGCGGTATCGTATGGGATGGGGCCTTATGCGGCTGGCGCAGTTGAAAACACCGGCTCGGAGTGTTGCGCTTTGTGGCTAAATTCTTTATTGTTCGCCCCCAAGATATTGTGTTGGTATATCAAGATAAAGGTAGTATTGATAATGCCTTTGAGGGACCCCAGTTGTCGCGGCATCTGTTTTTTGTACGACCCAAGATTCCTTTATGGTCTTGGCTTGGTAGTTGTAAAGTGGTTGGTGAATTGGGTGGCAAAGGTAAGAGCCCGATAAGATACCGTAAGGTCAAATAAAAGAGTTGTGCGGCCAAGAAGGCATATGTTTGGTTGCGCTAAAGTCAATTGTTTTAGTCTAATTTGGAAATGTGATTCTCATGCTTATTTACAAGTGTAAGCCGTTATCGCGGTCAGTGGTTGCAGCATTAAAAGGTGGCTTAGTAGGCGCGCTCCTAGTGAATTGTTTAGCTGCCAATGCAGCCGACAAACTCGACAAAGTATTTGATGCGCGCCAAGCGGCAATCGAAGCTGGTCAAAAATCACAGGTTAAAATTGACGGCATTGCCGATCAAACCAACGACTTGCTGCAAGATTTCAAACAAGTATCGAAAGAAATTGAAGGTTTGCGTGTATACAACGCGCAGCTTGAGGCGCGCATTCAAAATCAATTAGAGCGAATTGCGCAAATTGATGAGTCGATTATTAACGTTAAAAGTATTCAGCGACAAATACCCCCGTTGCTGGTCAAAATGCTCGACGGTCTCGAGAATTTTGTTGCTCTAGATGTTCCGTTCCATCTTGAAGAGCGCGAAGTGCGCACCGAGCGCTTACGCGACAACATGGGTAAGTCTAATCAGTCAGTAGCAGAAAATTTCCGCCAAGTACTCGAGGCCTACAAGATCGAGAATGAGTATGGCCGCAAGTTAGAGGCCTATGAAGCGAATATTGATTTCAATGGCGACGGTAATGAGCGTCAGGTAGATATTTTCCGCGTCGGGCGCATCGCATTACTCTATCGCACGCTAGACGGCGAAGAAGTGGGCCGCTGGGATAATGTTAACAGAACATGGGAGGCGCTCGACAAGTCTGACTGGAGTGCCAATATAAATACGGGTATTCGTATTGCGCGCAATCAAGCCGTAAAAGATATTCTCCAATTACCGATTGCAGCGCCGGAGGCAGCACAATGAAAATATTATCTTTTAAGTCAGGCGCTATGATAGGTTCTTTACTACTGTCCGCAGTTCTTTCGTTGAGTATTGTTGCACCAGTTAATGCACAGCAAGAGTCGGCAAAAACTCTTGACGAATTATTGAGTATGGTTCGCAAAGGGAAAATCAAAGAAAGCCGTGATGAGCGACAGCGAATAGCCCGTTTTATGGCTGAGAAAAAAGAGCAGGCCGCTGCTGTAGCTAAAGCTAAGCAAACGCGCACGCAAGAAGAGCAGCGTTCAGCTCGACTTGAAAAAGCCTTTGAAGAAAACAAAGAAACAATCGCGCAAAAGCGTGAAGCGCTCAAGCAAGCAAAAGGTGAGCTGACAGAATTGTTTGGCCACATCAACTCAACTGCCGGTGATATGCGTGAAAATTTCACCACCTCACTTACTAGCGTCCAGTACCCTGATCGCGAGCAATTCCTTACCGACCTTATCGAAAAACTCAAAGGCGATGCACTGCCTACCATCAGTGAAATCGAGCAAGTTTGGTTTGAGTTGCAAAGGGAGATGATTGCATCGGGTAAAATTGTGGCCTTAAACACTAAGGTATCGACCGCTGGCGGTGAAGAGCAGCAGGCTGATGTCGTGCGCATCGGCACTTACAATATTATTACTCAGGATGGTCAGTATCTGCGTTATTCAGACGGCTCGCTATCTATTTTGGCTAGGCAGCCGGCGAGTAATTACACAAGTTGGGCCGGTGATTTGGCGGCATTAGATAGCGGTAGTACGCGCTTTGGTGTTGATCCAACGGGCCCTACCGGCGGTAGTTTGCTGTCGGCCTTCATCAATACACCTACACTGGTGGAGCGCTGGCACCAAGGTCGCCAGGTCGGTTATGTGATTACCGCAGTAGGTGTGGTAGGTATCTTGATCGCACTGATCCGTTTTGTAGTGCTTCAGCTTGTGGGTATGAAAGTGAGCAGCCAGCTGAAGAGCACAACGGTTAATTCGGACAATCCTCTGGGTCGAGTGCTTGCAGTGCACGAAGAAAATCCCAACATGGATACCGAAACGCTTGAATTAAAATTAAACGAAGCGGTATTAAAAGAAATACCTAAGCTTGAAAGTTCGTTAACGCTGATTAAAATCATTGCCGCGGTTGCGCCTTTGTTGGGTCTGTTAGGTACGGTTACCGGTATGATTATCACCTTCCAATCTATTACTATCTTTGGTGCGGGCGATCCGAAAACGATGGCTGGCGGTATCTCCAGCGCATTGGTTACTACCGTGCTTGGTCTTATTGTTGCAATACCCACATTGTTAGCACACACCATCGTTAATGGTCGTGCTAAAGGCATCATTCACGTGCTTGAAGAGCAGGCCGCGGGAATCATTGCGCGAAATGCCGAAGGTAAGAAATAGAGCGACTATGCATCTTGCTCTCTCGTTGGAGAGAGCAAGATCAATGTTACTTTGGCTTGTAACCATAATTTAAATAGATTCGCGAGAGAATACGGGATTTAGCTACATGCAGTATTTTACCGACTTGTTTGGAGTAGTGGCGGAGTTCGTCGAAAAAGGCGGCCCGGTGCTTTTTCTTATTGGTGGATTATTGTTTTTGATGTGGGCATTGATTTTTGAGCGAGCATTTTATTTTAACTTTGGCTTGAAAGATGATGTCAAAGCGGTGGTACAAGAGTGGCAAATGCGCTCGGAGCGGCATTCGTGGAACGCTCGTAGTATTCGTGAAGCGCTCATTTCCGAAACGTCACTTAAAATCCGCCACAATATGGGTTTGATAAAAACATTGGTGGCTCTGGCGCCTATGCTGGGCCTGCTTGGCACGGTGACAGGGATGATTGTAGTCTTTCACATTATGGCCGTAACCGGTGGTGGCGATCCTAAGCTTATGGCGGGTGGTGTTTCTAAAGCTACTATCCCAACCATGGCGGGTATGGTGGCGGCTCTTTCTGGTGTTTTTGCCCAAGCATTGCTCATGCGCATTGTTGAGCGAGAAAGTGCTTTGCTAGAAGATCGACTAACTTATGACTATGGCGATGATGCGGCTTAATTGAGTCCGTTAGCTGATTGAGAATAAACATTAATTTGCGCTGTACTATTTATTGGCGCGCAATCACAGGGTGAGCAGTTGCCCGATGGACATTAGAGAGTAGCGTTAACTATGGCAGGCAGAGGCGCAGCAGCTAAAGCAAATGAGGAAGGTAGCGAGATAGATCTTACGCCAATGTTGGACGTGGTATTTATTATGCTGATCTTTTTTATCGTCACTGCAGTGTTTATTAAAGAGCCCGGCGTGGAAGTGTCGCGTCCTTCAACTGCTGAGCGTGAAGCGATTAAAAACCAAAGTGTATTGGTCGCAATTAACGAAAAAAATGAAATTTGGATTGACCGTAAAAAAGTAGACGAAGCATCGGTTAAATCGGTTATTGAGCGAATTGCGGCGGACAACCCGTTAGGCGCATTGGTTATTCAGGCTGATGGTGATTCCAATGCGGGTGCTTATGCATTGGTGTGGGACGCAGCCAAGAAGGCGGGCGTGGCAAATATTTCAATCGCCACCGACCCTAAGTAATAGAGGCCTAGACAGATGCAAGTAGCACGAACGAGTATGAGCATGGGGCTGGGGCTTATTGTAGCCTTCGCCTTGTTTGTTTTGATGAGTGCGCTTATCGATATGGGTGATACCGAGCTGGATACGAGTAAGGCTATAAAGATTGCCGATTTCACGATGCCTGACACCGATATTCAGGAAAATCTTGAAGATGAATTACCCGATAAGCCTGAAGATGTTGAAACGCCACCACCGGAAGTTGAAAGCCAGGAAATGGAGCTTGATTCTCCAGATACCGCGCTCAATCTTTCTGCTGGAGCCGGTCAGTTTAAGCCTGAAATTGGTGGCGAAGGTGGTTTTACGCGCGATACAGATTTGATTCCAGTCTATGTCCCAGAGCCTCGCTACCCACCACGTGCGCTCAATGCGGGTAAAACAGGTTATGCGGTCGTCGAGGTTACGGTGACCACTGCGGGTGGTTCGAAAGACGTAAAATTATTAGAAGAATGGCCAGAAAATTATGGTTTTGGTCGCAGCGCAGCTAAAGCGGCGCAAAAACTCAAGTACAACCCGCGTGTTGTGAATGGCATAGCTGAAGAAGTGCCAGGCGTTTTGTATAAGTTTACTTTCCAGATTGCTGGCGACAAACGGCGCTAGCTTAGGGCTTGATTCGAGTTAAATTGCATATGTTGAGAAACCTAAGAATCCGATTTTTTCCGCAGCTTACATTGTGTTTATGTATGCTGCTAGTGGGCGTGAGCACTAGCCCATTATGGGTGTCAGCCGTTGATGCGCAAGAAAAGCCAAAAAAACTTACCAAAGCTGAAAAAGAGGCCAAATTAAAATATAAAAATGGCATTACGCGAAAGCGTAAAGCCGTTGGCATGCAATGCGCTAAAAAATTAGAAAAAGTTCAGGAGTTTACAGCCGAAGAGCAGTGGCCCGAAGCTGAAAAGGAATTAAAGGCTGCTTTAAATCGGGGTTGTAAAGAAGGCTTCGAACATTCCGAGGTTAATCGCTTTTTGGGCTACGTTTATTATGCGCAGGAGCAATATGGCTCGGCGATTAAAGCCTACTTGGCGTTTATTAATGAACCTGACGCTGACGCGCAAAAGCGAGTTGACACCCGGTATACCGTTGCACAATTAATGTTTGTTACCGAAGATTATCAATCGGCTGCTTTGCAACTTGAAAAGTGGATGGCTGAAGCTGTAGTGGTAGACAGAGGCGGAAAGGTTTTACTGGCTCGAATTTATTACAATCTTGACCGGAAAACTGACGCATTGAACCTTGTTGAAGAAGTGATGCAGGAGTCCACCGCAGCCGCTCAAATACCTAAAGAATCGTGGCTGAATTTTCAGTGGGTCCTCTATTACGAAAAAGAGCGCTATGCCGATGCGGTTGGCGTGAACCGTGTGCTGTTGGCTGAATACCCAAAAATAAAATATTGGAAGCAGCTGGCTGCCATGTTCGGTTCGTTAGAAGATAATAAGCGTGAATTACTGGCTCTCGATTTAACCTATCAGCAAAACGGCTTAGACAAAGAAAAGCAATTTGTCGCCTTGGCTTACCAATTTATGGCGATCGATGTGCCTTATCGTGCCGCAGCGATACTTGAGCGGGCGATGAAAGAAGGCCAAGTTGAAAAAACCGAGAAAAACCTTGAAATATTAGGTTCCGCTTACCAGCGTGCGCAGGAGTTTAAAAAGGCGTCGCCTGTGCTCGAGCAAGCGGCAAAACTGGCTTCGCATGGAAATGCCTGGTCGCGCCTAGCAGGCGTCTACCTCAACCTCAATGAAAATGAGAAGGCGCTGGTTGCTGCTATTAACGCACTCAGCAAAGGTGGCTTGAAGCGTGAAGATCTTACGTGGATGAACCGTGGAAGTGCTGAGGCTTCGCTACATTGCTATGACGCTGCCGTAAAATCATTCAGTAAGGCCGCCAAGTTCGATCGTGTAAAAAAGAATGCGGTCAACTGGAAAAAGTATGTGAGTGCTGAGGGTGAGCGACGTAATAAACTTATCGCTAATGGCGCCAATCTTGCGCAGTGTAAAAAAGTTTAATTCCGATTTATTCCACACGCGTAAAAAGGCCGCTTAGCGGCCTTTTTTGTGCGCTGCGATTGTGTGCGGATCTTTTTTGCGCCTTTGAGTTATAGCGGAAACTTACCAGAGCATGGTTAATTAACAGCGTTCTTGATATTCTTACATTCTGCATATGGCTTGCGCAATGTGTCGTTAGTGTTGGCGCAAGCTTAGCTAGATCCCTATGTGTTGTGCCTGCTGGCGTTATCGTTATACTGGCGTCTCGGGTGTTTTCTTTTTCCTTTTACCTATGTGTTTACTTACCATGCCTTCAAAAAAATCGTCACACAATCCACGTCAATATTCTTCCGTTATCGTTGATGGTGAAGACCGCGCCGCTAGTCGTGCGATGTTGCGTCCAGTTGGCTTCAAGGAGGCTGATTTTAAAAAGCCTCAAATTGGAATTGCGTCAACTTGGAGTATGGTTACTCCCTGCAATATGCATATCAATAAATTGGCTGACGAGGCTTGTAAAGGTGTCGATAAGGCCAACGGTAAAGGCGTTATTTTTAATACGATTACTATTTCCGACGGTATCTCGATGGGCACCGAAAATATGAAATACTCGTTGGTGTCGCGCGAAGTGATTGCCGATTCGATTGAAACAGTCATGGGTTGCCAGGGCTATGACGGGCTAGTGGCCATTGGTGGCTGTGATAAAAACATGCCCGGCTGTTTAATTGCTATGGCACGATTAAATCGGCCGGCAATATTTGTTTATGGCGGCACGATTCTTTCTGGGGAGCACAATGGTAAGCAGTTAGATGTCGTATCGGTGTTCGAGGCGATCGGTGCGCGCGCTAACAATACTATACCGCTGAAAGAATTGACGGCTATCGAGACTAAAGCGATTCCTGGACCTGGTTCTTGTGGCGGCATGTATACCGCTAATACTATGGCCTCAGCTATTGAGGCTATGGGTATGAGCCTACCCGATAGCTCGGCGCAAGCCGCTATTTCGGCGGGTAAAAAGAAAGATTGTCGTCAAGCGGGCGAGGCGTTAATGCAGCTGGTGAAAAAAGGCATTACCCCCAAACAGATCATGACTAAAAAAGCGTTTGAAAATGCAATGACCGTGGCTATCGCTCTAGGTGGGTCAACCAATTTAGTATTACACCTTTTGGCTATGGCTCACTCGATAGGCGTGAAGCTTACGCTAGATGATTTTACTCGTGTGGGCAAACGAGTGCCTATGTTGGCCGATTTGAAGCCCAGTGGCCGTTACAGTATGGCCGATTTGATCGATGCCGGTGGTATCCAACCACTGATGAAAATGCTACTGGATGCGGGCTTGCTTCATGGTGATTGCTTGACAGTAACGGGTAAAACATTAAAGCAGAATTTAGCCAAGGTGAAGCCTTATGCTAAAAGCCAAGATATTATTCGGCCGCTTGATAATCCCATCAAGTCGGAAAGTCACCTGGTAATACTGCGTGGTAATTTGGCTCCTGAGGGCGGTGTGGCTAAGATTTCTGGTCATGAGGGGCTGCGCTTTGAAGGCCGTGCTCGTGTCTATAATTCATCGGATGCAGCACTCAAAGCGATACTCGACAAGAAAATAAAAAAGGGCGATGTGGTTGTTATTCGCAATGAAGGCCCGGTGGGTGGTCCAGGGATGCAGGAGATGCTTTCGCATACGGGGGCCATTATGGGGCAGGGACTAGGTGATGAAGTGGCGTTGATTACTGACGGCCGATTTAGTGGCGGTACGCATGGCTTTGTGGTTGGGCATATTACGCCGGAAGCCGCTGTGGGCGGGCCGATTGGCTTAGTTAAAACGGGTGACCGTATTACCATAGATGCCAATAGTCGCACTTTACATATTGATCTAAGCGCAAAAGAGTTGGCTACGCGTAAAAAGCAATGGAAAAAGCCCAAGCCCAGGCACACTCGTGGAGTGCTGGCTAAATATGCGAGCGCCGTAAGTTCGGCGTCGACTGGTGCGATCACTGATAATTTTTAGCGTTAAATTCGGCGTGGCTTGTGTGCGAATAGCTGCTTTTTTTTAAAGCGATTGTTCTTATTAGTAAGGCCGGGTAATCGCTGCAGCGTTTGCACAGCAGAGTTTGGCAATGCTGCTGAATGGACTTTCACTCCATAGACTGACCCACACGCCATTTGTGGCTTGGCAGTCAAGTGCATCTAGGCACATATGAATCGTTAGGCCAAGACCTACAAGTCTGGTTTTTGGCGCAAAGCAAAGCGCAAAATAAAAAATGACCAGCCAGCTCTGATGGAGCGTGTGAAAGCCAATGCTGCAACGGGTTGCGTCATAAATTGGGTTTGCTACTAGATGGTCAAGATCTACGAGCATCGTTGCCACCATAATGAGGTAGGCGTATTTCCAGCGGGCGCCAAAAAAAAGCCCGGCCACAATGACTGGAATTAAGAAATGTAGTGTTATGTGCAGCATTGTGGCATGGCGTTTAAGGCAAGATTAAACAGGCGCGTTTAATTAATTATTTTTTTCTAAATTTGTGACTTTAACCGATGCCGCTCTCGTCACGGTACTGACTCGGGTAGTAGAAATTAATGTCTTACTGACTCCATACGAATAAAAAAGTTTGTAAATAATAGATTTCTTGTTCTTTTTTGTTTCCAAGATAAGATTGTCTCGATCTATGTCATTTAAATTATAATCCTTTAGTGCCTCCCGTGTAGATCTTTGAGATATTTCATAAAATTCTGAATAATCTTCAGCAGTCAATTCATCTTGGGCTTGTGTCATGTTGATCTCTAATATAAATATAAAAAGTGCGGCGCTGCCTGGAAATTAACAGCATTGAGTGTTTTTTAAAAAGTTGAACGATCATGTCAACACGTTCGGCACTATCTAACTTGCCGGTAACGTTCGATCTATTCTGTGGCATACACTGTGTTGAAGTAGAGGGCGCCACGGTTTATGTAGATTTCAGTTGTTAGGCCTGCGGCACAGTTTCTTAATGTTGCAATAATATAACTGCCGTTTTTGGTTTTGATCGTGGCATGTGACATTGCTTCTAATGTGCCTCCCATGAGGGTGTCGCATTGTTGAACTTCGCCTATTATAACGTCTAGCCGCTCGCCATTTTTAATAATACATAGTGTTGCGTAGATTCCTAGCAATAATACAAAGATAAAAACATTCAAACGCATGATCAACCCACTCTGTTCGTTCTGATTTAACAATCCCAATCCATTTATAGTATGAGCTGAAAAGGGCGTTGACGGCCTTACGGAAAAAGACTTGCACATAGGTGTATAAGTCGTTCGCTTCAATCTCGGTAAGTGGCATATCCGTTGCCAAAAAAGGTAGCCAGTCTATTCGACGGCTCTTTGGCGTTTAACACGCCAAACGCGCTAACAAAATCATTTTATCTAATGTAAGCAGCGCTATTGTTGTGGTTCAAAACTGATGAGCCACTTAGCACTATCAGATTTTTTTGAGTCTATGCGTGCCCGAATGCTTAAGGCGTTAAGGGTTGCATGGCCCAAGGCTATAACTATGAACTATTGGGTCAGCGCATGCCGTGCACCCAGTGGCGTAAGTGATTTTCTGCGCGCCTTCACAAGGCGCCTTAACACACTGATGAGATTTTTTCGTAATTGCGCATACGGGCCGATATTCACGGGTGCATATTTGAGGCCTTGGGTCTGCGCATTCAGTCATCGGCCTAACCGTGATATTTGTGACGCTAGGTTCGTTGCTTATTGAAGATACGCAGGCTGTGGTGGCGACAACGAGATAGGCCGATAATATTGAGCGGAAGATGATTTTCATAGAGGATAATTCATTGTATTGATGTTGCTAGAAGCGTGAGCTTGGGTTGTTTTAAGTGGTTTGCCGTTGTTGAGAAAAAAATGAATCAAGAGAACATTAACAGCTCCCATTTCAATGTGGGTAAAGTCTGCGTTTTTTGTGTTTGGCTGGCCTTATCTACTATGTCGATAGTTTCATGTCTTAAATGAAATTGTGCCGCGCATAATTGAGCGCTAGTGACAAGTTTAGCGACTGGCGTTACCTATGTCATGTGTATATTGATGCGCTACTGACTGTATTGAGCTTCTTTTATTTTCATATCCGCTTTGGGTATAAGCCAAAAACCCGCATTAACATCGACTTGGCCACCCATCTGCTGCGTTACCACTCGGTCTATAATCGTGATCCCTTGTTGTGCCATATCAGTGAAATTATCAATGCCATTATTATCAAAATTGCCCCGCGTGCGATGAATGTTGAATCGGTTGGATAATTTTTTGGAAAATAGCTTTTCAATCTCTTGCTTGCCGTACATAAAACCTAGTAAGCCACCCCATGTGGCAGCAGGATTGTCAGAATCCCAGCCCATTAGTACCGCCAGTTGTATCGTGTTTTTGTAATCTCCCTCGCCATAAAACAGGCTAATAAGGCTGGCGGCAAAGTTAATGCCAGAGGCAAAACAGCCATTACAGTAAAGGTTTCTAGCAGTGATGTTGTAGCCATCCTGCTGCTCCACCTGATACCGTTGATACAGAGCATCGCGCACTTTTTCCCATGGTTTACCCATTTTGTATTGCGACATCACAAAGTCATACATATGTGCAGAGTAAGAACTTCGCGGCAAGCGCGCGCGTGCTTGGTGCGCTAACCACATAACTTGCTGTTTGCGGCTGAGGGACGGATCTACGTATGACGCTAATGAATGCATGACGATATAGAACTCAGACGCCCATTGAGCGTTTTCTCGCGCGGTGGTTTGAATAGGAAGCGTTGCTATCTTTAGTGCAATATCGGGCCTTGCTGGGGCTAGCAAACCAAAAATCTCCGTGGTTAACTGCGCATCAATCATATCAAAATGAGAGTTGTGCTCGGGATCTCCGGTCTCGGGTGGTAGCATGCCTTGTTGCATTAAGTTATGCGCTCGTTGGTTGGAGACCCAAAGGAAATTCTCTTTGCTGCCATCATCGCTAACCAAGGGTGTGTTTTCTTCAGAATAAATGTGAGTGAGCCAGCCGTCTCGAATTTGCTCAGCTGATAAAATACTGACTTGATTGACCTCCATTAGATGCTGATACATGTACTCAATATCAGTGTCATCATCAGAGCCCCATATCCCTGACGAATCCTCTAACACCCAATTAATAGTTGTGGATAGATTGCTAGGTACCCCTTGTCCCCAAATGCTTGGCTGATCGGGGCTTCCCCAATCATCGCGAGTATAAAATTGGCCATGCTCACCTTCGCCACCAATTTTGTCCATCTCAGTGACTAAGCCCGTCCAGTTAGCAATACTTTGCCCTAGCCAAAAACCCTCAAGTTTGTCTGCATAATCGCTGCGCGATACGCGAAAAAAATCAATGCTCAGGGGCGCTTCTACTTTAGGGTCACTATCTGAAGGCGCTACAGGCTCAAGTGAACTGCAGCTTGCCATCGAGCAGGCTAATAAGAATATTATTAGTTGAAGCTTAATCGCCATTTACCTCACTAAAATTCGTTTTTCTAACCTATGTTGAGAGCCCGCTTAATCGCAGACGAAATTTTGCGCGCGTATCGTACATGATTTCAAGTAAACCACTATATCATTTTGCGGTCGATGATAGCGTCTGGCGTCGTCAGCGAAGTGGCTAGCCTAGCGTTTTTATGGTGTTAGAGAAATATCTCATGAGATGCCGCTAAGATGAATTTAGAGTCTTCCGGGTGTAGTGAGAAACTAAACTGATTATCAGTTGTAACCGGTGTCTTTAATTCTATAATCTAGTCATACGAAATCACTAAGACGTTTTGAAATCCAATGACAATAAAGCTCTCAGATAGCCCTATTTTTATTCTCGGCTTACCGCGCTCTGGCACATCAATGATTGCCGGGGCTTTAAAGAAATCGGGTGCGTGGACCGGCACTACAATTCCCGCCACACCACAAAATCCGAAAGGATTTTTTGAGCATGCCCATATTCGAGAGCAGCTCATCAAGAAGACGTTGGTATCTTTAGACTGTGATCCGCTAGGGGTGCGCAGTCTGCCGCTTGAAACAGCAGAATTCCCTGATGGCTCGTTACGTAATCAAGTCTTTAAAATGATTCAACAAGATGGTTACCGTGGCGATCGGCCGTGGCTTTATAAAGACGCAAAGCTAACACTGCTTTGGCCTATGTTTTCAAAAGCTTTTCCAAATGCTCGCTGGGTTTATGTTCAACGTGACAGCGGCAGCTTCATTGACTCTTGCTTGCGCACACCATTTATGAATCAACATAGTACTGAAAGAGCCTATTGGGAAGATTTTGCCAAGAGTTACTTGACGCGTATTAATGCCTTGCAAGCCAGTGGAGCAAACTGCTTTTCTATCTCCACACCTAATATTATTGCCGGAGAATTCAGCGCACTGAAGCAGTTAATAGGAGAGCTTGAGCTCAGCTATAGCGAAAAAAAGCTGCGTAAATTTATTGCGCCAGAATATTGGCATGGAGAGAAAGCGTCAATTGAAAAAATCCTAAAATAGGCGGCTATGCTAATGTGCCGATGCAGCTTAAGTTTGCATAACGAAATGGCTACGATTAAAGATGCTGGTAGAGTTAATGATTACTGGTTTATTTAGAATAAAAAAATCACCCACTATTTTGCAATGATTAGGGCTGTTGATCTATCGAAAGATGGCTCTTAGAAAAACGATTTTTATAGCCTTGAAATACTCTCGTTAGATGACTTCTATTTTTAGCGAGCTCGGATCCGAAGATCAAGGTTCTGGGCTTTCTGCGTTGATTGGTCATGTGTTTAAGTGTGCACGCAGGGTGGAATGTGGCGCTAGGGCGTCAATGAGCACGCTGAGCACAAAGGAAGTTGATTGATCAGCAATGCTTGTCCGCTTTATTTTGATAGCTAGGGGCTATTTGGGTACACTGTCGCGCCTGTCGCAAAGCGCAGATAGGGCGTCAATCACTCTCCCTGAGAGCCTAGCTTAATACGTACTATACAAGGTTTGAATACGGTGTCTCAAAGCAACTTATCTAGCGAAATTCAACAGCGACGCACATTCGCGATCATCTCCCACCCCGA